>NZ_CATNVB010000027.1 GCF_951230165.1 Lentilactobacillus sp. Marseille-Q4993
CATCAATGATAAAGAAATTCAGGGCTATGCCACTAAGTTGAACAAGCGTCCTCGTAAATGTCTAGGCTGGAAAACACCATATGAGTCATTCTTTAACGTTGCGTTGCACTTAATTTGACAATTCAAGGTCATAATGTTTGAAACATGAAGCGAAAATTAGTATATTATAGGTGAAAGGTGAATGACTAATCACCTGTATGGCAAACGAGGGAGAAGATGTAGATACGTTCATCACCGAGTCAACGTGCTTGGATCCGCGTAGTTTGTTAGTAACCACAGAGATTTTATAGAACGAATAACAAAAAGCGACCCAATAGGGTCAATGATTGGTCAGTACCTTTCATGCTAAGTTTGACAAAGCTCTTCGTCGTGAGACGAGGAGCTTTTGTTTTACTGCTTATATCTGGCTCTTTAAGTCTAATTACTGGTGGGATTAGTTCTAAAAGTTTCTAATTGACAAATCACCACCACTCCATTAGTATTAGTCTCAACATATTCTAAGGAGTTTTTAATTATGAAATTAATCGCAAAAACTCAATTGAATACCCGCAACTTTTGGTTCTGGTTTTTTGACAACTGATCTGTCAATGCCAGAACGTTTTCGCATGAACCTGGCCGCGCAGATCAGTAATCGACTGCGCGGGTGATAATACCTACCCATCCTCGCAGTCTCACTGGCTTCGGGGCTTTTTTATTACTAAAAATGAGGTGAAGAGAATGGATAGAATTAGACTAGATAAGAGGATTGTATTAAACACGTTGAATGGGTTATCGATGGGGATCATTATTGCTTTGATTCCCAGTGCATTACTGAATGAGTTGGTCAAGGTGTTAATGCCTTCATACCCGCAACTTTCGGTGGTGTTAACGATGACTAACCTCGCGATGGTAACCTTGCCTGCAGTTAGTGCTTTGTGTGTGGGAATGCTGGGCAAGTTTTCTCCAATTCAAACTGGAGCTTTAGTTTTAGCATCTGTGATGGGAGCTGGCAACTTTAAAATGGTAGGGGATCACTTCGTGGCTGCCGGTACAGGAGATGTTATCAACATTGCCCTTACGATTATGGTGGGTTATGTTTTAATTGCGGTTCTTGGCCAAAAATTAAAAGCGTACACCATCCTACTTGTCCCAGCGATCGTAATGTTGGTTGCTGGTGGAATTGGGATGATGACGCTTAAACCAGTTGCTAGTTTTACTAAAATATTAGGAATTGGGATCAATCAACTAACTGAGCTCCAACCGCTATTGATGGGAACATTGCTTGGTATTGTGTTTGCGTTGTTGATTGTTTCACCAGTTTCATCGGTTGGAATTGCTACGGCAATCGGTTTGACGGGCGTTGCTGCTGGGGCTGCTAACTTAGGAATCGTGGCAGCAGCGTTCTCGCTTGCTATTTATGGCTGGAAAGCTAACACCGTTGGCACTTCATTAGCTCATTTCCTCGGCTCACCTAAAATGCAAATGGCAAACCTAATGGCGAACCCCAAATTACTATTGCCAGTGATGATAAACGCTGGAATAATGGGATTCTTGGCATCGTTATTTGGAATTACGGGAACTCCAAGCAGTGCTGGCTTTGGCTTTGCGGGACTGATTGGGCCGATTGCTGCGGTAAATGGGATGGAAGAAGTGACGGTTGTTGGTTTGCTATTAATTGTTACTTTGTTTGTCATCGTCCCAGTGATTCTTGGCTTAGTATCAAATGCTCTTTTCAACCGGCAAATGAGCTATTTCCAAGCCAAGGATTTTGAACTAGATTACCGTTAGTCTTTTGGCAAACTGATTTTAAAAGTACTGCCGACACCGAGAGTGCTGGAAACACTCAGCTTTCCACCAAGTCGTTCGATAAGATCCTTGGCAATGTAGAGGCCAAGACCGTGCCCACCAGTTGTCATATTTCTTGATTCTTCGACCCGGTATAGCCGATTAAAGATTTTAGCCTGTTCGGCGTTAGGAATCCCAATGCCCTCGTCAGCAATTTTGATTATGATGTTTCCAGTTTGGATAGCGCTACTAATGTTGATTGCCGTTCCTGGTTGGGAATACTTAAACGCATTATTTACGAGATTAAAGATTACCCGAGATAACTTATTACCATCGGTTACCACTTGGTTTGCGTTATCGGCAATGTTAACGCTGATATCCCTGTTCTCACGGTCAATTTGAACCTGGAAACCAGAAAGAACGTTGATAATAAGTTTGTCTAACAGAATTGGTTCTCGTTTAATTTCGTAATGGTTTTCGTCAAACTTACTTGAACGAATATAATCTAACTCTTCAACCAGTTGATTTAGCCTAGTGGTCTGGCTGTCAATGGTTTCAAAGTAGTTTTGGTACTGGTCGGGGGAAATGACCCCATCCATAATCGCTTCAATGGTGGCCTTGATTGAAGAAATTGGCGTTTTGATATCGTGGGATAGTTGCGCAATCATCATGTCCTTTTCGCGCTCACTATCCTTTAGTTTAGAAAATGTTTGATCCAGACTAACCGTCATTTGATTAAAGTCATTGGCAAGTTCCTTAAACTCAGATGGGCTTTTGACCCCGGTAATGGGATTGAACTTGTTCTCAGCAATGTTTTTACTCAGAGCTTTGAACTTATCCAATGAGCTGAATGTTCTGTGAAGGAGCAACATTGCCACGATGATTCCAATAATACTGGCTGCCACCGTGATTTCGATAATTATGGTGGCACTTTTATTATCGATCACCATTTTGTTGACTGCCCAAATAACGGCTGTAATGGTGATTCCAATTGAAATTAGGTAGCTGAGGATGACTAGATATCTTAGTTTCATTGCGGTTCCTCCAGTTTATACCCCACACTCCAGACGGTCTTTAGGACTGGGGTCTTGTCAGTTCCCACTTTGGTAAGCTGGTTTCGAATATCGTGCACATGAACGTTCAGGGTATTGGCATCGTCAACAAAGTCTTCTTGCCAAACTAGGTCATAGAGTTCGGACTTCGAAAAAACTCGTTTTGGGTTTTGAGCTAAAACCCACAGCAAGTCGAATTCCTTGGCAGTTAGAGTTAGTGACTGGTTATTGATGGATGCCTCCCTAGCGTCGTGGTCAACAACAAGGTCGCCAATCGAAATCTGGTTTGCGTTATTGGTTTCCTTTCCACCATTGACCCGTTTCAAAATGTTGGTGATTCTTAAAACTAGTTCGCGGGGACTAAATGGTTTGGTAATATAGTCATCTGCCCCGAGGGTTAGCGAGTAAATTTTATCCTGATCCGATGTTTTTGCCGTGAAGAACAGGAATGGTTGGTCAGGATTTTTATCGATTACTTCGTTAATGAAATCGTAGCCGTCTAGTTCGGGCATCATGATGTCAGTTGCGATTAGGTCGACTGAATGGTTTTCCAACCAATCAAGGGCTTCAATTCCGTTGGTCGAAGTTTGGACGTCATAGCCAGCTCTAGTTAGGTACTTTGCGTTAATATCAGTGATTGATGGTTCATCGTCTACCAAGAGAATTGTTTGGCTCATCATTGAGCACCTCCTAAAAAAACAAGCGAAGTTATACTTTTAAAATAAGTATATCTTCGCTTGTTTAAATTCAAAGAATTTTGGCTTTAGCTTAAGTCGCTAGGAGTTCTCATTGCGTTGGCATTGGCTTTTGAGGCACTTGCGTTGGCATTGTTAGCGAGGGTAAATACCAAGTTGGCTTGGTAGGTACCAGCCTTGACGTTCTTAGCCTTGGCGAAGAGAAGTTTAACGTCTTTCTTTGAGATTTTGACCATTGCTTCGCCCTTTGCACCAGCTTTGCCAGTTAGGATTGCTTTAGCTTTACCAGTGCTTGAGTATAATTTGGCACTAGTTCCCATGGCATCCTTAGCTCCCCTAGTATTGATCGATAATCTGGCTTTTGAAAGGGTCTTACCCATCGAGTTCTTGAACGATGAGAGGGAGGCAAATAGCTTGTAGCCATTGTTGGTGTCCATTCGGTTAGCGTTGACTTTGATTGCGCCCATTGAGTTACCGTCATACGCCATCTTGCCAGCACTTGCTCCTTTATTTACCGTATAGCCCATCAAACTAGCTGTCTGGTTCATCTTTGCTAGTTTCATTTTGCTTAACCCAGTAAAGCTTAAGTTAGGAACAGCGTCCAAACGAGGACCAACCCCTGGTTGCTTTCTTGTCGTGGTATTAGTCTTGATAGTTTTGATTTTATAGGTTTTGCCCTTTTTTGTATCGGAAACCTTAACTTGGATGGTTGAGATTGCGGCTGCGGCACTCTTACCATTCCGGGGGCCGAGGTACTTAGTTCCACCTGAGTAGTAACCTGCTCCGCTCATTCCGTCGGCGATGTTGTATCCCTTATTTGAGGTGTAAGTAACTGATCCCATTGGGTCGAGTTCGTTGTGAGCGATGCCCTTGTATGTTGGAAATGAAGCAGCTGCCTTAGCGGTTTGGTTTCCCCCGGCAATACTTAGTCCAACTAATCCAGAAACTGAAGCTGCCCCAACCAATAATACTTTCTTTAAGTTCTTCATGATGATTCCTCCTAGAATGTTTTCTTTTTTTACTACGCTGAAAGAATAACACTAGGAGTTTAACTAACTTGCTGGAATTTCTTAACTATCCCTTAACTGATAATTATGAATTTATGATATTGATGAAAGAGTTGATGTATCAGTGGTTGAAGTAAATAAAAAATCCTTAATCGATTCGTTTCTGAATGATTAAGGATTTTATCTTACTTCGTTAGGTCAATTGAAAGGTTAATAAAGTAAATTACGATAGCACCAAGCGCCATTGATCCAAATTCGCTGATTGCTAGGGATGCATAGCTAGCCCAGAAGGTTGGCCAAAATGCACCACTTCCAATGAAGGCAAGTTCGAACGCAATGATGAACATGAAGAACGTTCCAATCAGAACTGATAAAACTAGTTTGGCTGGAACCGAACTGATGTGTTTGGTAACTAAGTTAATCGTCAGCAACGCAATGAAAGTTTCAAAGGTTCCGATGAGCATGTCGATTGGGCCATTAGGTGAGGTCATGTTGGAGATGAAACAACCAAGAGTAATCGCCACAACATAGCGCTTATTAAACGGAGCAAGGTTATTAAGTCCCTCCGAAAGCCGGAATTGAATGGGACCATAACTAAAGGGTGCCAAGACCATCGTCATTACGATGTAGAGTGCAGCAACAACGGCAGCCTTAACTAAATCAAGTAGGCTATCGATGCCAAATAAAGTCGTCTTAGAATTCATAAAAATTCCTTCCTTTAAGATATTCAGTTTTAAACAACCATATAACCTTACCCCAAAATTAGCGATGGGTCAAAGTTACTTTGCCTCTAGGATCCAGAGGAAGATAACGAAGATAACTGCTAGGGCGTACATCATTGGGCCAACTTCTTTACCTCGTTTGGCAGCGATCATTGTGATTGGGTAAGTAATAAAGCCAAGAGCGATACCATCGGCGATACTGTATGTGAACGGCATACCAACCAATGTGATAAAGGCTGGCGCAGCAATTTCAAACTGTTCCCAGTGAACGTTTTTAAGTGATTGAGCCATCAAAACACCGACAATAATCAGTGCAGGGGCGGTAACTTGGCTGGTAATTACAGTCAACATTGGTGAGAAGAAAGCCCCGATTACGAAGAGAATCCCGACAATGATGGTAGTAAAACCAGTCCGGCCACCAATAGCGATACCGGCTGATGATTCAACGAAAGCCCCCATTGGTGATGTACCAAGAATTGAACCGACCATCATTGTTGAAGAGTCAGCTACAAGTGCTTTACCAATGTTAGGGATTTTATTGTTTTTGATAAAGCCGGCTTGTTCAGCTAGACCAACTAAAGTTCCTGCGGTATCAAAGAAGGTAACTAACAGGAAGGTTAGGACAACAACAATTAACTGAATTGAGTTGATGTCTGGAACATGGGCGATTGCAACCCCGAAGGTTGACTTGATGCTAGGCATTGCTGAAACGATTTGGTGAGGAACTGGAATCAATCCAGTAAATAAACCAAGAAGTGAGTTTAAAACCATTCCGATGAAAATAGCACCAGGGACTCTCATACTCATTAATACTAAGGTTACAAGCAGACCAAACACAGTTAGCCATGTAGTACCCGTAAAGGCGCCAAGACCCACAAGTGAGTCCTTATTGCTGACGATGATGCCACCTTCTGATAAACCGATTAGGGCAATGAATAGACCGATACCACCACCGATTGCTGACTTGAGATCAGCTGGAATGGCATCGATGATTCTCTCTCGAACCTTAGTTGCAGTTAGGATCACGAAAATGAATGAAGCAAGGAACACGCCGGCAAGGGCAGTTTCCCAAGGAACCTTCATTCCAATACATACTGAGTAAGCAAAGAATGCGTTTTGGCCTAAACTGGCAGAAATCGCAATTGGGTAGTTAGCTAAAACGCCCATTACAAAACAACCAAAGGCTGATGCGAGGGCGGTCGCAGTGAACACGGCCCCCTTATCGATTCCTGAAGCGCCTAAAATATTAGGATTAACAAATAGAATATATACCATTGATACAAAGGTAGTGATTCCCGCTAGGGTTTCCGTTTTGAAGTTGGTTCCCCGTTCCTCAAAACCGAAAAATTTACTGATTGAATTCACAATAACAGCTCCTTAATAATAGTTCGGAAATAATAAAAAAATACCGTGATAATACTAACATTTTAAAGTTAATTATTCAATACACGAATTATATATAAGCAGCAAGGGATTTCGTTAACTAATTTGAATCCGTTTTCTTCAATTGAAATTCACTTTTTGAAATTACGGCGGTTTATGGTTAAACTTAATGTATAGTAAGATATATAAAGGAAAGTTTAATGAAAAAAATTCTATTACTTAGTAATGAATCACCGGCAGCGGTGGAGGTTGAACGCCAACTAAATACTGAGTCTCAATTTGACGTAATTAAGTTTAAGGGTGATTTTGAATCCGTTTCTGATTATCAAAAAACTATTGGTGCAGTTGACGGAGTTATTTCAGTGTTGGGGCCAAACGACGTTGATTTAGCTTTTGATGCCTTGTTTGATGCATACTATGAACTAATGCCAGCGATTGAACGGTTTATTATGGTGACGGTTTCTGGTCTTGATGATGAGGTTCAACCACCTAGGACTTATGAGGGAGTTGCTGATCAGCGGGAGTTTATCAAACAACAACGCTATGCCGCGAAGATTGTTGATGAGTCGGAAATTCCATACACGATTATTAGGGCTGGTCGACTAATTTCTAAAACAGATAGCGAATGGCAACTATTCAAGGAAAATGAGCCAATGCCTAATGGTGAGGTTAGTGATAAGGTATTAGCAAAATTCATTGTTAGTTTGGTAATCAATAATGATCACTTGAATGAATCGGTTGGAATTCTTAATAAGTAAGCGATGGGGAGGGACATGAATGACTGTAAAGTTAGATGAAGCAGAGATAGTAAATTTGAAAAAACAATTGTTTGAGGCAAACAGAGTCTCGCGGTTTGTGATTATTCAGGCAACCACGAAGTCAAATAAGACTCAAACTGAAATTGTAACTGACTATCACAATTATAAGGATATAAAAGAAGCAAACAGTGAAAACTTTGAATTCCAAATTCTGAGGGATATTCTGCCAATTACTAATAATTTGGTTTATTGGGCAGTTGCTCAGCAGAAGCTTCATCAGCTTGTTGAAGAGAACTCTCCGGATAAGGACGAAGCAATTGATGACCTTCAATATTATACCGAGAAGGTAATGGAAGAGAATAAGGTTCATACTGCTAGTTAGGCAAAAAGGCGACAACCAATAGGGTTGCCGCTTTTTTAGTAAACTTTAATAGCTTATATTTGTAACCAAATGAGCAATTAATTATAATTAAACTAGTTGTATGTAACTATTAGTTTACGTTTATTTCCAGGGGGGATTTAAAGATGGATAGATTTGAGGAAAAAGTTCCGACTCACTATCGGATGTATAAAAAGGGGAAGATGTGGCTGTTTAGCTGTGCATTTGTGCTAACACTTGGGGCTGCAGGATCGGCAACTGCGACTGCTGATACAACCAACACTAAGACTGACAATCAGCCAGCCACGTACACGATTGCTCAGCCAAATGAATCGAGTGATTCTAGTGATTCTAATGAAGCTAGTTTGGATGTAGTGGATCCGGACCAAACTCAATCACAGACGCAAGAAACAACTCAGTCTGATTCATCAGTAACTTCGACTACTGATACCGAGTCAACTGAAGCACAACCAGCTCAAACGGTAACTAACAACCAGAACGAAGCCAACGTACATACGGAAAGCAGCCAAGCTGAAGCAACCGCAAGTACTGATAACAATGTTCAGGCCACTCAACCAGCTAGTCAAGCACCAGTTCAAGCTGAACAGGCTACTAGAACAGTTGCACCAAAGGTCACAAAATCAACACCTAAATCGATCAAAGCTGTTAAGTCAACTAAGGGTGCCAAAAGTACCAAGGTAACAACTAAGCGGGTGGCTAAGCATGCGGTAAAGAGAGCGGCTGTTAAGAAGGCTAGTGTGCGAGTGCTGAAGCACACCAATAAGTTGTTTAAAGATACTCGCAATCTTATTAACAAGAAGTACATTAAGTATTATGAGATCCACGATAAGGATAGCAACCAATTTGGCCGGGTCTTAGTTAACCTGAAGGGTAGTTGGTATGAGGTTGATACTTCTAATCCAGATCAACCAGCATCCTTAATTACTGATAATAATGATTTAAATGAGATCAAAACTGCGTATGATCAAGGAAAAGTTGACTACTACGCAATGCCTACCAATCTATTGAATGAGTATTTGGGAACTACTCTGAATAAAGATGGACTTTATAAACCGATAAACGGAACCTTGTATAAGGGCTACGAAATCGTCACAACCAATAGTGATCTTAGCGCCATCAGAGATCAGTACAAAATAAGTGATGAAGTTCTGAAGGATATGGGTGTTTATAATGCCAGTTTGACTTATCATGGGCTGGAGAATTTGGTGTTACCCGTTGTTGGTAAGACTCAATACACAGCTACAAAGGTAAATGGTGATAGTCAAAAACGGACGATTCTTATTAAGAATGAAAATGATAAAAAAGGCGTTGTCTATGTTCAAGATAAAAACGGAAACTTTGTGACTGATAAGTCAATTCAGAAAGAATATGACTCAGGTGCAAAAATGTTTTGACGGATGAATATATGCCAGTAAGCAGTAGTGATCCTAAAGCTGTTACTTTGGATAGCATCTACAAAAAATATTCTGATGATATTGTTGATTATGTAAATAGTACTGGTAAAATTGGTGATTTATATGATTTAAATGGTACCAGTACTGGGTACATGGTGTACTTTGACCCCAAAAACCCAATTACTGATGGTCGAGTTAGCGCGGCAAATAAACAGTACGTTAAAACAATCGAGAATCCAAATGATCCAAATAAAAAAGAAGCAGTTTCATACGTTACCCCAAGTGATGCAAGTTATAATGATCCACAAACTAAAAAGTATGCTGTTGCTGTAATTGATGGTGTTTACTACTTAGTTAAAGGCAATCAACTGGTCGCTCTGAAGCAGGGAGATAAAACTACTGGTAAAGACTACGATACGGTTTTAGGGGCTATCAAAGACGGGAAGCTTACTGCGGATGAAACGGTGAGTGTTAATAAGGTAGTCACAAAAGATACCAGTGGCAATGATATTCAAAAAGGATTAAAGAAAGCTGTCGATAGTAATCAAAGGGCATTTAAAGTTAATGGTGAATGGTATTTAGCAGTTACCCAGAATGAGTTAACTGGTAAAGACAAAATCAGTGGGGATGCAATTACTTATAAAAAGATATCTGAACCGCTCCAACAGACTGGAGCTACCAAGGATGATAAAGGGCGACTTCCTGTTATTCAGGATGGCTATTTAATTCCTGATCAAAAGGACGGCACAATGGGATTAATTAACACCGTCAATCCAGGATTCAACGTAACGATTTCTGACTTTACGACTACTCCTGATGAGTCCAGAGAAACTTATGAATCAGGAATTAATAATGGTCACGCAATTGTTTTCTCACACGGAAACGGAGCTGAATCAAAACAAGCGTATAATCAATATAGTTCTGCTAACGATGGTGCTTATAAGAATATTGTTCAAAAGAAGCTGGGCCTCGATGGCTACCCAGTGACAAACCCATTATATGCAGAAAACTCAACGGTTCCTGAAAATGAACGGCCAGTCGGGTATTTAAAGACATCTGCTAGTGTCGGGGATTATCCTGATGGTCAATCACTTGATTACTTATTCAATAACCAAAGTTCAAACTATTCTGATAAGTATGAATTAACACCTGACAATGCTAAGCTATTTATTTCTGATGGTAATGGCGGCTACATGTTTGATAGTTCCAAGTATTATGCCCAATATAATAAAGAGATAGGTAAAATTCTGGTTTATAACAAAGCGGATACTATGGTGAATGGAAAGGGACAATTCTTCCCATTAGGAGATCCAAATTCTGCCTTTAATATTAAGCCAGGGGTATCTTTACCAACAAAAATGAATCAAACAGTTAGTTTCGGCAAAGACAAGGACGTTCAAACAACAAATTATGCCGTTAATGGAGCTAAAAATGATCATTACTTTGGGGTGAAAATGTCAACTGGATTCACAATTCCACCTTATGGAAAGGTAAATGGCAAGGTCGATGGCAAGGATATGACATTTTCCTTCAGTGGGGATGATGATTTCTGGCTATATATTGATGATAATTTGGTCCTTGACCTAGGTGGTATTCATAGTGCGATTTCCGGTAAAATTAATTTTGCGACAGGTGAAGTAACTACCACTAATAGAAAAGGAGAACAATATACGACGAGTTTGGATGACATTCTTGGTGCTGGGGCAAAAGATAATAAAGGGAATGACGTCGATCTCAAACCAAGTGCATCGTATAGCGGGACTCATACATTAAGCCTATTCTACTTGGAACGAGGTAATTACCAATCGAACCTTAAGTTGGAGTTCAACCTTGATACGACACAGAGCTATTACGCAGTGCCAGTTTCTGAGTTTGGAACTCAACCTGCTATAAGCCCTTACCCAATCTTTATGTACGGAGTAAGATCTAATTACTACTCAACACCAACTCAAAGCTATGCACTAGGAGTTCAACAACGGTATGGTGTTGATGCTGAAACGCCAGGTGGTGGCGTTCCACCAGAAACTCCAAACAACAACGTCCCACCACTAACACCACCAACGGATACTCCTAAGGTACCAGGTGAGGATGTTCCACCTTTAACCCCACCAACGGATACTCCTAAAGAGCCGGGTGAGGATGTCCCACCAACAGATACTCCTAAGGAACCTGGCGAGGATGTTCCAAAGACTCCAGGAGATTCAAAGACACCTGGCGACAATGGTGAAACTCCTTCTAGAGGTAATATTCCAGGCCAAAACGTTTCTGGAGTTACCAAAACTAGTTCGAATATGGCAACTTCAACTCCTACCCAAATGGTGGTTGCAAAGAGTTCAATGGTACCTGGTGTTGGTAGTGAAGCAGAACAAGCTAAATTGCCACAAACAGGTGACAAAAAGAATGTGGCAACTACGATTGTTGGAGCAATTATGTTAGGAATTTCACTCTTTGGTCTTGGAAAGATCTTTAAGAGACGAGAGAACTAATAGTTACAATTAATTAAATATAGATTAGACGAAAACTACCTATGACAATTTGAATTGCCATGGGTGGTTTTTTGTTTTTAGTAAAAACATTTAGTTATCCGACAGTTATGGGTAAAGTGTTGTTCAATTACTAAACAGTTTTGAAATATAATACACAGTGTAGTCATAATAATTACTATGTAATGTAACATTAAATATATTGGGAGGAATTAGGGGTAATGAACAACAAGTCTAATCGAGTACCATCACGTTTTAAAATGTATAAGAAGGGGAAAATGTGGCTATTTGGCTGTGCCTTCATTCTGACGATCGGTGGGGCCAGTTCCGTTTCTGCGAGCGAAGTAAAGTCAGATCAAGTTAACGAAAGTGCACAAGCGGAAATTTATTCAATTTCCAAGGCTGATAGTGAAAATGCAGAAGTTCAGACTCAGACTCAGACACAAAATACTGAACAAATTGTAGAATCTAAAAAGCAAGTAGAAGATTCCGTACATACACCAAGCTATGTTGCAAAAAGCGAAAGCAAGCCAGCTAAAGTTCAAAGTGACGATGATATAGATGCAGCAATTGAGAGTGGTGTTCAAAAGACCCGTAAAGTTGAATATCATCAAGCAAATTCACAAACCGCAACAAATACTAATAGCGAAGTTAAAAAAGCAGGAACAGCACTAAGTGTACAATCTCCCAAGAGTGATAAAACACCTAATGCTGATTCTGCTAAGAAAGATAATGAAAGTTTCGCAAATCGATACGATAAGGATGATCAAAGTAAGAGCTACCTTGATTACGACAAGTTACCAGATGCTGTGAAGAACGAAGCTAACAGTAGTAAATACGGGAGAATTGTCTTTAAATCAGCTGACGGTAAATATATGGAATATGATAAGAAAACGGGTAAGACTTCTATAATCAATGAGAAGCAAGTTCAAGAAATAAACAATGCAGCCAAAGCTGGTCATGTAGATACGTATTTCCTTGGTGATATGGCTAAAATTAAAGATACTGTTGACAAAAAGCAAGATAATGTTGGCGGTTATCGAATAGTTCACTTTAAAAATGAGGCCGAATTAGAAGCATTTGCAAAAGATCATGGACTTGATTCAGCACAATTGAAAAACGTTGGCTATGTTTTTGTTCCTACGCCAACAGAAAAAGATTTAAAGGCAATGGCAACTCAGGCAGAATCAGTAATTAAAAATGATTTGACCGCTGTTGATAAGCCTTTATCATATACAGACCAGAATGGTAATGTGTTTACCTATAAGGTTAAGCTGACTAACAAAGATGATAAAAACGCATCATTTTCAATTACACTGGATGATGAGTTCAACTACGGTAAAGCTGGTCAGTTAGCAAATACTATTACGGTTTTCAAAGACGGAGATACATGTTATACGGTTACCAAGGAAGCCGGCCAAAAAACTAAAATAGACAAACTAGATCCAAAGAATGCCGCTGATAAAAAAATCATTGATATGATTAACAATCCAAATAATGATAATGTAAACAGCGATTCATCCAATGAAGTATATAAGGGTGAAGATGCCGCTGAACTCATTAAAGCTGCTCTCGATGCTGGCGATAACTATTTTATCGGTAGTGATGGAAATGTGTATACAATTCAGAACGTTACGGATGAGACAGGGTTAAAAGAAGGAACTGGTTTCTATTTTGATTCGGAAAACACAGTCACGACAACACCGACTAAAAATAATGGTAGTATCTTAGAGAATACTGATAATGCCGGATTTACGATTAATATCAATGACTATACGATTAAAAATGATGGTAATGGTCACGATCTTGAACCATCTGGATCATACGAAGGAATTAATGCGCACCACGCTTTGCAGTTTACTCACGGTGAGCATTATCGAGGGGAAGGAAATTCAAGTTCTGCTCAGGTTACCACTGGAATTGTAGGCTCTGATTTAGTAGATGGTTTCCCTGTTTTAAACCCTAAAGGACCTATCAATTCTTCAGAATCACTTAAATATTTATTCGAAAACAGTTCTGATAGTGATAGTGTCAAACATTATAAGGTGTCAAATGGGGGCTTATTCTCTGTAGATGAGAACGGTAACTACAAGTTTAACAGTGCTAACAATTTTGCTAGTTTTAATAAAAAGACTGGCACGATTACCATTGATAGTAAGCCTGGAGTTGTAATTGATGGTAAGAGTGGTCAATTCTTCCCATTTGCAGATGATATGGAAGCTCACAATGGTAGTTTTGATGCTAACAGTGTTGGTGACACTGCTAAGAATTTGGACCATTACTTTGTGATGAGTATGAAGGGCAAATATGTTATGCCAGAAGGTGGAAATGTTACTGGAGCTGATGGTAAAAAGGTGCCAATGACATTTACGTTTAGTGGTGATGATGACTTTTGGCTGTACATTGATGGCCATTTGGCACTTGATCTTGGCGGAATTCACGGAATTCAAAAAGGGACAATTGATTTTGCGACTGGTACCGTCACAGTTAATGGTAAGGTAACAACCTTGAGTAAGGATTTGCTTAAAGCTGGATCACACGATATGAGTGTGTTCTATCTGGAAAGGGGTAATTATCAATCAAACCTTTCATTGCAGTTTAACCTGCAAACCCAAAAATATTACTATGGAACTAAAGCTGATAAGAGCTTTAGCTATGATAACCAAGTACAAAAATATAAACTTGAGACTCCATCAACTACCGATAGTTATGTCGCCGTTCAGGATAGATACGGAGTTGAAGTTGTAACGCCGGCTCCAGTAAATCCAGGAGATAACACCCCAGGAAACCATGGTGATACACCAACACCAGATACGCCAACAGATACACCAGATATTCCTGGTACACCGGAAACCCCAAGTACTCCAAACACTCCTGACGAGCCACATAACCCGGTAACCCCAAATACACCTAATATCCCGGACCAACCACATAATCCATCGACACCAAATATTCCGAATGGACCAGAAAAAGTGGTTGCAGTTCCTGATGAACCACATAATCCTAGTTCACAAGTTGGTACGCCAATTAATTCGGACGTAACTACTGGAGAAGAAAACCAGAACCCAATGCCTCAGCCGGTATCTGCAACTAATGATTTTGTGAATAACGATCAGTCTAAATTACCCCAAACGGGTGACCAACATAGCTCATTATCATCAATTGTTGGGATTATCTTGTTAGGACTATCAGTTTTTGGTCTTTTAAGTATGTTTAAAAAGAGAAATATAAAAGAATAATATTAAAAAGTCTTCCAAATTTTGGAAGACTTTTTACTTTAATGACAACTATTCTTGCCCGGACCATTGTTTTTTCATAGAATTAAGAGGTAATTAAGGACTGGGGGAGCACCTTATGAAAGCAAAGAAGATAGTCGCACCGGTAATTTTGGGAATACTGGTAACAGGAATTAGTGGTTTTTGGTTTGAAGTCAAGATTGCAAAAGCTGATGATATTAAGCCGACATCAGCGTTATTGACGAAAGGAAACTCATTTTATCTTCAGAATAAACAATCACTCGCGGATAAATACTTACTTAACTACGCCTCAATGAATGGTTTAGACAATAAGGGCAAAGTATATATTTACGATGTCACTAAAAATAAGGAACTCCGAAAGAGTTTGGATTTGGCAATGGACTATTGGAATAGCAAGCTGGGTACCAAGGTGTTTTTACTGGGAACAAATAAACACCATACCATAAAGTTTTCGGTTTCTAATTCAAAAGTTACGAGTACTGATCGGAGTGATGCATGGTGGTCGCCTTCAAGAAAGGAAATCCAAATTCGGAGCTCATATTTTGTTAGTGCGCCAAAGCGAATGGCAAGGCTGGTTTTACAGAAGAGTATTGAAACAGAAACTGCACGAGATAATCGGTTGATTGATTCATTTCGTGCTAAAAATGTTGATACTAATAAGTTGTCCAAGTATCGGAATGATTTAGTCAAAAAGACGGAAAAAGAGATTAAACTTCAGAAAAGGGTAATTGATAAGGAAAATCTTGATGTAAAAGCTCGACGATTTGAATATGCCAGTACTTTAACCCACGAAATGGGCCACATGTTAGGGCTGAATCATTCCCCTAACAAAAACGATGCAATGTATTGGGCAAACGATGTCCCAGAAATTTATGTATATAGTAAGTTGAAGGCCAGCAAAAATGGCTTTAATCCGTTAACCTCAACGGATGTTAACCGGGCTAAGTTAAGTTTGCAGGTTTATAAAGCAACTCACTAATAAATAAAGGCTAACCTCATTTTGGAGTTGGCCTTTTTTGGTTAATTCTATTTTTGGGGAACATAAGGTGATAATTAAGCGAAGTTAATCCCACTGCCAACGATGAATAACTAACCAGTAATGTAATCAGATTTAGAATCTAAACACTGGATTTAAAGTTCAAAATATCAGAAAACATATGATAAATTAACGCAGAGCTTAATGTTATTTAGAGAACAATCAATCATGCTATAATTAATTTGTAAACATATTGACCATTTATTAGTGTCTATTTTTTATCCTGGGGGGGATTTATGATGGAAACGAAGAAAAGATTCAAAATGTATAAAGCTGGTAAAAAATGGCTCATTGCCGGTATCGCATTTGCTGGTTTCTCATTGTATTGTGGAACGGCTCAAGCTGCAACAACAGATACAACCACACCGACTATTGCTACAGAGGCCAAGGCGGCTACACCAATTCAGACAGTTGATAACTCTGCAACTGAATCAGCTGACGCATCTGCAGTACCAGCAAGCACAACTACGACAGTAGATAATACTCAAGCACCCGCAAATGATTACAAATCAACGACCAGCACGGCTACTCCTGGATACACAGGCAATACCGCAACAGAAGCTAATAACACAAATGTGACAACGGCCACTAGCAACACATATGATACAAAGACCAATGCTGGCGATACGGCAACAGTCACGCCTGACACAACTAGCACGACTACTTCTGCGTATTCAGACAATCCAGCAACTGCTAATTCAGCTGCTAACACGAATGTGACAGCGCCTGCTGGGGACTCCGCTGTTACTAAAACTAATGCTGACAATACAGCAACGGTGACACCTGATACAACCAATACGGCCAATACAGAACCAACTAGCAACGCATATGATGCTAAGGCTTACGCAGCCGACACGCCACAGCAGTATTCCGCTGCTAGTGATAATGTCGCTGCTTCTGCCAATCATGTTGCCGATCCGAAAATCGACGAAAATACTGAGGGCATGACCACAGACACACTTCCAGAACCGACAGAAGATCAAGTTAGAAGTCAGATCACAATCATTGATCACGACACGAACCAAGCCTTATACAACAATTACGATCGGCTTGGTAAAGGATCTCCCATGTCTCCCATCAATAAGAATAATGCTCAGGCTGTCATTGACAGTCTTTTAGGCACTGGCTTTATCTATCTTGACCAATCAGTCAACAACGATAAACGGACTGAAGATGGTCAAGCAATCAATACCTCTAATGATTTCAAGATATATCTATACGTTCAGGTGCCTCAGGATAAGCCCACACCATCTAATGTCGCCGCAGGTTCTAATGCTGTTGAATGGGGCCCTAACGCTGGTAATTATGGCTGGCCACTTCGAGTAACCTATATTGTTGATAAAGACACTGGCGAGACAATCTTTCAAAGTTATGATCGGTTTGAGCCTGCTGGTCAACCTCAAGAATTAAAAGATTCTGATATGCAAGGCTGGCTCAAAAAATTAACAGGCCATTACAATTACGAAGGCTACGCTGTTAATAACGTGTCCGTTAAGCAAGGTCAAAACTACAGTATTGATACTGATCGAAATGGTCATATCGCGATTTATGTTTCTCGCAACCTCATTACAAGGTGGGACTTCATCGGTGGTATCACAGGCCGGATGTATGATGATGAAAATCAAACACCACAGTACAAAGACTGGCAACCAAGACTTGGCCTGCTAACCAAAAACGACCATGATGGTAGTGTTACTGAATACATCAACATTCCTAATGGTGAAGGTTATTATACAGGTACTTTCGTTCCTGAAGGATCTGATAAACCAGAATATGGCTTTGATATCGTCAATAATGCTAGCAAAAAAGGAACTTACTATTATAGCCTGACTGAAAAAGGCGCAGCATATGTCAAAGAGCAGTTGAAAGATAAATATGATTTTGGCACCAATTTAGGCGAACCACAAAGTTATGTTCAGATCTTACAAGGATATACCATTACAGTGTATTACAAGGATGTTGATAGTGGTGCCATAATTGGCAGTCAAACTATTAAGAACATTCCTAATACTAAATATGACATTCAAGCTCCTGAGATAAAAGGTTATTTCCCAGGTAATCCACAAGAAATTGTGGGTACCTTTACTAATAAGAATCAAGAATTCACAATATTGTATAAATCGGGACCAAAGCCAGAATTACCAGAGCCTGTTCAACCGGGTCCTGAAGAATATCCAAAGCCAGAATTACCGGACCCAGTTCAACCAGGGCCTGATGAATATCCAAAACCAGAGTTACCAGATCCTGTTTACCCAGATGGTTCAGAGACTGGTTCAACAACCGATAATCCTGATGATAATGGATCTTCTCAAGATAAGCCTGCTGAAAATATAGATAAACCTACTGAAAATGTAGATAAACCTGCTGAGAATACAGATAATCCAGCAAACAAAGAAACGACTACGAATACAACCAAAAATCCTGGCAGTGTTAAAAATAATGTAACTGATAAAAAAGCAACTAATCTTGATAATCGTGGAAACTATGCTGATTCTACCTTCAATCCATCAGTTACCAACTGGAGTACTGATTCATCTGCTAAAACAGATGACGCGTCTACTTCAATTGAAGCAGCTTCGTTAATCCCAGTTTCAGCTAATACTGATACCGAAACAGAAACCGAGACAACAGCAACTAAATTACCACAAACTGGTGACAAGAAGAATGCTGCAACTACAATTGTTGGCGCAATTATGTTAGTAATTTCACTCTTTGGTCTTGGAAAGATATTCAAGAGAAGGGAAAACTAGTAGTTACATCTAGGCAGGGATTACAAGAGAGATCTTAATGGTTTTCGACAACAGATATCGTAGAACTTACAAAGCAATCGTTAACAAATAAAGGTCAACCTCATTTCGAGGTTGGCCTTTTTGGGTGAATTCTATTTATTGGGTAGATAGGGTAAAGCTTAAGCGAAGTTAATCCCACCATCAACGATGATTGACTGACCAGTAATATAGTCCGATTTTGAATCCGCTAGGAATGAAACCAGATTTGCAACGTCCGCAGGCTCTTCGCCTCGACCTAAAGCAATTGATTCAATGTTCTTCTGCAAACTCTGACCAATTGGAACGTTGTAAATCTTAGCCATTTCCTTATCAATCTGATCCCACATTGGGGTTAATACAATTCCTGGGCAGTAAGCATTAACGGTGATTTTATCCTTAGCTAGTTCCTTTGCGGCAACTTGGGTTAAACCGCGAACCGCAAACTTAGTTGCAGAGTATGCGCCAAGTAGTTCAAAGCCCTCGTGACCGGCAATTGAAGAAGCACTGATAATTTTGCCGCCCTTACCCTGTTTCTTCATTTGATCAGCTGCGGCTTGAATTCCATAAAACGCGCCTTTGATATTAACATCCAGAATTTTGGAAAGGTCATCCTCACTAGTTTCTGTGATTTGACCAATTTTAGCAATTCCAGCGTTATTAACCATTACGTTTAGTTCCCCTAAATCGCTAACCACATGCTTAACTAAGTCAAAAACACTTTGCTTATCGGCAACGTCAACAAAGTAACCCTTTGAGTTGTTGCCAATATCAGTAGCGACTTTTTGGGCATTTTCCTCGTTTAGATCAGCGACAGCGACTGTAAAACCGTCTTGAGCAAGTTGGCGAACGATTCCCTCGCCAATCCCTTGACCACCACCGGTTACGATTGCAACTTTTGCCATGATAGTTCCCCCTGTAATAAAATGTTTTGCTTATAATTAACGTCATTAACTATAAGCTCACGTTCATTAAACCATTTTTATTTATTGTGCACAATTAAATGCTTTTTTATTATCGGGGAATAAAAAAGCCGGCAACAACCATGCCGGATTATCGTATTTAACTTATGTACCGCCTGGGTTGCCCCAGGCGTCTTTAGGAGTTGGAACTACCAATTGTTTTAAAGATATATTGGGGTAGATCAAGATATTTACTTCATCGTGAAGTGATATTGATAGTTCCAGAACAAGATCAATGCAAGCGAAAAGCCTTCATTAATTTTATCAAGTGGATGCTTTTTCAAACATCCATAAACTAATGATAAAACATTTCTATGATTCTTCAATAAAAAAGCACTTTCAGTTTTCCACTGGATAATAGTCTATATTTGTAACCGTTATGGTAACATTAAAGCATATGTGGGGTGATTTTGGTGACATTAAAATTTATAGTTTCCAAGGCGGGATACGATGGTAATCAAGAGATTGCGACCGCTTTAAAAACGGATATGATGGAAAAACCCAATGATCGATTTTTCTATTTAGTACCAAACCATATGAAGTTCGAATCAGAAATTGATACGCTGGCGAAGGTTGGCAATGGGGGTGACGTTACCGCTGAGTCTAACTTGCAGGTATTATCCTTTTCACGTCTTGCTTGGTACTTCCTTCGGGGAACGGCTGAGTATCAGCGCCAACGAATTTCACCGGCCGGAATAAATATGCTGTTGTACCAGGTTATCAATGACAGCAAAGATGATTTATTTCTGTTTGATCAAGAAGTCAATCATGCTGGCTTTTTGGATCAATTGTCGCGACAAATCACTGAGTTTCAATCCGGAAATGTTACGCCGAGTGATTTGTTCTCGATAACCAAATCGGACGCTGACCTGACCAATGATTTGCAGGATAAATTGCATGATTTCGGGATTATATATGACCGGTTTCAAACTGAGATTGAAAGTCGCTATTTCGATAACCATAACGGGCTTAACCTGTTAAGCGACTATCTAGACAGTCATGAGATTAAGGGAACCCACTTCTTTATTAGTAATTTTTCAAAGCTAACCGCACAGGAGCTTCGATTGGTTGAAACGCTAATCGTGAAAGGGGATTCCGTTACTGTTGGCTTAACCCTTGATAGGGCTTATCCAACTGACCTGCCAAATAGTGATAGCTTGTTTTATGCTCCCGCCAAGTTATTCCACCGCTTGTATCAGTTTGCAGCGGCAAACCAAGTTCCGTATTTAGGGACAACTGTAGCTGATAATCCTAGGGTGAATTCAGACTTATTAAGACTGGAACAATATTGGCAACAATCATCTTCGATGGAACAGATTACGGCTCCAAACAAAATTCAGGATGATTCCGTGCAAATCATAAAAACCGACAGCCGCTACACTGAACTTGATCAAGTAGCGACTAAAATCCGGCAATTAGTTGCAACCAAGGGATACCGTTACTCCGACTTTTTAATAGTTACGAGAAAATTGGCTGCATACCAGAATGTTTTACAACCCGTGTTTGAGAACGCTGAGATCCCCTATTTTGAAGATATTCAAAAATCAATGGCTGATCACCCACTAGTTGAACTGCTAGACGCACTATTTTCAATGGTCGATCCTAATCGCCGGCGCAATTACATGTATGATGACGTAATGAGATTTCTCAAATCGGAGTTGGTCTTGCCAAAGACAGATGACGGGTACCTCGAAATTGATGAGTTTAGACAAGATTTGGCGTTGGCTGAAAACCTGGTTTTAAAAAACGGCTTTGAGGATCAGAAATGGCTTCAATCTGACGACTGGCAGTACGTGTGGGTCCAAGATGGAGATGAAGAAGTACTGAAAACCGAAAGGAACGAACGATTATCCGCAAGGGTCAATGTTGTTCGGCATCTAATCAAAGATAACCTCCCTCGGTTTTATAAACGCTTATTTAAAGCTTCAACTAACACTGAAGCCGCCACGATTATCTATAATTTCCTGACTGATATGGGGGTTTTTGATCAGTTAGTGGCTTGGCGTGACCGCGCTAATAATGCCGGGGATATCAACCGGGCAGATCAAATTGAGCAGGTCCATAAAACGTTTGTTAATTTGCTAGATGAAATGGTTTCGATTTTAGGTGACCGGCAGTTTGTGGCTGATGATTTTTGGAACTTGTTATACTCGGGGTTTGTGGGGGCAACATACTCGTTGGTACCAACAACTCTTGATCAGGTTTCCGTTTCAGAAAGCGGAATGGTTCAGATGAATAACCGGAAAATCACGTTTATCATAGGGGCAACTGATGATAATATGCCAATGGTGTCAGTAAATGAGAGCCTGTTTGGTGACGATGATGTTAATCAGCTCGAAACGGTATTACCCGATGAAAAATATTTAAATGATCCAAGTGATGCTCAAATTGCCTTTGAGCCTTATTTGAATTACCTTAGCTTTTTAAGTGGTAGTGAAAAGCTTATTTTCACGTACTCAGAAGGTGAAGGCGAAGAGAATGCAATAAAGCTGTCTCCTTACGTTGCCAGAATTGCTAATTATTTCCATATCAAACCGGAGGAAGTAAGTTCGGTTCCGGCTAATAGTGATGACGTAGATAAATATATCGGTACGTTGAGAAGTAGTTTGCACCACTTGATTCAAGTCAGCCAAGCATCAGCTAAGGCCAATGAATCACTGGCTCCAAGCTGGCAGTACACATTAAATAAAATTAAATCTGATGGTCGGTATACCTTCCTTGTTGACCGATTACTAGCAAGTTTAGACTATAAAAATGAGGTTCATTCTCTGGACAAGGAAATAGTGACCGATTTATATAACGGTGAACTCAACATTTCTATTTCCCAATTAGAGTCGTTTTATCAAAACCCATATGAGTACTTCTTGCGTTATGGTCTCAAATTACAAGAACGTGATGAGTTCAAGCTGTCACCACAATCAACTGGGCAGTTCTTTCATGAAGCTCTTGAGCGGATTGTGGACAATTTCAGGCAGAACAAGATTGAACTGAGTGAGCTTGGTGACGACGAAATCAAGAAATTAGTTTCCGATACGGTTTCCACTATGGTGACTAATCCAGATAATTTTGCTTACGTTATCCTCCAAAGCTCGAATCGGATGAAATACATTACCAATGAACTTCAAAAAACGCTCATTCAAATGGTAACCGTTTTGAAGGAGCAGCAAACGCGAACACCGATGAGACCAAAGCAAACGGAATTAGTGTTTGGTCAACCTGGTGGCTCAAACCTAGCTGGACTTGAATTTGAATTACCAGATAATAATAAAATCCACGTTCGGGGACGGATCGACCGGATCGATGAACTAGATATTCCTGAAAAGAAGTACTTTGCGGTTGTTGACTATAAGTCTTCGGAGCGGGATTTTGATTTTTCTAAAGCATATTCTGGGTTATCGATGCAGTTGATGACCTATTTAGATGTGGTTAAGAAGAACCTCGATAAGTTGTCCGATAGTGATGAAAAGGCGTTGCTAGCTGGAGTTTTATATCTGCATATCAAGAATTCGATTGTAAAGCCGGAAGAATTAGCGAAGGATAAAATAAAGGGCGATATTAATAATTTTCTGTTAGATGACCATAGGTATAATGGATTGTTAGTTGAGGACATGGATTTACTGAAGCACGTAGATACATCGCATGATAAAGATAACCCGCTTTATCTGCCGTTTGCGTTGAAGAAGGATGGTACACCAACTGCAAAAAGTAGCCTAATTACTCCAGAGGACCTGGATCGCTTCTTAAACCATACCGAGAACTTGATTGTGGAGGCAGGTACCCAAATATTTAATGGAGATATTAAGTTAGCCCCATTTAAGGATGGGAAGGCAACCGCCCTGCAATTTTCGCCCTATAAATCAATCATGAACTTTGACCCATTGTTACCTGAAAATAGATATAACGTGATTGAAAAGTTAAAAGCTGAAGAAGTAATTGCTCGCTTGAAGGAGGAACATAAGGAATGAATTATACAGCCGATCAAGAAAAAGCGATAACTGAGCGCCCCCAAGGCAACATTCTGGTTTCTGCTTCTGCGGGCTCAGGGAAAACTAGGGTCTTAGTTGACCGAATTATTAATCTAATCGGAAACCATAACGTGAATGTTGACCAGTTATTAGTGGTTACATTTACCAATGCGGCCGCCAAGGAAATGCGGGAAAGATTAGCCAGTTCACTGCGAGAAAAGTACAACGAAGCTAGTGATTCCGCAGAAAAATCACGGTTATTAACCCAGATTCAAAAAGTTAATATTGCGGATATTACCACGATGGATTCCTTTTGTCAGAAGTTGGTTAGCCGATACTACTACGTTTTGGGAATTGATCCTAACTTTAGAATCTTGGCTGATACGACTGAAATGGAACTGTTACGCGAACAGGTTTGGGATGATGTGAGAGAAGAGCTGTACCTCAATGATGATGATGGTTCTTTTGCGGCCTTAACGGAAAACTTTAGTAATGACCGAAGCGATGATGGTTTAACTGAGTTGATTTTTAAGATGAATGATTTTGCTGGGGTTAATGATGATCCAGAGAAGTGGCTTCAGAGCGCAGCTGATTATTATGAGCTAGACAACGAGGAGATTGCTAAGAGTAGTTTCTTTAAACAGAAAATCCTTCCTGATATTTTGAGAAAACTAGAAAACCTGATGTCGCAATTAAAGTTGGCAAAGTCACTCTCTGAAGATGGCCAGAATGATAAGGATATTATCTTCTTTGCTGACCAAATCAAACTGGTTGAAGATTTAGGAGCTACATTACCTAGCTTGAGTTTTGATGAAATGAGAACGAGGCTGACCGACTTTAAATTAGGTAGAGCTCCAGCAATGAGCAAAAAGAACTCCGAACCTGAACAAATTGATATTCACAAGCGGTCACTGGATGTTTTGGGAGAGGCAAAAAAAGTTATTTCTAAGTATATTCTTCCTAGCTACTTCACTCTCAATGAAGATGACGCAAACCGAATCATGCAACTTTCAAAGAAACGCATCACCAAATTGATCAGTGTGGTCTTTGATTTCCGGCAAGCATACTCCAAGGAAAAACAGCGCCGTCATTTGATGGAGTTTAACGATATTGAGCATGCGGCTTATGACTTGCTGACTAGTACTGATGAGAAGGCAATCAAGGTTCAGGAGCGAATCAAGAGTCAGTATACTGAGATAATGACGGATGAGTATCAGGATAATAACCGGCTTCAAGATGCAATATTGAACCAAATCGCAAACCAGAACCGATTTATGGTGGGTGATGTGAAACAGTCGATTTACCGGTTTAGATTAGCAGACCCAACGATGTTTGTTGATAAACAGAATAGCTATGGGGATGCAACTAACGATAACGAGCTTATTACGCTGGCCGAAAACTTCCGGTCTACGGAGAATATCGCTAACTTTGCTAACTTGATATTTAATCAGGTGATGGATGAAGAACTTGGGGCGCTGAATTATCATGACCAGGCGCAACTTAAGTTTGGGGCAGAGTATTATCCAAAGGATTTAAACAGCCAAATTGAGGTAATGATCTATTCGCCTGACGAAGGAACAAAGCAACCAGTCAATGAGGACGAGGATGCGATTGAAGAGTCTAATGATGGCGAAGTTATAATGATTGCGCAGAAGATTCGAGAGCTAGTCGATAATCAAGAGCTGATTTATGATCGGGACTCTAAGCAGACCCGACCAATTCAGTATGGTGATATTGCGGTAATTTCTCCTACTAGGGGAAATGATTTGATGATCCTGGATCAGTTTGGTAGCTATTCGATTCCGGTTGTAGTTAACGGAGCAAGCAGCTACTTTAAGACGACGGAAATTCAGATTATGATGTCGCTACTTTCAATAATTGATAACCCGTACCAGGATATCCCCTTGGTTTCCGTTTTGAGGTCACCAATCGTGGGGCTTGATGAGAATGAACTAGCGTACTTGAGAATCAATAAGAATACTGGTGATTATTTTCAAGCGGTTCTGGACTTTTATAACCAACATGATTACGTCGAATCAAGTCAATATGCTGAGCGGTTGTATCCTAAAATCGAAACTTTTCTGAAACAACTGGATCACTTTAAGAATATTGCCCAACAGGATGGAATCGTTGATTTGATTTGGGCGATCTATAATGAAACTGGATTTTTGGATTACGTTGGTGGGATGCCATCAGGTCACCAGCGACAGGTCAATTTGCATGCCTTGTACGAAAGAGCAGCGGACTATGAGAACAGTGGTTTTAAAGGCTTGTTTAGATTTGTTCAGTTCATTAACAAGATGCAACAGCGTGATGAAGACCTTGAGAGCGCTGACGCCACCACGACGGAGGATGCGGTTCACGTAATGACGATTCATGGTAGTAAGGGGCTACAATTCCCGGTCGTCTTTTTGGGCGGAATGTCTAGGAGATTCAATAAAAGGGACTTAACTGGGAAATACATCATGAATGACCAATTTGGAATTGGGATATCCTATTTAGAAAACGACACGAGAATGATATTTGATCCCCTTCAAAAACCAGTTATAAAGTCGGTTACTAATAACGCTAGTTTGAGTGAGGAAATGCGAAAGCTTTATGTAGCGATTACCCGGGCGGAGCAGCGGCTTTACGTTGCTGGCCATTCAAATGCCAACAAACCGGTAATAATTGATGATTTGATTGAGAAATGGCGTTCCGTGGTTGATCCAACCCAACTAGTAATTCCGCTCTCGGCAAGGGAAAACAGTAGCACATATATGGATTGGATTGGCGCCGCAATTGCTCGGCATCCGGCCGTTACGGAAGCATATGGATATGAACAAGACCGAAAGTTCTTAGCTGATGATAAGGCTAAATTTAGTCTAACTTTGAAAACTGAGAGTGATATCAAGAAAAAAGCGACCGAATTGCTTGGACAACAAGTGGAGACTAGCAATTGGGTAGAGGATACGCTGGCAGCTAGTCTGAATGTTGACAAACTCGATAATGAAATGAATCAGGCTCAAATTGACAGGGTATTAACTTTTAAATATCCCTTCCAAGCAGCAACTCAGACTACGGCCTACCAATCAGTTTCTGAAATTAAGCGAGCATTTGACGATTCGGATAATTTGCGGATGGCCGCAAACCCAAGCTTGAAAATTGGTGACAGTCTTCATGCTAATAGGGTGTTAAGCAGTAGTTTGCCAACGCCAAAATTCATGCAACAGGAAACGGGTAGAAAACCACAACCAACTGAAATTGGAACGGCGACCCATTTGCTGCTCCAGCAGATTGCAATTGATCATAAGCCGACTGAAGATGACTTTCAGGAGTTGCTAGCTAAGCTGGTCAAGCAGGGGGCGATCGAAGAATCTGTTGCCCAATACATTGATATTCAGGATGCTGTTGCTTTCTTCGATACGGAAGTTGGGCAACGGGTAATTGCTAATCCAACTAATACGTTCCGTGAAGTTCCGTTTTCGTTATTGATTCCAGCGGACCGAATTTTCGTTGACCTTCAGGGTGATTCAGACCAAAAACTACTGATTCACGGAATTATCGATGGCTATGTGATTGCTGACGATGGGGTTTATCTGTTTGACTATAAGACGGACCATATTACTCCCAAACACGGGGTGGAGGATGTTGTTGATCGTTATCGTGGTCAAATCAACCTGTATGCTTTGGCTTTGGAGAACATCCTTAGTAGCCAAATTACTAATAAGTCGTTATACCTAATTTCTAAGCATGAATTGATAAGTATCGATTAAGGGCACTATGTGATAATTTATCTATTTGATGAAATGCGTTATTATCTAGTTAATGCTTTTAAATAATTTAAGGTGAATGACGGATGAAGAAAAAAATACTCGCCGTTATTGCGACGCTCAGTTTGATTGTGCTTTCCGCATGTTCAAGTCAGGGAAAAGCAAAAAATCAGAGTGATAATAATGGCCAACCGAGAACTGAACAAAAACAAGAAGCTCAGTCCCCACAAATAAATTGGACAAAACCGTCTGAGGATAAGCCATACCCGAAAATTACTCCTAATAGTGGGCGGTATCTGCGAGTTTCAATAGCTCAGCAAAGAGTATTTGTAATGAGCCATGATAATAATGTTCTGTACACGATGTATGCATCAACTGGGAAAAACGACTCAACTCCAAAAGGAAGCTTTCAAATTCAGCCAGAACATGGTAACTTTTTCTATAACCAATCTTCTGGTGAGGGTGCAAAGTACTGGACTTCGTTTAAGGATCACGGAATTTATCTATTTCATACGGTCCCGACTGACGAATATGGCCGGTTTATTAAATCGGAAGCTAGACAGCTTGGTAAGGAAGCTAACTCTCATGGGTGCGTTCGGTTATCGATTCCAGATGCAAAGTGGATCAATCGAGCAGTACCAGTAGGGACAAAAGTTATTATTAGTTAGGAGAGGTTTTATGGTTAAGTTCAATACGTTGTTAGTCCGCGGCGGTGCGGTCGATGATAACAACACTGGGGCGGTTAATGTCCCAATTTACAATTCATCAACTTATCGTTACCCTCACTTGGGAGACCAAGTAGAGTACGATTATGAACGGTCGGGAAACCCGACTAGAGCAGCGGTTGAAAAGGTCTGTGCTGAGCTAGAAAACGGTGACCGTGGATTTGCATTCTCTAGTGGGATGGCAGCGATTCATGCAGCCCTAGCTCTTTTTAAGCCAGGTGACCATATCCTTATTGGGGATAATATTTATGGTGGTACGTTTAGACTAATTAATGACTTTCTTAAGCCCCGTGGTGTTGAATTTACTGAGGTCGATACAACTAGTCCGGATGAAGTAGAGGAAGCAATTCAGGACAATACTAAGGCAATTTATTTTGAAACATTGACTAACCCGCTACTTAGAGTTTCTAGTGTGAAGGATATTGCTGCGGTTGCCCATGAAAATGGTTTGTTGACCATCGTGGATAATACGTTCTTATCACCTTACTTACAACAACCGCTTAACTTGGGTGCTGACGTGGTCGTTCATTCTGCTACCAAATATTTGGGTGGCCATTCAGATTTCGTTGCCGGAATCGTTGTCACTAAGACACCTGAGCTTAGTAAGCAAATTTACGATGTTCAAAATACGATTGGTGCGGTGTTGGCTCCCCAAGAAGCTAACTTATTAAGACGAGGAATCCAAACTCTAAATTTGAGAATGGATCGTCATCTTAGTAATACTCAAAGAATCATTGAATACTTAGAAACTAGTTCAAAGGTTGCTAAAATCAATTATCCAACTGTTGATAAAGAGTCTGCTGATTATCAAATCGTTGAAGATGAAACAAATGGGGCTGGTGGCGTTCTTTCGTTTGAGCTCAAAGAAGGACTCGATGTTAAGAAGTTCGTCAATAATCTTCATCTGTTTATCCTTGCGGTTTCACTTGGAGCGGCTGAAAGTTTGATTGAAGTACCTGCCTTCATGTCTCACTTTGAAATTCCAAAGCCTGAACGGCTTGAAATGGGAATCAAGGATGAATTGATTCGGGTTTCAGTTGGCTTGGAAGATGCTGATGATTTGATTGCGGATTTGGAACAAGCGTTCAAACTGATATAAAAAAACGGATTCCAAAATGGAATCCGTTTTTTGTTTGGGCTAATTTAGATATTTATCGAAAAAGGCAAGGGTTGAACCAATCGCATCATCGAAGTAGGCATTCCCGTGACGGCCACCTGCCAGCGTCATTATCTCAGTTGGGACATTGAACGCAGTGGCCTGGGCGAAGATATCAAACACACCGCTCATTGGGACTAGTTCATTTAACGAATTAGCAATCATCATTGGCCCAGTAGTGGTGTCGATGCGGTATGCCGGGGATGCCTGCTTTAGTTTGGCAGTATCTCCGCCTACGTAATTCAAGACAAACCACTTGTAATAGGGGTCATTTGAACCATCCTGATCGATTTTGTCACTAGGAGTATTTGGGTCAGGGGCATCTTTCTTGGATGCAACGATGTTTTGATGCTGAGCGATCCATTTATCTAGGTCAATGATTCCCGACCATGATGCAATTGGGATATGGCGGTTGATTGCAAGTTCGATTGCTAAATTCCCGCCAGCGGACATACCCAGTGCCCCGATTCGTGCCTTATCAAATTGATAATCACTGGCCACTATCCAGTCGTACACGGTCAGTACGTCCTCTTGGGCAGCTGGATAAAGATAGTCGGGGGCAAGTCGATAATTTGGAACGAAGACGAAATAACCCTTGTTACTAAGATATTCCGCAATTGTAGCCTGCTTTTTCTTATCTCCTTGATACCACCCGCCACCATGAATGAGGATAATTGCCTGCTGATTTGCAGTTTCTACGTTGGGTTCGTACACGTCTAGAGTTTGTCCTGTTTTTGAATCGTAGATGATATCGTTGGTAATGTTTGCTGCCATTGTTATCACTCCCCGTATTTGTTAGAGCCATTATATTGCCAAACGTAAAAAAATGCAGAAAAAAAGACCGCCGTGGCGATCTAGATTATGATACGAACGTTAGAGTAACGAAAATCACCAACATAATAGCAATAATTGCCGAAATAGCGATCGATGATTTTGTCCAGAAACGTTGATTTAGTTTGGCTAGTAAAAACATAACTGCTAGCAAAAAAACGGTGCCAATCCCGTACATAATTAGTAGGGCCAAGCGGACATGAAGATCAGATTGAAGCATGTTCATTCACCTCTACATGGATTCTAACCAATAACGGTAGATTAATCAATTAGTAGTTGGTACGCGAACCGTGGGGTTTGTTTGCCTGGCTTTTCTTCCATGTATATAACGCCACGCTTTTCAAACCCATTTTGCTTGATAACCTTTTGCATTCCTAGGTTATCTGGGTGAGTATCAATTCGGATATCTTTATAGCCAAGAACACTGGAAATAGTGATTAGACCAGTCATCATTTTTTCTGATAGGTGTTGCCCTCTGAAACCAGATGACATGGCAATTCTATGGATTGCGGTGTAGCGTGCTTCCACCCCGTTGACCCAGTCGCCATCATGGATGTTAAGGTAGTTAATATCTAATCCTTGGTGTAGTGCGGCTGTGGCGGCGATTTTGCCGTCGATTATCAATACGTAGGTAATACCGAATTTAAGGTCTTTTTCAAGGTCCTCTTCGGTTGGGTATCCGTCCTGCCACTGATCAATTCCTTGATCCTTCAGGAATCCCTTTGCGTCAGCGATAATCTTTTTGATCTCTGGCAGGTCGTTGTTGTTTGCTTGCCGTAAGTATGTTGTTGTCATTTGCTGGTAACACCCCTTTTTGAAATAACTAATTATAATCATTAGTAAAAACACATTTGAAAAGTATAAAGCAATTAGTTTTCAACTTCAACTATAATATAAAAATTTGAGCGTGTTAACTAAGGGATGTTTTTTGATGGGCAGATATCCTTATTTGTATAGAAAAAAGGCTACGTCAACTTCTCTTTTGAAATTAACATAACCCTTTCGTATTGATGTTTATTTAGTTGTGAATGACTATTCGCCATCCTTCTTATCCATAAAATCGTTTACCTTTTCAGCAGCCTTGTCCTTAACTTCTTCAGCTTTGTCCTTAGCTTGGCCTGCAAGATTTTCTACTTTACCCTTTAACTTCATGCTTTCGTCGTCGGTTGCTTCACCAGCGCCTTCTTTAACTTTGCCCTTTACTTGTTCGGCTTTGTTCTTTAAACTCATTTGATCCACATCCTTTCTCTTTATACCCTTATGTTAACTAGTTTGTTATCAAAAGGTCAAAAATAAAGATTGTGAATGTAATGGCTACAGCTTCTTGATTGCAATAGCTGCACCCATGCCACCGCCCATGCATAGTGAGGCAATGCCATAAGTTTTGTTAGTTAGATTTAAATTATTGATTAACGTTGAAACGATTCTGGCACCTGAATCACCTAACGGGTGACCAAGAGCTAAACCACCACCCAGAATGTTGAGTTTCGCAAAATCGATATGAAGATCACGAGCGACAGCAACAACTTGAGATGCAAAAGCTTCGTTGATTTCGAATAAGTCGATGTCACTAACTTCCATTTTTAAGTTATCTAGTAGTTTGCTAATGGCGTAGTAGGGAGCATAACCCATATAATTAGGGTCGGTTCCAACTTCTGTGTATCCAATTATTTCGGCCGTGGGTGTAGCGGCTGTATCAATGTCTGCCAGTTTCTCGTCCGTGGTGAGCAATAGGCCGGCCGCACCGTCGTTCAATCCGGCTGCGTTCCCTGCCGTCACCGTTCCGTTTTCTTTGAATACCGGTTTGAGACCAGCAAGTTTTTCTAAACTAGTGTCGAACCTAACTGATTCATCGGAGGTCATGTTCGTTCCCGCGATGTTAATTGGAATCAATTCATCTTTAAATGATTCATCGTTGATAGCCTTTTTAGCTAGAACGTGGGATCGGAGGGCCAGTTCGTCTTGCTCCTCACGGGATACGTGGTACTTTGCCGCTACGTTTTCAGCTGTGATTCCCATGGGTTGGTTAGAGAATGCATCATCTAAACCATCCTTACTTAAGCCGTCTGCTAGGATTTGATTACCAAACTTGGTACCCTTTCTTCTATTGAGATCGTAGAACGGGACGTTTGACATACTTTCAGTTCCACCCGCAAGGATAAGCGAAGCCTCATTCAGTTGAAGAGCTGAGTGAGCTAGGTGGATAGCCTTCATACCAGAGCCACAAACCTGATTTACGGTGAATGCGGTTCTAGAATTTGGAATATTGCTGTTAATAAGAATCTGGCGGGCGGGGTTTTGACCATTTCCCGCTTGAATCGCATTGCCAAAGATAACTTGGTCTATTTGGTTTGGAGTTGTTTGGTTCAGTAACTCTTTGGCGACCGTAGTTCCAAGTTCAACTGCTGAAAATGAGCTAAGCTTTCCGTTGAGTTTGCCGATGGGGGTCCTCTTTGCATCGAGGATCAGCGTTTTAGCCACAATGATGACTCCCTTTCTATATATAGTGCTCAGTACAGTATACAGAGTTTAGCACTTTATTTGTTAGCTTTTGTTTTCTCCTTAACGGTAATTTACGATTATTTGAAAATAAATTCAAAAAGTTGTTGACGTGGAGGTGAATAGCTAGTAATATTTAACTCGTTGCTTAACAGCGATGACCAAGATATACCAATTCAGATTAAAACTTCTTGTTGACATTTGAAATTGAGCGTTATATAATAATTATCGTTGCTTAAAAGCAAGACGCATCAAGCGGTTGCGACGAACACGACGTGTTCGGACGACAGCGAAGATCATCTTGGCAACAATGTAGGCCTTTGAAAACTGAACAAAATTTTCGACAAACAAATGTGTAGGGTCCTCCAATCATTTATGGTTGGAGACAAACATTTGCGAAGTCAATTCGTGAAATAATCAATAAAACAAATAATCATGAGCTAAC
>NZ_CATNVB010000028.1 GCF_951230165.1 Lentilactobacillus sp. Marseille-Q4993
CCAACCCTGAGCAAGCAAATCAAGAAAGAATAATTTTTCGTCTATGGTGTAGCGATATTTAGTCAATATAAAAACTCCTAGTATATGAACCCGGAATTTTAATTGTTTCCGTGTCCAACATACTAGGGAGTATCTCCTTGAAATATATCGCTGCACTTTTTTCGGTTGGTCTATTTCAGTTATGCTTCGATCATTTTTCTATGGAACTGATTATATCCTACCCCGTATCATTAATCATCAGTTTCCGGAAACTTCTTCGTCTGGTATATTCTATCTAATTCAGCATAATCATCAACAATATCAAGCTTGTTTCCATGCAATTGATTCCACATAAGAACACTAGATATATTACCTAAATTCCAAATTAGATTAGGATCCTTTATTTTATTGTAGAGAACTCTAGCCCCACTTTCCTCAACCAGCCGAGTAAACTCCATATCAAGTTGTTGTTTTTCAATAATTGGTTGTAAATCAGAACCAAATAAGCTTGCGACTGCCTTAAATGGGCTTTCTTCGAATTCCGACAAGAAATCATCGTGCTTACTCAATTCCCTATCCATAAACTTTCCCAGCAGGTCATACTTATCAAGGAAGTGCTTATAAATTGTGTTTCGATGAACGAAAGACTTTCTGGAAATCTCAATCATAGTAATATCTGAGAACCGTTTTTTCGTCATTAATTCAGCAAACGTATCAAAAATGATATTATCAGTTCGCTCTCTTCTCATATCAGTCATAAACATTTCTCCTAATTTGCACATTTCGTGTGCAGATGCACTCAATTGAACATATACACATAATGGCAAAAGTAATAGTATGTGTCAATAGTTAATTATGTAAGGGAGTAATTTTATGCAAAATGGATTAACCAGTTTTGGGAAATGGGTTTACAACAACAAATTCAAGGCATTAGCTGCTTGGCTTGTCATGTTGATAGCCTTTATTTCCACCGTTGGAATGCTTGGGTCTCATTTCAATGAAAATTTAAAAATTTCCGGAATTCCATCAACTGATATTCAAAAAGTGCTAGAAAAAAAGTTTGATCAATCAGTTGACGCGGGTTCAATGACCGTCGTTGTTGAAAACACAAACGATAAAAGTATCAATAATAGTAATCAAAAGAAGGAAATTAACGACACTGTTAAGGCTTTAAAGAGCAAATACAGTAGCCAAATTAAGTCAATCACCAGTCCCTACGAATCACAATCAATCAGCTCTGATAAGACAACTGGGATGGTTAGCATTACTTTCAAAAAGGATTCTAACTTAGTTTCCGATAAGGCAATTGCCGGAATTCAAAAGAAATTTAGAGCTAACGTAAAAGACGGTAACACCAAAGTTTCCTTCTCAGGAAACGTCTTGAGCATGCCAGATATTGGTGGGCTTTCCGAAATTATCGGAATTGTTATTGCCTTTATCTTAATGTTGGTACTGTTCAAATCATTTATTACCGCCGGCCTACCAATCATCAGTGCAGTCATTGGACTAGTTACCGGTTTAATGACCATCATAATTGGAACTAATTTCTTTTCGATTGTTTCCATTGCCCAAACACTAGCCGTAATGGTCACTCTGGCCGTTGGAATCGATTACGCCCTGTTTATAATTCACAGGTACAAGTCGGAGTTAGCCAACTCAGGTACGACGGGTCCTGATAACGCCATGGGGGCAACTCTAGGAAGTGCTGGTAGTTCGGTTCTGTTTGCCGGAGTTACCGTTATGATCGCCCTTGTTGGACTCGTATTCGTTCGAATCGACTTCTTGACTCAAATGGGAATTGCTTCTGCCGTTGGAGTTTTATTCGCAGTCCTCTCAGCAATGACGTTGCTACCCGCATTAATTTCACTATTCAGCAAGTTTATCAAACCAGCTTCAGTTAACACTGAACAGGCAGTAAACAAGGCTGGTCTGGTAACCAGAACAGTCGCAAACCACCCCGTTGTTATGGTTATCATCAGTTTAGCTGTCCTCATCGGCTTCATGATTCCAACCGGCCACATGCGGTTAGGAATGCCGTTCGACGGTGCCCTTCCAACGAATAACACTCGTCGTCAAGCTTACGACACAATTTCAGACAAGTTTGGAGCGGGTGCAAACTCAACGATGATTGGGGTTGTAAAACTAGACACCAATAACTCGCTCAAGGATAATAAGAAGATTCTTAAAACCGTAACTGATAAAATCGAAGACTACGATAGTGTTAAACGGTTAATGCCCGTTGTTAACGAAAAAGCAGTCAAGGAAGCTAAATCACCGGAATTTCAACAAAAGATCAAGGTTGAGGGTAAAAAATTTGTTCAAAAGAAAGTCATGGCTGCGATGATGAAGAATCCAACCATGAGTTCTACCCAACAGAAACAGTTAGCGGCCAAGTACACTATGCAGTTTAAAAACCAAGTTACTGCAAAAATGAAGAAGGCTGCTATCTCGAGCATTCCTGTCAAAATCAGTGATGACCACAAGTATGCTAGATTTATCTTGATGCCTAAGAACGGACCAGAATCAGAAAAGACCGAGAAGTTAGTTCAAAAGATTAATTCATACTCGAAGGATCTTGTTAAGAGTAACAACACGAAAATTACCCTAACAGGAACTAACGCGGTCAACATCGACATTTCCAAAAAACTGAATAACGCCATTCCATTATTCACTGCAATCGTAATGGTCATTGCGTTCGTTCTTTTGATGATCATGTTCCGGTCATTTGTCATTCCACTGTTTGCCATGATTGGATTTGGATTGTCCGTGTTTGCCTCATTTGGATTCACAACTCTGGTTATGCAAGACGGTGTGATGAAGAACCTATTTGGAATTAGTGTTGGTGCTCCTATCCTTGCCTTCCTGCCGGTTGTAATGATTGGCGTTCTGTTCGGGCTGGCGATGGACTACGAAGTGTTCATGGTTTCGCGAATTAGGGAAACCTACCTGTTGACCGGAGATACCAAGTACGCCGTCAAAACAGGGATCGCTGAAAGTGGCCCAGTTATCGTAACCGCTGCATTGATTATGATTGCCGTGTTCGGAAGTTTCGCACTTTCAACGGACCCAACTATCAAATCAATAGGAATCGCACTAGCTGGGGGAGTTCTGTTCGATGCATTCTTCGTTCGACTCATTTTTGTCCCCGCAATGATTAACTTACTGGGCAAGGTAAACTGGTACTTCCCAGGTGCAACTCACAATAAGTTTAAGAAGTAAGTTACCGTTATAGTTTCTGTTTTAAAATAAGAACTCCCCTCGCTAGGTTGGCTAGTGGGGGGAGTTTTTGTGTGTCTGGTAATGACTAGCGATGCAAAAAATCACTAAATTAAAATAAAACATTTGACACTGTTATACTTTGTTATATACTGTTTACTGAATGATAAACAGTTAGGAAGTGATGAGTTGCATCTATTAATTTCAAAAAATTCAATGGTTCCGATTTATGAACAAATCGTCAACCAAATCAAAAAACAGATGGTTACAGGCAATCTTGTCGAGAGTACGCCCCTCCCATCAGTTCGAAGTGTTGCAAAAGATCAGCACATCAGCGCATTGACGGTCAAAAAAGCTTATGACCAGCTAGATAGTGAGGGCTTAATAACTACTGTTCACGGCAAAGGAAGTTTCATCTCCAAAATCAACTCCAATGACCAAATAACTGAAATTGGAAATGAAATAAAAACCGAGTTTGGTGAAACCATCAGTAAGGCACAGAACCTTGGCTTAAATAAAGATCAAATCACCAAACTGTTTAATGACGAATTGGAGGGAAAGTAAATGCTGAAAATTACAGAGTTGAAGAAAAGCTATCCTGGCTTTAAATTAGATATTAGCTTCGAGGCCCCAAATGGTACTATCGTTGGGTTGATTGGTCGAAACGGTGCGGGAAAGTCGACCGTATTAAAGGCCATCGGTGATTTAATTTCACGTGATGCCGGTACGATTGAATTTAATGGTACCGATGTAAAAAACATGACTAGTGACCAAAAGGAGCAATTTGGCTATGTCTTTCCGGATAGTACCGTACCAGAAAATTTCTCGGTTTCCGATACGATTAAACTATTAAAGGTGACGTACAAAAACTTCAATGAATCACAATTCAACGACCTCGTCAAAAGGCTTAAACTGCCAATTGATAAATCGGTCAAAGAGATGTCCACTGGTAACAAAGCCAAACTAAAAACGATTATTGCATTAACTCATAACGCTAACCTATTAATTTTAGATGAGCCCACTGCTGGCCTGGATGTAGTCGTCCGCCAGCAAATTATCGAAGTACTACAAGACTATCTGAATGAGGACGAATCAAGAAGTATCTTAATTACGACCCACATTTCAAGCGACTTGGAATCATTAGCTGACAGAGTAATCCTAATCGACGACGGAAACATAGTTTTCGAAGAGGACACTGATGTGATTATCGATTCATACGCCTTGCTCAAAATGACAGGTGAGCAGTACGACAAAGTGGATAAACAATACTTGCTCCACTCAGAGAAAACTGACTTTGGTTACAGTACGTTGACGAACGAAAAGAACTTTTATGTTGAGAACTACCCAGACGTTGCAATTGAGCCAACGTCAATCGACGATATTATTCTATTTTTAGTGGGAGGGATTAATCATGAGTAGTTTATTTGTAAGAGATGGAATTGCAATTAAGAAACAGGCAATGGTTTTCATTATCACAATCCTAGGAATGGTTATTCCGATGCTGTTTGGGCCAAATGGAATATATTTCACCATGGCAATCAGTGGCGTAAACATGGCTTTCTTAACCCTATTTCTATTATCGTCCGATCAGGAAAATAACGGATTTAAGTTCCTATTTACTACCCCAATCACAAGAACTCAGTACGTAGCCGAAAAGTTTATCATGCTGTTTAGTTTAACCATTTCATCGTTTATTCTGACGGTTATCGTAATGTTGATTTTTAACAACACGCTTGACTGGGCCGCAAACCAGAAATCGCTAACCAATCTGATTGCCCTGGTTAGTATGGCAATTTCGATTGTAGCCTTTCTTCTGATCCCACTCCAAATTAAGTTTGGGCCAACTAAAATCCAAATGCTCATGTCTGGGATTGGTGCCCTAGTTGCGATTATTCTGGGAGCCGCTTACTGGATCTTTACCAAGACTGATTTTGGTAAGGACGCTTGGGATAAACTCGTTAAAATGTACATCGATAACGGCTTTACTCCATTTATGATTGTTGCTGGAATTTTCACAGCACTGATCTTGGTATTGTCATATGTTGCAAGTGTGAGAAATATTAAGAGGTTGGAATTTTAGTTTCCAAATAGGTAAAGTGATGGTGATTTCTGGAATTGAAATTACTGTCACTTTATTTTTTTACCCTTGCCCTCCCACCCCCACTACTCTATACTTAATTTAATTAAATTCTCATAATCGAAACGGAGTGAGCCCCATGACCGCCTGGATCAACCTTCAACACAACATCACATATACACTTGCACTTCAATTGTCGTAACCCCAAAGTCAGTTTGTCGGCCACGCACTAAATCTACCGGCTAACTGAACGGTCACATTATTGGAGTGCTTATTCATGAAAACAAAATATTTTGCAAACATTCGGAAGAGTTACGGTTACACCTTCCTTTCTTGGTTCGGGATCACCGGTTTGTGGGTTATGTACCTACAAACTAAAGGCCTAAGTTTGGTTCAAGTCGGCCTCTGTGAGAGTATCTTTCACATTGCCAGTTTCCTATTTGAAGTCCCATCAGGGGTCTTGGCAGATAGGTTTTCTTACAAACTAAACTTAATTTTAGGGCGACTTGCGGTCATTATATCGGCGTTGCTGATGATTGCCAGCCATTCATTTTGGATGTTTGCCCTCGCCTTCGTCCTGAATGCATTATCTTACAACATGAAATCGGGAACCCTAGAGGCATTGATTTACGATTCGTTAAAACTATCAGATGCCACTAAAAAGTATCCCAAAATTATCAGCAATATCGACGTAATTATCGAGTTTGGTGATACTTTAGGGGTAGTAATTGCCGGATTTTTAGTTCACTGGCATTTTGAATTAACTTATATAATCGCAATGGTTTTTGGCTTCATCGGATTAGTTACGGTTCTCGTTTTTAAAGAACCGGTTCAAACGAAGAAGCAGATCACTGATAAGGTAACCACCAAATCAATCATCGTTAACTCATACAAGACGCTAAAGGCGAACCACGTCTTACGGAACCTCATGATCTTTCACGCATTGTTCTCGGCCGTCTGTACCGCATACTATTATTACTTTCAATCGCTAATGGAAACTCAACATTTTTCCGGCTGGCTAATTTCGGGATTAATGGTTGTATCAGCAGTCATTAACATTTTGGGAATTAAGTTCACCCCACAATTTCAGGAGTGCGTCTCAAAACGAACCTTGTTAATTTCACTAAGCTTTAGTTTAGTTGCTCTCCTACTACTGTCATGGTCAGCACTGATTCCATTGCTGGTCGGTATGTTTTTGATCAGCCAGATGCTAGGCTCGATGGTGGAACCAATTTTCAGTAGTTTCTATAATGAAATGATTGATTCCAAACAACGGGCAACATTACTCAGTGTTGCTAGTGTGCTCTTTTCGGCAGCAATGATCATCCTTTTCCCAGCAGTAGGTTGGCTCATCGAAGTTAAATCATTCTCGGTTGCCTTTGGAATTATTGGTGTAATTTTATTAGGATTGACGTTAATTGTTTGGCGAAATATTAAGACTGTAAAATAAAGAAAACGGAAACCTATTTTTATAAGGTTTCCGTTTTTATTATGAATACCATTATTTATTGGTGACCGTGTTCTTCACTGCTTCAATCATGATTTGAGCTCCCCTAATTGCCGCACTCTTATCAAACGTCATATCAGGTACGTGAAGGCCAGGGTTCAAACCACATCCTAATCCAAGCATCGTCGTTTCCTTAGCTAAGCCGTCATAAGCATAGAAGTGAAAATCATCCCCGCCATTTGTATACTTCGGCGTCATTAATCCGTTATCCCCCAGAATTGATTTAATTGCTAATTCCATATTTTCAATCGCTGCTTCACTAGGAATCGACGCTGGCGATAAGTCATTACCATCAACCGTAACTGTAAATCCGTTTTCGTTCACTGAGTTAAGCGCCGAGAACGTTTTTTCTTGAAGGATATCCATTAAATCATTGTTTTTCGCCCGCAAATCAATCGCAAACTTCCCCTTATCCGGAATGATATTAGAAGACTCTCCGGCCTGAAACATTGTGGTGGTTGCCTCGTAAGGTAAGTCAGTATCAATCTCAATCGCCTTAATCTTTTCATTAATGGCACTAAATCCATCAATGACGTTAGCTCCCAGACTTGGGGTTCCAGCGTGAGCAGTTTTCCCAGTGATAGATACCCATAACGTCCGAGTAGCTGCACTCGGAATAATCGCTTCTGCCTGATAATTGCCAATCTCTGATTCAGCACAAACGTGAAGGCCATACATATAATCTAGATTTGGCAGCTTGCCACTCTTGATCACCTTTTCGGCTCCCGTAACCGTTTCTTCAGCTGGCTGGAATACCAACTTTAAAGTAGCCCCGTTAAGCCCACTCTGGTTTGCTTGAAAATACTCAGCAAGTGCCAGAACAGCGGTCATGTGCAAATTGTGACCACAGGAGTGAAAAACGGAAACCTTTCCCTGGTATTCCTGTCTAAGAGCATCAATATCGGCACGAATACCAATAAATGGTCGATTTCCACTTCCAATCGTCGCAATCAGCCCCGTCATATTATCAAATCTTTCAAAGGAAACCCCCATCTCAGATAATCGGTTTGCAAGGTATTCAGTAGTGTTTACCTCGTCAAATGCGGTTTCCGCTAAATCATATAAATTATCTAAATCTGAATAAATCTTTTCTTCATTAACGCTAATCATTTTTTGCATAGCTCTTCCCTCCTACTTATCAGTCATATACGCATTCTTGAGTGAGATCCCTGATGCAGCCGCATAGCTAACACCCTTTAGATTTGGATTGTTAAGCCGGGCAACCTGTCCTTGGTTTACTACTAGTACGGCTTGATCATCTGCCGCTACCTTCTCAGCCCGTTTAAAATCTTGGTATCTCTGGTTTGCGTTCATTGAATCATTTGTCATTGCTTTATCGTAATATTTATCGAATGTTTTGTTACTGTAGTTACCGGCATTATTGGCATTACCAGAATCTAGTAATTGGTAATACTCCGATAATTCAGGGTAAGAAGCAATCCAATTTGAGAAACCAAGGTCATATCCCGACTTTTGTTGCATCTTGGTGATCGCTTGAAGCTTGGGCTCAACGTTGATATTGATTTTAAGTCCTGGTAGGTATTTTTCAGCCGATGATTGAACGAATTCAGCTGAGTTTTTGAAAGAATCAACATCATAGCAAACCATATTCAGAGTTAAGTTCTTGGTTTTTAGTTGAGCAAGTCCCTTTGCCCAGTATTTCTTAGCAAGAGTTGGGTTGAACTGAACTGACTGAGATGTGGAACCATCCTTTGCAAAGTCAGCGCCTGTACTAGGGTTCTTAGCAACATCTTCCGGAGCCATTCCGTAAGGTGCCTTACTTCCGTTCTTTAAGACGTTCCTTACCAAACTTTGTCGGTCGACCGTTAACGAAATTGCCTTTCTAATGTTCGCGTTTCTTAACGCCTTGGTCTTAAAGTTATAGGCAATGTAATCCGTTTCCCCATTTGAATAACTTTGAAATCCAGCTTTTGCTTTAAGCTGGGCAGCTTGTTGACCAGCCAAGATAATATTATCAAGTTTGCCTGATTGATAAAGAGAAAGGGCAGTTTGGGGATCCTTAGTAGTTTCGAAAACTACCTTATCTAGTTTGACATTATCCTTATCCCAATAGTTAGGATTCTTAACTAGTTCCCAGGTGTTCTTGGAAGTTGACCAGTTTTTGACGGTAAACGGACCACTGTAAACCGTCTTAGTCGAGTCAGTACCGTATGCTTTGCCGTACTTCTTAACTAGGTTTGCGTCCTGAGGGAGGAATGGAGTTGAGGCACATAAGTACTTGAAGTAGGCAGTTGGCCGCTCAAGAGTAACCCGCAAGGTAGTGGCATTGATCGCCTTTACCCCTAGTTTGCTGGAACTCATCTTTCCCTTCTCAATTGCAGCGGCGTTTTTAAGTGGTAAAAACTGATATGCGTTAGTCGACTTGGTTGCCGGGGTAACAGCACGTTTCCAAGTACTTTCAAAATCCTTTGCGGTTAGCTTATCGCCATTACTCCACTTGAGGTTACTTCTGAGCTTAAAGGTGTACACCGTGCCATTGTTGGTTGGAGTTACGATTTTTTTGGCCAACCCTGGTTTTACTTCTGTTCCACTTTGAAGGCGGTACAAGCCTTCCTGCGAATTATTGACGGTTTCCAAAGCCCCAACATCACTGATTTTGACTGAATCAAGTGACGAAATATCAGCCTGTTCCATGATTTTGGCTTCCTGCTTGATACTTTTAACCTTGGCGTCGCTGTTTGCGCATCCTGCTAAACTAGTGATTCCGGTAAGAGTGATTATTGCTAAAAGACTAACTTGTTTGATATTCATAGTAATTCTCCTTATTTTTGTCTTTAGGTCTAAAATCGTCATCCCTCTTACTATCACTAACTTATTTAGGTAAGAGGGTTCAAATGTCGGTTTGAACTCCTCATGTTAATTCCACCTTTCAAATAAAAAAGCCCCTCAAGATCAATGACCTTGAGAGGGCGACTTTTCGCTGTTCCACCTCTAATTCGTAGCTACCTCGCGATAACTACCTCAGTGAGTTGTTGCCAACTCGCATGATAACGGATTGATTCCGGACCTTCCTACTTAGGTTCAAAAGATCATCTTTAACCAAGTGTGGTTCAAGCCGTCCGTTTTCTCAGCATTTAAACGGTCTCTGATTTTGGCTCTACTTTGTTTGGTTCTCGATTTTGTTAATAAAAAAGCCCCCTGGAGTTTTATCTCCAAGAGGGCGTGGTCACGCTGTTCCACCTCTGATTCGCAGTCACTTCACAGCAACTACCTCAGTAAGTTAGATTTCCTAACTCGATTCAATAACGGGAATCCCGGCAAGGCCTACTACTATTTCAGCCAAACAGCGTAACAGTTGTGGTTCAATTCTGGTTCGTCTTTTCAGCTACCGACGATCTCTTAAATTAGAATTTACTTAGACTGCTAATTGCTTTTTAAGTTACATGTAATTTAACTCATTCAAAAATTAGTGTCAAGGAAAAACCGGAATTTATTTTCTTGGATATCATCGTGACAACTCATAATTCCCTATTTATCAAAAGATTGAACTGCTATTTAAAAATCCATTTTTAATTCGAGTGCGTATCAATTGCCTCCTGATTTTTTTGTGATATATTATCGTTATTAAAAGTTGCTGCTTATAAAAAATAAGCAGTTAAGGGGGACTTTCTGATGATGAACACACAAAATGAAAAGCTAACTGACGAACCAACAAAGGGATCAATTTTGTTTGCCTCAACCATCGGTATTTACCTGTTTTATATTATTACCTCAAGGTTACTTAATTTTCTAATTCCAAACTATCCAGTAAACTCAGTAATCCACATTTTCCTGGTTCTAGGAATTTCATTTGGCATTATTAAACTAGCTAGCCGTTACGGTTTTCGATTGAATTATTCATTAGGAAACCTACGAGGGTTAGCCAGAGTCCTACCTATGTTGGTAATTGGGTTATGGTATTTCTTACTCAAGTCAGTTCCTCAAATATTTAACCAGTTTGACGAGTGGCGCAGAATGGGAGCAGGTAAAAACATGGCTGATGTTCTATATGGATTTTCAGCCGGAATTTGGGAAGAAACATTTCTCCGTGGTTTTCTCTTAGCTGGCCTTTTATTGCTATTTAGTCGTGGTAAGAATGCCGGGATTAAAGCAGTTGTCTATTCAGCTTTAACCTTTGGCGCAATGCACATTACTAACCTGATGAACCCAGGATCAACCATGACTGGTGTTTTCCAACAAATGATTTATGCCGCAATCTTTGGAATCTTGTTTGGAGTCGTATACCTTAACACTCACAGTTTACTTTACGGCGTTTTGATTCACTCAGTTTACGATTTTTCCAGCTTTATGATGGCGCCAGCGGGAGCTCTAGCTGGGGATAGTTTTATCCAATGGGGGCCATTCATTCTTGTTTTTGGAACCATGCTGGTAGTCAGCTTGATCTACTTATTTGCCTTAAGAAAGCACAACGAACAACTAATCGAGGTTATTAAAAAGTAATTATGCTGGAATAAACCACTCTTGAATCGTAAGCTTATGAAAAAAAGGGTGGTGTTTTCTATGGACCCAAAAACAACTAATTCAAAAAAACGGAATAAAAATAACCCACACCGACTACTTCGGCATTTGATAATCATATTTTTTGTTCTTACGGCGTTGATCGCTATTATCATGCCCTTCATGGCAACTACTAACCGAATGCGAACTCTTTTCGGGGTATCAATTATTGTCTTAGTAATTGCAGTGTGCATAATATCATTCGTATATTTGACTAGAACGGTGCCTCACGATAGCACAGGTATCATTATTCCTAAACAACACGGCACTGGAATTACAATCAATCCGCATTCGTTCGGTGGCAAATTGATATGGTTACTAATATTTGTGGTGTTGCTTGCAACGATGGTGGTGATGGTGATCAAGTAATTAGCAAGGTGGTCCCGGTGTCCCGAGCCAACTACACCCTAAATTTACTGGATATCAAAGGCAAAATTAATACTTTTAATTAAGACCCTTTATTTTTGTTGTCTACGTGCATTCCCACAGTACCGACTAGAATGCCTAACAACAATACTACAAAACCTATTAAATTTCTGTATGGAAGATTATATTCTCTGCTGAACCACAGTATTCCCAAAAGTAAAATTATGGAAACAATTCGAAAACCAAGGCTATTTTTCATAACAATCAGTCCTATCTTATTTGCATATGTGACTTAAATATAACATATACTTATTCTTAAATAGGTAATTTCATATTTAAATCAAAAAAAAGCCTCACTTCTTACTCCTTTATGCACAAAAAATTCACACTAAATTATTAATGTAACAGCATATTCACATGAAATACCCAACTGTTCACATCAAAAACGCATCGATAATTTCTTTTTTGAAATATCGATGCGTTTTTTTGATTTATCTAGTTATTTCCCAACCACTGTACCTACTCTTTTAGTTTTCCGAGGCTACCATACTCGCTCTAGTTTTCGATTTAGTTTCCGATGTCGTCTTCAACCCAATTCCAGTAAAGCCACTGATAAGCGAGAATACTGGGCATAGTAAGCTAAAGAACACGAATGGTAGGTACTGGATAGTTGGAACCCCAAGTGTATTTGCGATGAACACACCACCAACTCCCCAAGGAACAAGGTAGTTGATCACTGTACCACCATCTTCAAGGACTCGACCAAGGGCACTACTCTTCAACCCACCTTCATTGAAGGCCTTCTTGAATGCGCGACCTGGGAGAATGATTGACAGGAATTGTTCACCAACGAAGATATTAACTCCAAGACAGGTTGCCAAAGCGGCTGAAACTAGTTTGCCATGCTTGTTAAGCTTAGTTGAAAGTGGCTCCATAACGGCACTGATCAATCCAAAATGGACCAGTAAACCACCAAGCGAAAGAGTTAGAACAATCAATGCAACAGTTGGCATCATGCTGACGATACCTCCACGTGAAAGCAATAGGTTGACTTCTTTGTTTGCGGTTTGCGCTACAAATCCATTGGTAATAATGTCAGTCGCCTTTGTGATTGAAAGGTTTGGCGTATTGAAAAACATCATGATTGCTGAAACGAAGATGTTAAGGAGCATCGTTGGGATTGCGGCCATTTTGATTCCGGCACATGCAAACACAAGAATGATTGGAATTAATGAAATTAGTGAGATGTGAAAGTCGCCAGATAATGCAGCAACCGTTTGGTTAATTTTACTCATGTCAGCGTGATTATGCCCTGCACTGAGAATTGCAAACGCTACAGTGGTAATTCCAGCGGCTGGCAAGGTTGACCACAAAATCGTCTTCATGTGGTCGAATAAATCAGTGTCAACAACCGCTGCAGCCAAGTTGTTGGTTTCCGATAATGGTGATAGTTTGTCACCAAAAATCCCACCAGCAACGATACTTCCTGCTACTAAGGCAGGATTGAAGTTCATGGTAACACCAATTCCGAAGAAGGCAATTCCGACTGTGGAAACAACTGTAAAACAGCTACCAACAGCTGCTCCCACCAATGAACATACTAGGAATACGGTTGGTAGAAACCACTGAGCGCTAATTGCTTTGAATCCAATAACCATCAAAGTTGGAATCGTACCAGCGGCGATCCAAGTACTGATCATCGCCCCAATTAAGATAAAGATAACGATGGGAATGATCCCCTTGTCGATTCCGTCCTTAATGCCAGCGTTGATTTGGTCCCAGTTGAAACCACTAAACCTGGCCCAGAAGATGGTAACCGTGATTGCGAGTAAAACGGGAACCTGGGGAGAAAGTTTCAACCCAATAACTCCAAATCCCATAATTGCTAAAATAACGACTAATACAATAATTGCTGTTCTTAAACTTATTTTTGCTTTTTCCATAATATTATCCCTCACTGTTTGATTTTAATTTGCCATCAACTGTGGAGGTCTAATATCGAGCAATCCCTCCGTTACTTGTTTGTTTCATAATCAACATCCTTCCCTCAAATAAAAAATCGCCCCTACCGCATTAATAAATGCAATAGGGACGATTAGACATGACCGTGGTACCACCCAAATTGTGTACATACGTACACCACTCACTAGAAGATAATGGATTCTAGTTATTAACCATTGTCGATCACATCCGGTATTTCATTCACCTTACCCTGATTGGCTCGCAGCAACCGCCAACTTCCTGACACCCAGATAAGGGACTACTTCTTAGATAACGACATTTTATATTGTGATTGAGTATAGAACAATTAAAATTGAATTGCAACTCTTTTTGAATTTTAATTTTTAAAGCTACTTGATTTCCACGCCAAACATAGTAATCAAAACGCTTGCCTGGTAAGGATTGATCTTCAGTCCCTTTAGTCTTGTTGGATCGACTACTAAAGTTCCAAACGTTGCAGTACTCAAATCAATTCCTTTTAAATTGGTATCAAGAAAATCGATTCCATCAACATCACAACCGGTAAACGCTAAGCCCTTCTTAACTTTAACCGCTTGGAAGGAACTTTCAATCAATTCACAGTTTTCAAAGCCAGATTGTTCCATTGCCGTTTCGCTGAAGTTTGCGTACATAAGTTTACTACTAGTGAATTTGGTTTTTAAAAATTTGGTTCCAATTGAAAAATCAGAGCCTGTCAATTGGCAACCCGAAAACTCACAATTAGCAAAATAGTTTTGGTGGAAACTCTTATTGGGAAGCGAACAACCAATAAACTTCACATCATTCCAGTCCTTACCGTCGAAGTCGTCTTGATCAAATAAACAATGGACAAAAACGACATCCGAGACCATTCGGTTCCCATTTGACGGTGAAAATTGGCAATTTTTATATTCATTACCTTCCTCGATGTCATCAAATGCAAGTGTTTTATCCTCAATCATGCCAGCACCCCTAAATTTTTATTTAGTCCTGCTAATCATTTTACCAAATATCGTGTACAAAATGGCAGCTACTAACATAGATACGAAGGTTGCCCCAACGCTGTTGGCAATAACCGGAATGGCTTTAAATACTGAGTAAGAAAGAACGGAAACTACCCATACCGAAATCGCAAACCAGTTAATTCCACCGTGATACCAATACTTGCCATTTCTAGAAGTAAATGAATTCAAATCATACTTTTGGTTTTCAACTAGGTAAAAATCGGCTAAGAAAATGGCAATTTCTGGTCCCAAGAACATGCCAATCCCATCTAAGAAGGCGGTGAACACCCCTAAGAACGTTGAGTAGAAGATTGGAATAAACGTTACTAACGTGGCTACCAACGTCACAATAATGATACTTTGCGTTAACCGCAACCGTTTGGTCATGTTAGTCAAAGCTGAACCGGCGGCCATCAGATTAACAGCGTTGGCCGTGGTACTAGTAATGATAATTACCAACATGGCAAGGATTCCCAGCCCTAATTTGCTGGCAATGGTCGATGGATCTGAGTTATTAGCATCAAAGTGATTCAGGGTAATGGCAGTTGCCAGCGTTGAAATGGTTCCAATAGTCGCGAACCATACCAGGCCCAGGTTTGCACCCCAAAACGGAGCCCAAGTTGCACTGCTTTGCTTCTTTGAGAACCGCGTAAAGTCACTACCGGCAGTCACCCACGCCAAGTTAAAGGCAGCTAAAACATCAACCGCTTGGCCTGGAGTCATTTTGACTGAAGCGGCTGGTCGATAGGCAAGGATCTCGCTGAAGGATACGTGTTTGAAAACCACGATTGATTCCCAGATCACCAAGATAAATACTAGGATAATTCCAATTCTTTCGATAATTCGAACGGATTTTTCGCCCATTGACGTACTTAATATATGAAGGATACTCATAACAATGATTCCGACAGTTAATCCCTTCAAGCCACCTGGTTTCCCATACACTGGCCAGTTTAGTAAGTCGTGAAGGATATAACTGATTGATGTTGCGGCGATAAACGTGTTAACAGCCGCCCAACCGATAAACTGAACTAGGTTAATAACTGATGGCAAGAAACTACCACGTAATCCAAAAGACGCCCGGGTTAAGGCCATCGCAGAAATTCCAGTTTTGTAACCCATATTACCAGCTAATGCGAGCAGAATGTAGGACACAATTCCAACGAAGACTAGCGTAACGGACGCAGTCGCAAACCCGCAGGCTGCAATCACACCACCAACGTACCAAGTTCCGTTGTTAGCATTTGCCCCGACCCAAGTCGCAAACATGTCCCAAAATGACTGGTGCCGATGCTGCTTTTCAATAATTTCAATCTTGCCAAACCGTTGATCTTCCATAAAGTTTCCGCTCCTAAATAATAAAAAATGCCTGACCCCATGAGGAATCAAGCATTCACACTTAACCAGCGAAAAACATCGCAGTTATTCTTAAGTCGAACCTTGTAGCCTCACGGGACTAGTTAAAGGATAATTTCTTCGACTAATTATATGGGAAATTACAACGAATTGCAATCTGATTATTGAGCCAAGTAACCACCATCGACCACAAACTCTGATCCAGTCGCAAACTTGGATTCGTCAGAAGCAAGATAGACACACATGTATGCAATATCGTTTGGCTCACCAATGTGGCCCATTGGTGTTTGAGTTCTTTGTGATTGGGCTTCTTCAGCACCAGGAATGTTATCAACTAAAGGTGTCTTGATATATCCTGGGTGAACAGTATTTACCCGAACATCGTAGTCGTTAAGGGCACAATGCAAGGCAGCTGATTTAGTGAGCAAACGAACGCCACCCTTAGAGGCATTATACGCAGCTAAGTTTGGATCTCCAACAAAGCCTTCAATGGAAGACATGTTGATGATTGAGGCACCGAGGTGCTTATTCTTCATCCGAATAATTCCGAGTTTAGTACCATAGAACACACCGTCAAGATTAATTGACATTAAGTTCCGCCACTCTTCTGCGGTTGTGTCTTCAATATTCTTAGCCAAAGCAATTCCGGCATTATTAACTACTGTAGTAACCGGACCAAATGCTTCTTCAGTAGTATCAAAGAGGTCTTCCCAACCCTTTTCATCCGAAGCATCGTGTTTAACAAAGCGAATCACATCTGGACCACCAACACTTTGGGCAGCCTTCTCACCAACTTCTTCACGACGACCAGTGATCACCACTTTGGCGCCTTCTTCAACAAACTTTTGGGCGATTGCTAACCCAATTCCAAGGGTTCCCCCAGTAACGATTGCAACTTTACCCTTTAAACGATCTGCCATAAAAAATGCCCCCTATAATTATTATTCACTACATGTGAATTTTATCACTTAATCAAAGCGAATTAAAATTATTAGTTTAGTGAGTTGACACTCACTTTGCCAATTATTATAATGGCCTTAAGCAAAGAGTGAGTAATCACTCACTTAATGAAGGAGGAACTCCTTATGGAACCCTTAATCACCGTAACAAACGTTGATAAAAACTTTAATAATCATCCCGTTCTATCCTCAATCAACCTCGAATCCTTCCCAGGCAAAATTCTAGGCTTGATTGGCCCTTCAGGAGCAGGCAAGACCACCCTGATCAAAGTCATTATGGGAATGGAACAGCCAGATACAGGGACCGCCACTATCTTAGATAAACAAATGCCGAATCGAATTGTCTTGGAAGACATTGGTTTTATGGCTCAAAACGATGCCCTTTACGGTAGTCTAACAGGTCGGGAAAATCTCAAATTCTTCGCCAGTTTATTCGCCATTGACCGCAAACTAATCGAAAACCGTATCAACTACGTGGCAAGTATCGTAAATTTGATCCCAGATTTAAATAAGAAAGTCAGCAACTACTCCGGAGGAATGAAACGCCGATTATCCTTAGCAATTAGCCTTATTTCCGATCCCAAAATATTAATCCTTGATGAACCAACAGTTGGGATTGATCCTGAACTAAGATGCCAAATTTGGAAAGAACTCAAAAAGTACCGTGATGAGGGCAAATTAATCATCATCACCACCCATGTCATGGCAGATGCCGCCCAATGTGATGAACTGGAAATGATTCGAGACGGCCACATCATTAGCTCTGGGTCACCAGAAGAACTGAAGGCCGAGTATAACGCAGATAATTTGGAAGACGTCTTTTTGAAAGCGGGGGAACAAAATAATGAAAATCCTATCGATAACTAAACGAATAATTTTAGAAATGCGGCGGGACAAACGAACTTTAGCGCTTTTATTTATCGCTCCCCTGTTTATCCTGACCCTCATGTTCTTCTTATTCCAATCCAACTCCGACACAGTGGCTCAACTTGCTGTCAAAAACGTGCCAACCAGCGTTACTAAAGTAATCGACAATAAGCACGTTAAGATTCACAAAGTTACCACTTCTGATTCTCCCAAAAAGGTAATTCTGGATCACGACTACGACGGCTATATTAAAAAGGATGGTAACAAACTCACCGTTACCTATCAGAATGCTAGTCAAACCCAGGCTGGAATCATTAAAAAATCAGTGCAGATGGGACTGATCAAGCTTCAAATTAATCAGCTAGTTGCAGGAACAAAAAAAGCAAAATCGGCAATAAAGAAAACGCAAACCCAATTGCACCAAATCGCAAACCAATTGCCAGCTGCTGCTCGTCGTAATATGACCGCTGCTTCTGATAATCAAAAACAGCTTAGCAAACCGGTCAAGTTATCCCTTAGTCAAAAGTATCTATATGGCAACAGTGATTCCACCTTCTTTTCGACAATGTTTCCAATTTTCGTCGGCTTTGTCGTATTCTTCTTCGTCTTTTTAATTTCCGGCATCTCGCTACTGCGGGAAAGAACGACCGGCACCCTATCACGACTATTGGCTAGCCCCATCAAACGAAGTGAGATAATCTTTGGTTATTTGACTGGGTACGGCTTATTTGCAATTATCCAAACCATGATTGTGGTTCTCTATTGTATTTACGTACTAAAAGTTCAAATTCTTGGTAGTATTGTCACCGTGCTATTTATCTGCTTCCTCCTAGCGCTAGTTGCATTATCGATGGGATTGTTTGTGTCTACATTTGCCGCGTCAGAATTTCAAATGATGCAGTTCATCCCCATTCTTGTTATTCCCCAGATATTTTTCTCCGGAATCATCCCCGTCAGCAATATGGCCGGTTGGCTACAAGTTATCGCCCATTTTATGCCACTCTATTACGGAGCTAACGCCCTTACTGACGTGATTCAAAAACAGGCAGGGTTACTTCAAGTTGCCACTCCAATCATTGTTCTCGGTGTGATCCTACTGTTCTTTGTAACCCTTAATATCCTTGGCATGCGCCGATACAGAAAGGTTTAGGTGAATTTCATGGCATCAACAACAATTGAATCTTTTTTCAATGATGACATCAACGCAGATGAGAACCTCCCTGCTAAACAAAAGCAAGTTTTAAAGGCAGCCCTTGAATTATTTGCTACCAAGGGGTTTGCAAATACGACAACTGCCGACATTGCCGAGAAAGCTAATGTCAGTCAGGGTACCGTCTACAAGCGTTACACGACAAAAGAAGAACTGTTACAGGCAACCCTCTCACCGCTAATTGAGCGAACTATCCCCAAAGCTATTAAAGAATTCACGGCCTACGCGGTTAGTTTGAATCAACCTAGTTTTGAAGAATTACTCCACGTTCTGTTAAAAAACCGGTTTGAGTTTGTTAGTGATAACCGCAAAGCACTTAAGGTAATGCTGTCAGAATCACTGACCAATCCCAAATTATTAGCCGAACTTGAACAAACATTTGCCCAATTGCTAAGTAGCGAACTACCAATGGTAATCGACAAATTCAAATCTTACGGGACAATCGTCGATTGGGAGACCCAGCGAATCATCCAATACATTGTTTCAATCGGATTCGGATACGCCGGCCAAATTATTTTACTAGACCGAAAATTCAATGCTGACAAGGCTGCTGCAGATGCAGCCAACTTCATTTATCGCGGGTTAAAAAAATAATTTCTAAAAAGTATTGACAAACAATTATGAGATGATTAATATTATCATTAAATTTTAATCAATTACTAAAAGCTCTGACGAGAAGAGTAGCTATCAAGAAATCACAAAGAGAGTCCGGTTGATGGGAAAGGACGGGTTTTGAAATAGTGAAGATGAACTCGAAATAGCATCGCTAAAGTTAACGCTTTAACGTCGGTAGCAACCGTTATATTGCCGAAGTATCAACAGGTACTTTAAGAGGTGCTGTTCGCGAGGACAGTACAAATCTAGGGTGGTACAGCGGAAGCATTCGCCCCTACATTCAGAATTAATCTGAGGTGTGGGGCGAGTGCTTTTTTATTTGCCTTTCACCTCATAAAGCGAAAGGAAGATATACATTATGGCAAAAGTTGAAAGTTTTACATTGGATCACACAAAGGTAAAGGCACCATACGTTAGATTGATTACTGAGGAACACGGCCCAGCCGGAGACGTCATTTCCAACTATGATCTCCGTCTGGTTCAACCAAACGACAACGCAATCCCAACCGCTGGCCTCCACACCATCGAACATCTACTTGCTGGGCTACTTCGGGATCGCCTTGACGGGGTGATTGACTGTTCACCATTTGGTTGTCGAACTGGTTTTCATTTGATTACTTGGGGCAAGCACTCAACCACAGAAGTGGCAGAAGCATTAAAGAGCTCGCTAGAAGAAATTGCCGATGACATCAAGTGGGAAGATGTCCCAGGGACCGATATCACCAGCTGCGGTAATTATCGGGATCATTCATTGTTCTCCGCCAAACAATGGAGCCGGGATATTCTTGATGCCGGTATCTCAGACCAACCATTCGAACGCCACGTAATCTAAACTAAGTTATTTTCCCAAGGGAGGGACCTTCATATGACAAAAACAATTATCGGATTTCCAAGAATCGGCCACCATCGCGAACTAAAGTTTGCAACTGAACACTACTGGAAGCACAAAATCACTGCCGATGAACTTCAAGCAACTGCAAAAGAAATCAGAATCAACCACTGGCAAGCGCAAATTAACGCGGGAATCGACCTCATCCCAGTTGGCGACTTCTCCTTCTTCGATAATGTATTGGACACAGCTAACTTATTAAATATCGTTCCAAGTCGCTACCGTGACCTCAATCTATCTCAACTTGATGAATATTTTGCTCAAGCAAGAGGTTACCAAAGTGACACCAAGTCAGTGAAGGCCCTCTCAATGAAGAAATGGTTTAACACCAATTACCATTACATCGTACCTGAGTTTGACAAGGACACGAACATCCAACTAATCGGAACGAAATTGTTCGATGAAATTGAAGAAGCTAAATCAATTGGCGTACCGGTTAAGGCATGCATCATTGGCCCTTATACCCTATTAAAGTTAAGTCGTTTCCTAGATGGCACCAATCGCAACTCATTTATTGATGCGCTGGTAACCGCGTACTCTGACGTCTTAACTAGACTAAACGAGCAACAGGTCAACTGGCTTCAAATCGATGAACCCGCCCTTTGTTTTGACGTCGATTCAGCTGAAAAGAAACTATTTGACCGCTTGTACGATGGGATTCTTGCAGCCAAAGGAAAAACCAAAGTACTACTACAAACCTACTTTGGTGACATTCGCGATGTCTACAATGACGTCGTGGCCAAGGACTTTGATGGTATTGGTCTAGACTTCGTTGAAGGTAGTTACAACCAAACTCTGTTGGCCAACAACGGATTCCCAAGCGATAAAATTTTGTTCGCTGGCATCGTAAATGGTAAAAATATCTGGCGGAATAATTATTCGCAAACCGTTTCAAAGGTGAACGAAATCGCTAGTCATACTGACGGTAAGCTAATTTTGAACACTTCATGCTCTTTGTTACACGTGCCATATAGTGCTAAGGACGAAGAAAAATTACCAAGTGATGTTAAACAGCACCTAGCTTTTGCCATTGAAAAGTTAGCTGAACTTGGCGACCTTGATAAGGTGGTCTTCGAACGTGATCACAAAGTTCTGGACGCTAACACTAGCCTCTTTCAAACCATCAAGCACCCAGTTAACCAAAGCGTTCGGACTGAAATTGATAGCTTAACTGATGACGACTACACTCGTTTGCCAGCGCGGGAAGAACGGGAACAGATTCAACACGATGAATTCAAATTACCAGTATTACCAACCACCACAATTGGTTCGTTTCCACAAACTAAGGACGTTCGCCAAAACCGCTCTAAATTGCGAAAGGGCGAAATCACTCGGGATCAATACGATGAGTTCAACAACGAAAAAATCAAGCGAATCATCAAGTTCCAAGAAGATATTGGCATCGACGTTCTAGTCCATGGTGAATATGAGCGTAACGACATGGTTGAATACTTTGGTGAAAAACTAGACGGGTTTGTCTTTACTCAAAACGGTTGGGTTCAATCATACGGAACCCGTGGGGTTAAACCACCAATTATCTGGGGTGATATTTCTCGTAACGCCCCAATTACTGTTAAAGACTCTGTCTATGCCCAGTCGCTAACTGACAAACCAGTCAAGGGTATGCTTACTGGCCCCGTTACTATTTTCAACTGGTCGTTCCCACGGGAAGACGTTTCACCCAAGGAATCAGTAACCCAAATTGCGCTCGCGTTACAGGAAGAAGTTCTCGATTTGGAGAAGAACAATATCAAGATCATTCAGATTGATGAACCTGCTCTCCGGGAAAACTTACCGTTACGAAAGACCAACTGGTACTCAGAATACCTTGATTGGGCAGTACCCGCGTTCAGACTGGTCCACAGCAAAGTGCAACCAAGTACCCAGATTCACACTCATATGTGCTACAGCGAGTTTGGCGACATCATCAAAGCAATCGATGCTCTTGATGCAGATGTTATTTCCTTTGAGGCTTCCAGAGCTGATTTCACACTAATTGATCAGTTAGTTGCAGCTAACTTCAAGACCGAGGTGGGCCCCGGGGTTTACGATATTCACTCTCCTCGAGTACCGTCTGAGGAAGAAGTCGAGAGTTTGATTAAGGTGCTGGTTGAAAAGTTACCAATCAATAAAATCTGGATCAACCCAGACTGTGGGTTAAAAACTCGGTCTGAGGAAGAATCGTTTGAAAGTTTGAAGAACATTGTCAACGCAACCAAGAAAGTTAGGAGGGTTGTCAATGAGCCTAACAGAGTTAGCTAACCGCAAACCACTGTTCTCGCTTGAAGTATTTCCACCACGGAAAGAGTCTTCGAATAAGACAATTCTTAACACCCTTCAAGAACTTCAATCGCTCGAACCAGACTTTATTTCCGTCACGCTCGGTGCTGGGGGTAGTGGCCGGCGTGATGCAACGCTTAAAATCGCAAACCTTGTCAAGAACCAATTAGGAGTTGAAACGGTCGCCCATGTTCCTGGATTGTATCAATCCAAGCAACAGGTACTCGACCTACTTGATCAATTAAAATCAATATCAGTAACCAATGTTTTAGCATTACGGGGAGACCAAATTCCTGGCAAACAGCCAACAGGGGACTTTAATCACGCCAACGAATTAGTTTCTTTCATTAAACAGAACCGACCAGAGTGCACAATTCTGGGAGCGTGTTATCCAGACTGTCACCAAGATTCACCAGACTTTATTGATGATCTTGCCAACCTTAAACGAAAGGTTGATTCTGGAACCGATCACCTAATTACTCAGCTATTTTTTGATAATAGTGAGTTTTATTCCTTCTACGAAAAGGCTCGAATTGCAGGGATTACCGTGCCTATCGAAGCCGGAATAATGCCCTGTACCAACAAAAAACAGATTGAGCGAATCGCTACGATTACCGGAATTCCGGTACCGAAAAAGTTTGCTACTATTCTGGACAGATACAGCGATAATAAGGAAGCAATGCGTGATGCAGGGATTGCGTTTGCGGTCGACCAAATTATCGACCTTGTATCTCAAGGGGTTGATGGCATTCACCTGTACACTATGAACCAGCCGGAAATTGCCAAGCGAATTTATAATGAAACGAGATCGGTGTTTAAGGCAGCGGTGAAGTGATTAAGATAAAATAAGGGCCAGAATTTCAATTTGAAATTCTGGCCCTTATTTATAACCCAAACATCCGAACCACTGCCATCGAGATTACTCCAACAATCACAACCACCATCAAACTCTTAGAAATGATTCCGGCAATCACCGACGGAATTGAAGCAAGCAAATTCTCTAAATTAATGTGAGGCCAGTTACCAGTTTGGTATACCAGCAAACTCTCAACAAATATCGCCGACAGAATGGCAACCGGCACAAAGCTCAAAAACGAAACTAACCACTTGGGGAGTTTAAACTTCTTAACCACTACAAACGGGACTACCCTAAGTAGCCACGTAACCACTCCAGAGGCGATAATGGTACCGTATACGTATGTATCAGTCATTTTTGGTCACCGCCATTCCAAATAAGCATCCCATAATTGTTGCAATCAAAATTGCACTGTTACCAGCCACAAACCGCATCAAAACGAAAACCGCAATCCCAGTAAATAGAGCAACTTCGAAGTGCCGTTTGAGTGGCATACTCCGATCAGTAATCATCTGTAAGTATAATAATCCAATGAACATCGCCACAACGGCAAAATCCAAACCAAATTTTTTGGGATCAGACACCGCACTACCTAAAAGAGCTCCGACAACCGTTGCGGCAGCCCAAGTTAAGTACGCAACAACGTTTGCAGTATTTAGCCACTCACTGTTTAAACCCCTGTCAGTATAGTTAAGCTTGTTCATGCTCAACGCAAAGGTTTCGTCGGTTAGCAACGTTCCCACCCCAATGTTAGTTGCCATACTCTCAGCTTTCAAATAAGGAGCTACTGTCATACTCATTAGACTCATCCTAGCGTTAATCAGCAGTGTAGAAATGGTGATGGCCACAATCGGACTTTGGCTAATCATCATTGACACAATCAAGAATTGGGCAGATCCTGCGTAAACCACTAAAGACATGATCAAAACCATAATAATTGATAAATGACCCGCCTTGGCAACAACCCCAAATGCTAGGCCAACCCCAATATAACCAACGAGAGTTGGCACCACATCTTTTAGGCCACTTTTATATGTAAGTTCTCCATCCAAAATCCTCACTCCAATAAATGCATTTATAACGATTATATAGGGGATTAGGTTAAGAAACAATATGTTTTTTAATCGTTTTCTAATATAGTTTAAAGTTGTAATAACTTATAGGTATGATAAGATTAAGGTGTAGAAGAGGAACTAGATTTAACGTCAACAACAGAGATGGGGTAATTACTATGTTAAATCTGTATGTATCGCCAAGTAGCTCCTCGAGTCGGAAAGCAAAACAGTGGTTACGAGACCACGGAATTGCTTTTAAAGAAAGAAACATCGGCCGCGAGCCATTGAACGCTGAAGAAATTAAGCAGTTGATGGCTCTGACTGAGGACGGTAGTGATGAATTGATTTCGACCCGCGCCAAAATCTACACCCGCGTAAAAGACAACTTAGACAATTTAACGTTGTCAGAATTGATTGACCTGTTAGTTGAACACCAAGAACTGATCAAGCGGCCAATTATCTTCAATGATTATCAGATGCAAATCGGATTTTCGGAAGAAGAAATAAGATTATTCTTACCACGTGAAGTTCGCCAGGAAAATCTGAGAAGACTGACAGCAAATATAAGCTAAAAAAGGTTTCCGATTTTCGGAAACCTTTTTTATTCAAAGATATGTTTAGCAATTCCAAAGGCTGACCACGCCTTAGGCCAACCAGCATAGAACGAAAGATGAGTAATTAATTCAACCATTTCCTCTTCGGTAACGCCATTTTGCTTGGCAATTTTCATGTGACTCTCTAATTGAGGAAAGAGGCCCTGGGCAAGTAATGCCGAGCAAGTTATTAGGCTCCGGTCATGTGCAGACATCTTGTCCTCACGGGACCATACTTCGCCGAATAAGACGTCATCGTTTAACTCCGCAAACTTAGGAGCAAACTCACCCAAATTATCACGACCAGCAGTTTGTTTTTTAGGCATATTATTTCGCCCCCTGAGCTACATTAAATTCTGTGTCAGACACCGCGTCTAACCATTCTGGAGTTCCAGCTGTGATGGCAATGTGCGAAAACCAGCTTTCCGCAGTTGCCCCATGCCAGTGTTTGACTCCATCATGAGTAACTACTACGTCACCTGGCTTAAGCCGCCTTGCAGGCTTACCCTCTTCTTGATACAGGCCCTCACCACCGGTAACCAACAATAACTGGAAACCATCATGGTGGATATGCCAATTGTTCCTGCACCCTGGCTCAAACGTGACGTTACTTACGCCGACACTTACTTTAGGATCATTAACTAATCCCTGTAAGTAACTTTGACCCACAAAATACTGAGCATAAGCATCATTCTTATCACCAAGTGGAAAAATAATTCCATCCTTTACATTCTCACTCTTAAACTCTGTCATGGTATCCCTCTTTTCATATCCAAAGAATATTACTTAGAGTGCACTCGAGGTCAAGAGGAACTACTGGAATTTTTTCATATATTCGGCGAAGTCTTCATCTTCCGAAATTGATGAGTCAAGTTTGCCATCATACCAATCAATCTTATGGTTAACAATCTCCAAACTAGCTTGGAGTTCAGCTACCTTTTCTTCAGCCTCTTTCTTGACTTGTTGCAATAAGTTTCGCCGTAGTTCGATCGTGGAATCCCCTTGTGCCCGCCAGGTGACATACTGCTCTATTTCAGCCATCGTCATCCCCGTTTTCTTTAGATGAAGGAGAAACTTGATCCAACGAATGTCTTGGTCTACATAATATCGGCGCCCGTTAGCATCACGATGAGGTTCAATTAGGCCTTCGTTTTCATAGTAACGAAGCGTAAACGCAGTAAGACCTACCTGGTCTGCAAATTCGCTGATTCGTAGCTTTTGCATTCTAATGCCTCCTAATATATCCGTTATGGTGGATTATTACTTAGAGTTGGCTGTAAGTCAATAGCCAAAACTAGAAAGTAGCTCTGATTAACGTCCCTTAAGTTGGCTTTACTAGTTTATAATTGTTACAATGTAGTTAGGAGATAAACTACTGGAGGGGGCCACTATGAAGAATCTATCAAATTACAAACGACTAATTGGGGTACTCGCTGTTGCGGTTATCGCGTTTATCTGTGAGTTCATTTTAAAGCAACCACTTTGGGCGCAGATAATTATAACAATTGTTGGCTCAATTATTGCAATCCTAATGTTCATCGATATGGTAAAAACATTGCGGGCCGGAAACTTCGGTGTCGATTTACTAGCAATCACCGCTGTCATCGCAACTCTAGCTGTTTCGGAGTACTGGGCTGGCCTCATTGTGTTACTAATGCTAACTGGTGGTGATACCCTCGAAGACTACGCTGCCAATAAAGCCAACTCAGAGCTAAAAGCTTTAATTGAACAGTCACCGCAAACTGCTCATCAAGTTTCCGATTCAGGAGTAACTGATATTGCAGCTGATGAAGTTAAGGTCGGTGATCACCTTCTGGTTAAACCAGGAGAGGTTGTCCCAGTTGATGGTATGCTGACAACTGGAACCGGAACCCTTGATGAATCGTCGCTGACGGGTGAATCCCGACCAATTGACAAACAAGTTGGTGATCAAGCGTTATCGGGGTCCGTTAACGGTGACACCTCGTTTGAAATGATTGCCCAAAAAGAAGCCAGCGAAAGTCAGTATCAAAATATTATTAAACTGGTTAAACAAGCTGAGGATCAGCCTGCTCACTTTGTTCGCATGGCTGACCGGTATGCAGTACCATTTACCCTTGCAGCCTACATTATTGCGGGTATCGCTTGGTTCATTACCAAGGATCCAGTTAGAATTGCTGAAGTCCTTGTTGTGGCGTCGCCTTGTCCACTAATTCTAGCAGCACCAATTGCCCTTGTGTCTGGAATGAGTAACGCCTCTCGAAGTGGCATCATCGTCAAGAGTGGAACCACCCTTGAAAAACTAGATAAGGCTAAAACAGTTGCCTTTGATAAAACGGGAACCATCACCAAGGGTCACTTAACCGTTACCGATATTTTTGCAGTTCCTGGGTATACCAAAGAGCAAGTATTATCCTTAGCCGCTGGGGCTGAACAGCAATCTAGCCACATTTTGGCTAGATCACTAGTAAATGCAATTCCAAATGATATTCCCACCGCCACGGACGTGGTAGAAACCACTGCGCAGGGTGTCCAAGCAAAAATTAATAATCAGACGGTAAAGGCCGGCAAATCAAGTTTCGTGTCTGATGAGCCGTTTACTACCGTCGACCAGACCGCTGTTTACGTTTCCGTTAATGGCAAATACGTTGGTTACGTGGCGTTTGCGGATGAGCTAAGAGACGAAGCTGGGGCAACAATGGCAGAGCTGCATAACCTGGGAATCGAACAGATCATGATGATTTCCGGTGATAAACAGACTATCGCTGAGGAAATCGCTGACCGAGTTGGGATTGACCAAGTTTACGCAGAAAAATTACCAGCGGAAAAAATTGAAGTTCTCAAACAAGTTGACTTAAAGATGCATCCCGTTGTTATGGTTGGTGATGGTGTAAACGATGCTCCATCATTAGCAACTGCAGACGTGGGAATCGCGATGGGTGCTCACGGATCCACTGCAGCCTCAGAATCTGCAGACGCCGTTGTGTTAAAAGATAATTTGTTCCTAGTCGCTAAGGCAAAGTGTATCGCAAACCAAACGATGGCGGTGGCTCGGCATTCTGTCTTAATTGGAATAGCAATTTGTACAATTCTCATGTTGATTGCGAGTTTCGGTGTGATTCCAGCAATTATCGGGGCAATGTTCCAAGAAGTTGTTGATACGGTCACAATTCTCTGGGCTCTAAGAGCAAGAAGAGACGTTCAGATGGAAACGCCGGAGAGTGGTAAGCCAACACCGTTGAACGCTTAGAAATTTATAAAAATGCAAAACTGTCTAACTCAAAAACCACCAGCCTCGAATGAGGTTGGTGGTTTTCGTTTCTTGAAAATATTAATATGCAGTTGTTGATCTCATTAATTGTGGTTGTCTATTAGTTAACAACATTCCGTGGCCTGACTTATCAAAAATCAAGCTTTCAAACTCACGGTGACTCCTAAACTTCGTGTACTTAAACGAGCCATTCGTAAGTGAGCCACGGCCATATGTCTTTTTAGCTGGGAAACTTGCAATTGAGTCATCGGAAACTAAGTACAAACGACCATTGTGTGGGTTATAGCCCATTGCTTGTTGGTGGGTACCAGTTTGGTGAGCAAACATTTGCTTGGTCAAGACTACCTTGATCTTGTTACCAGAAATCTTGCCCCGGTAAACTTTGACCTTGCCCCCAGAAATGGTCCACCAGTATGCGTGACCTGATGTATCAAACGTCAAATTATGACCAGCTGGCACCTTAGCACCACGGTTATTCATGTAGAACTTGATTGCCTTGTCAGGCTTCAATGAGCTCTTTGAAATTCTTTGAATGGTTGACCACTTTGTTGGGGCCATGTTAACGGAATCGCGCCACATCCATAGTGAATTAGTCTTCTTGTCATAAGCCAATGACTGACCATGACCAACAGTAAAGTAACCGCCGACTTTAACGCCAGCTTTCTTAGCAGACAAACCGATGAAGTTCTCTGGTTTGTTCTTATCAAGGACACTCTTGTTGTAACGAATGATGTATCCCTTACCCTTTAATGAGTGCGGAGCATACAATACAAATAAGTATTTACCTGCAAAAGCAGCCGCTTGAGGATTAGTATTATCCTTGCCCCAATTACCTTGTAGAAGATACTTTTGCTTTAAAGTCCACTTAGTTCCGCTAACACTCTTAATTGTGCTCCCAGATCCAGGATAGTTAGGGTTTGCCTTCACAAACTTAACCTTACTGTTATTTACAGTTCGCAAACTTGATGAAGAATATTGCTGAATCGCATTTGATTTTTGAACGTGCGTTGCGGCATCTGCCACTTCAAACGTTCCGGCTGCAAGGAGCATCCCCGCAACCACCCCTAACACTGATTTTTTACTAACCATAATAATCATCCTCCCAAAAAATTAATATGCTTTATTAGCCTGTAATACCTCTGGATAGTGGTTCACTAACAAGTTACCCTTTGAAGTGCCATCGTAGGCAATCCCTTCAAACTCACGCATCGGCGAGAATTTGGTCCATTCAAAACTACCGTTTGTTAGGCTACCGTGGCCCTTTAGTCGTTTAGATGGGAAACTAGCAATCGATGCATCGGAAACCAGTAACAAACGTTTCCTAATTGGATTATACCCCATGCTTTGAATCCTAGTGCCTGGAATCCTCCTCAGCATCTGGTGAGTAAGTCTAAATTTAACAGACCGTTTGTGAATTTTACCTTTATAAACATAACCGCCCCAACCCGGGTTGGACCAGAAGTAGGCATTGCCACTCTTATCAAACGTCAAGTTGTGACCACCAGGAACGCTAAAACCACGCGAACGCAAACGGAACCGAATCATCTTGTCAGGTCGCAACTTCTTAGCGTCAATATGGAGCATATAACCCCATTGACTGGTTGGAATTCGGGGAGCTTTTTCCTTATCCCGCCACATGTAAAGACCGTGATTTTTCCAGTTGTAGGCAAGCGATTGGCCGTGACCAGTTGTGAAAATTGGCCCAACTTTAATCGCCTTGTGAATTTGTTTTTGAATCTTGTTGTACTTACCGTGCTTTTTCTTATAAGCCTTTTGTAATTCTTCTGGGTGCAAACGAATCCCCATTTGATCGAGTTTCTTAATGTCAAACCGAACGATCCGGCCCTTATTCTTTAAGTTAGTCGGACAGTACACGATATACATATACTTACTCTTGGTCATCGCAATCGACTGTGGATTTCCCCACCATTGGCCATTCCTACCTGGATAGGGTAATAGGTATCGAGTCGTAAAAGTAACTTTTTTACCCTTAGTCCCCTTGATCTTATGTATCTCGGACTTATCCTTAACGTGATGATAGCTATTAGGAACCCGCACGTAATGAACCTTCCAATTATTAACATACCGTAACGAGCCTTTTTTCAAGGCACTAGAACGTTGGTAGTACACCTTGAATTTTGCGTTTGCTTGAATGGAACCCCCGAAACAAAGTGCAAAGAAAAGAGCGCACAAAAAAATTCCCCTCATTTTAAACTTCATATATAAACCAATCCCCCAAATGTATTGTCAATAAAATCAATTTTATACCATTACCGTTATAAAATCTAGTTAAACAATAAAAGGTCTCGACATTTGTCAAGACCTTTTATCTTATCTACATATTTTTTTAAAAAAGTTATTTGATATATGCGTATTTGTAGTTCCACTGAGTTCCGGCTGTATTATGAATTACTCCGTGAAGATGTGCCTTTTGAAGATAAGCGGTGTTTTGCTGGTAAAGCGGCGTCATCCCTTGATCTTTACTTAACTCCTGACTAGCTTGAACTAAATCATTCCACCGTTTCTGCGTATCATTTGCATCTGCATTTGTTGCTTTGTCAATTAGTTTGTTATAGGTCGCATTATTATACTTCCCAGTGTTGTACGGGGTTCCCGCTTCTGGAATTTGAAGGTGAGAAATTGGGTCGTTAAAGTCCGCTCCCCAACCGGAAAGACTAACATCGAACTCACCCTTAGTTCCCAATTGGTTTGCGACTTGACCAGGAACCGCCTTAACATTTAAGGTAAACCCAGGTAATTCCTTTTCCAGTTGAGCCTTAAGGTATTGGGTAATCGTGCTGGTTTCCGGATCGTCATTCCCAGCTAAAAGTGTGAGGGAAACCTTCTTCGCTCCGATTTGTTTCAATCCCTTTTCCCAATATTGCTTGGCAAGGGTTGGATTGTAGTCAACCGTGTTCTTTACATATTGTTCCTTAGCAAAGTCCTCCCCGTTCTTAGGGTCACTTGCCACGTCAGTTGGGACAAACCCAGTTGGCGTAGTTGAGCCATCACCAAGAACCTTCTTGGTCAGCTGTTGCCGATTTAATGAAAGTGAGATTGCTAGCCGAGTGTTACGGTTGCTGACAGCCTTTCTCTTGGCTGCATCGGTATTTTTAAAGTTATACTTTAGGTAATTAATGACGGAGTATGGATATTGTTTAAACTCGCTATTGTCCTTATAGTTCTTGATTTGCTCAATTGAAAGTGGCGTCAAATCAAGCTTTCCTTGTTGATACAAACTTAGCCCAGTGGCGTTACTTGCTTCAACGTTATAGGTGATTTTGCTTAACTTAACCTTATCTTTATCCCAATACTTGTCATTTTTAACGTATTCCCAAGTATTTCTAGTTCCGTTCCACTTTTCTATTTTAAATGGACCCGAGTAAACCATATATTGTGACTTTGTAGCGTACTTTTTACCGTATTTTTCAACCACTTTTTGATTCTGAGGGCCAAAGAGTGGGTATGCCATTAAAACTTTGAAGTAAGCCAAGGGCTTATCAAGCTGAATCTGAACGGTCTTAGAATCTAGGGCTTTAATTCCTAGGGTTGAGGCATCTTTTTTGCCCTGATTGATTGTAGTGGCGTTCTTAACGTCATCAAAGAGATAAGCGTACTCTGACTTGGTCTTAGGGTTAAGGGTCCGCCGCCAAGAATAAACAAAATCATTCGCTGTAATCTTATCGCCATTACTCCATTTTGCGTCACGAAGTTTAAATGTCCAAGTCTTCCCGTCCTTAGATACCTGCGAACTCTTTGCCAATCCTGCTGTTGGTTTTCCATTATTCCCCAACCGATAGAAACTTTCAAAAACATTTCCGCTTTGACCGTAACCAGTGGCCTTGGAAATATCAATCGTATCCAGTGGTGCCGTCGTACTAAGCTTTAACACTTGTGCTTTATTATCATCCTGCTTAGCTCCTGCTGTTTTGGTAATGATGGCGCCCCCAATTCCAGCGACAACCACTAACCCAGCAACGATACTAACAGCCTTCTTATTCATCTTGTTTTCCTCCAAATTTATTCGATAATCACTACACTTAAAATCATTGGCATCAGACTACACATGAGATCACCCCTAAATTATTTTTTCAAACTTGAATTTACAATTTAAGTGCAACAGTGACTAAAAAAAGGACCCATAGCTGGATTCCTGTAAAATGATGTTTGCGAAAACAATCATGAAAGGAATCTAGCTATGAGCCACTACAAGCATCTTAC
>NZ_CATNVB010000029.1 GCF_951230165.1 Lentilactobacillus sp. Marseille-Q4993
AATTGGCTTTGATGATGGCTATTTTATTTCCTTGCTTAGCGGTAAAAGAAAAACTGGACCATATTTTCCGAAGAATCATGGAAAATATGGTCCAGTTTATTTATCGGCGTGACTTATGTCCCAGCCTCGATTTTTGTTTTTATTCGACTGGATGCAGTACGCAGTTACCGTCAGGATTGAGGACTATTATTAGTTTGATTGGTCGTTGCTTGATACATGGCTGAAATGTGTTCGCCCTTTCGCTTGCTACATAGCTAAAATGTGTTCGGAGTTTTAATTCCCTGCAATTTTTTTATCCAAGAAATTGCTACACGCAGTAACCGTCAGGACTGAGAGCCATTATTCATGGCTCCCAGTTACTGTCGGTCTGCAGTAAACATCAAGAGTGAATCCCGCTTTTCGCAGAATTCACTAATTGTTGTTCTTGCTGGGGCACTAAGACGAAATCAAAGATTTCTGTAGTGCTCTCTGCGGGGGTGAGAAAACGAAAGCATCTTCGTATGCTTTCTGTCTCACTCCCTACCACTCATACCCCGCGGGGTTCTTAATATACTTTTCGTACACGTCCCGCACAATTCCAATTTGTTCATTAGTCAATGCAGGCACCTCCGCCGCACTTGTATTTCTCACAATTTGGTTTGGATTACTTGCTCCTGGAATCACAGCTGAAACTGCGTCCTGCATGAGAATAAAGCGAAGGGCGGTAGCTGCTAAATTGTCAGAGCCAAGTTTTTCCTTCAATATATTTGCTGCATCGACCCCCGTATTGTAATCAACACCTGAGAAGGTTTCACCCTTATCAAACTGCTCACCATTTCGGTTATTAGTCCGGTGATCTTCGGGTGAGAACTTGGTGTCTTTTGTGAACTTACCCGTCAACAAACCACTGGCAAGTGGGACCCGAGCTAAAACACCGATGTCATGCTTCTTAGCAAGGTCAAAGAACAGTTCTTCTGGCCGCAATCTAAACATGTTGTAGATAATTTCAACGACGGTGATGTCATAATCCATGGCCTTGATTGCTTCTTCAACCTTTTCAACACTAACCCCGTAATTATGAATCTTTCCCTCTTTTTTTAGCTGATCAAGAGTAAAGAAAGTTTCTGGAGTGTAGTAAATTGAAGTTGGTGGACAGTGAAGTAGAACAACGTCTAAAGCATCTGATCCCATGTTTGTTAGGGACTCATCAACGTAACGCTTGATATGCTCGGGGTCGAAGTGTTCAGCAGCAAGCGGAACCTCTTTTCTACCAATCTTAGTCGTGAAGTGAACATCAGGATGGCTCTTTAAAAATTGACCAACGGTGTGTTCACTATTGCCATCTTGATAACCATCAGCGGTATCAAAAAAGTTAACTCCTTGATCATAAGCAGCTTCGAGAGTCTCGATCGCGCCTTTTTTATCAAACGGATCTCCCCATTTACCACCAAGTTGCCAAGTTCCGAGTGATACTTCGCTGATGTTATAACCAGTATTGCCAAGTCTACGGTATTTCATTGTTGAATTCCTTTCTAAACCAAAAATTACTTGTGTACTATTAATTAAAGCCCGTTTCAAATAAAAGTCAACAGCCATAAAATGACATTTGGTGGTCAAAAAATATGGCAATCTAGTTCTTTCCGTATTTTTAGTATATTCTTGAGGTATATAATATAGAAAAAGATTGCGGGGGAATATTAGATGAAGACAAAACATTTACGTCAGTTGGGAATGGCCCTGGTTTCGACCATCGGGTTGGGCGTTGTAGCTCAAATTGAAGCACCGGTTGCAACTGCGGCAAGCAAAAACGTGACGCCAAGTACTGCTGTCCTAAAAAAGAGTAGCAAGTATTATCGGAAATATTCAATGACACTAGCTAAGAAGTACAAATTGGGGTACGATTTGCAGACTGGCTTTAATAAGAAGAATCGGGTTAAGGTCTACTTTAATAGTAAGAGCAAACCACTAAAGAAGAGTCTTACCGCTGCAATGAAGTTCTGGAATAAGAAATTAGGGAAATCAGTATTCTACTATGGTAGTAAAAAGAGTCATACGATTTCTTTCTCGATTGCGAAGGATAATCCAAGCTCTGCTACTGACTCAGGAGATGCTTGGTGGATTCCCGCTCAGAAAAAAGTTCAAGTCAGTTCTTACTATTATAAGCACTCGACTCACTCAATCAAAAACGAAATGCTCCATGCTAGTTTGAATGAGCTAGGCAAGGAAGCGACTGAGAAAGTTGCAGCTTATGCTCAAGAAGTTGGCCAGAGTGATCCGGACTATAAGACCAAAGTTGAGGCATTTCGGCAAGACCAAATTACTGTTGTTCAGGGTGAGTTGACGGATATTGAAAATAAAATTGATGTCGACGGAATCGCTAAAAAGGGAACTCAATTTGAATACGCCAACGTGCTGACTCATGAATTAGGCCATGTTCTTGGGCTGGAACACTCACCAAGCAAGTCTGACGTTATGTATTACGCTGCTCAGTGGAACTGGATTTTTGATTATAAGAAAGTTGCTGCAAGCAAGTCTGGGTATGATCCAATCACTAAAGCGGACCAAAATCGGGGTAAACTAGCATGGAAAATATATAACGCAAGGCATTAATTCGGGGGATTATTATGAAGCATGAATGGCGAAAATTAGAGAAGCAGATTTACCTTCCTAAATCAGTAGCAGTCATAGAGGTTCCAAACTTCAAGTTTCTTACGCTCACTGGGAATGGTAATCCAAACGAATCTGAGTTTGGTGATAGGGTTGGTGCGCTTTATGCATTAAGCTATGCAGTTAGATTTGCTTTGAAGAAGGGCGAGTTAGGAAATGATCCCTACGAGTATACCGTTTACCCGTTAGAGGGAGTGTGGACGCTACCGGATAAACCGACAGGTGAAATTAATAAAGATGACTTAATTTATAAGATAATGATTCGCCAACCTGACCAAGTAACCGCGTCCATGATTGACGATTTGCAGGGAGCAACCGCTACTAAAAAACGAAATAATTTAATAAATGATATTAAATTTGAAGAATATACTGAAGATAAGTCGATTCAGGCTTTACATGTTGGCCCGTACGACAGTGAAACTGCAACTTTTTCGATGATGAATAAGCAGCTCGATGAGCTAGGCTTGAAGCAGGTGCCGACGATGGGAAAGTACCAACATCGTGAAATCTATCTTTCTGACCCCCGTAAAGTTGCCCCGGAAAAACAAAAGACGGTTTTACGTTGGCGCGTAGCTGAGAAGTAAATCTAAGTGTAAAAAATCTGAATTTATTATAGTAATAAGTAGCTAGAGGTGACCATAAAGTACGTTATGGTCGCCTTTTTTTTGTGGTCAAAACAATGTAATATAAATAGTGATGAAATTTTTGGAGGATTAATGATGGCAGAAGAGGCAAGTACGAATCGAGATGGGCAAAAAGCCTTTCTTGTAATAACAATTATTGCGTTAATGACGTTCCTAGGGGTTTTGGTTGAAACGTCAATGAACGTAACTTTTCCAACAATAATGAAGCAATTTAATGTTTCGTTAGATACGGTTCAGTGGGTAACGACGGGATACTTATTGACGGTTGCGTTGACAATGACAACGTCAGCTTACCTAAAGAGAAAGTTTACTAACAAAACATTATTTTTGGCTGGAACCATTTTGTTTATCGTTGGTGACTTGATGAGTGGCCTAGCTCCTAATTATTGGATCCTATTGCTTGGACGGCTAATTCAGGCTGGTTGTGTTGGAATCACCGGTCCCTTAATGAACAACATTATTCTGGAGATTGTGCCACGTCATAAGTTGGGAACGTATATGGGGATGGCAAACCTGATTGTTTTGGTTGGACCAGCTCTGGGTCCCTCGTTTGGTGGATTGATGGTATCAATTTCAGATTGGCGGATGATTTTCTGGGGGACACTGCCAATTGCAGCGATTTTACTTTTGCTTGGTGCAAGTCAAATAAAGCAGTATTCGAAGCTAAAGACCGGATATGAGTTTGACTGGGGTGGCTTTGTCGCTTTATCAGTTGCCTTGGTTGCGTTGATGCTCGGTATTAATTCGATTAATCGGGCAAACGGGGTAATTGCTACCATTATCGGCTTAGCGATTAGTATAGTTGCATTTGTCACGTTCTATAAACAGTCCAAGCGGACAAGTCGGAAATTATTTGAAATTAGTACGTTTAAAGATAAAGTTTTTCTTTACAGTTTTTTGCCATATATTTTTCTTCAACTAACCAATATTAGTATTAATTTCTTACTCCCAAGTTACGTTCAAATCGTTAACCATGCTAGCTCGTTTGTTGGGGGCCTAATTTTATTGCCAGGTAGTGTTATTAATGGATTTGGTCAACCAATTTATGGCTGGATGCTTGACAGGTACGGCGCAAAATTGCCTTTGTACCTGGGCAACTTTCTATTTGCGTCAACCCTTGCGATCTATGTCTTATTTATTAGGAGTATGGATGTTGTGATGATTGCAGTTATTTATACGGTGTTTGCGGCTGGTCGCTCAATGGCCTTTGGTAACAGTATGACTTATGGACTGAAGAAAATTGATGATCGGGTTCGAAGTGACGCAAACGCAATCTACGGTACTGGGCAGCAAGTCGCCGGCTCGATTGGAACCACAATTAGTGCTGCGTTGATGAGTTCCATTAGTATTGCGGGAATGACCCATGCTCAGAACATTGCGGTGGGTAGTCAATTAACGATTGGTTTGTTTCTAGTTCTAGGACTAATAAACTTTGGCCTGTACCGGAAGTTGTTTAGGGTAACTGATTAAAGAATTAAAAATAATTAATATCAAAAGTATGAATAATATACAACGAGTAAAAGCTGATTATTGCTATATAGTCAGCTTTTTTTAATATGGGTGTATGCATAAAAATATAAAATATTAAAATTAAATGGAATAAACATTAAAATTTAACTTGCTAACTTTAATCTTTTGGGGTAATATACATATCAATTAATAAAAATACTTAATAATGTATATTTGGGGTGATTGATTTGGATGTTGCATTAGTCGGAATGAGTGGATATGCTGGAAAAATTTTATATAGTCTTTTGAGTGACCACAGTAGTATAGATACTATAAATGTGTACGACCACAACTTAAGCGAACCAATTCAATTTTCAAAAATATATCCGGAAATGGTTGGTAATGATACCCTTGCTTATCCATATGATTATACAGAAATAATGAATAATAATACGGCGGTTTTCTTTGCGACATCCGCAGGAGTAACTTCTAAATTGGGAGAACCGTTTATCGAAGCCGGTTTTCCAGTTATCGATCTGTCGGGGGATTATCGTCTCAAGAATTCAGCCACATATGAGAAATGGTATCAGAAGCCCGCAGCCAAAGTTGGTTTGGCAACTGCTCAGTATGGACTAGCTGATTTTGGTGGCATAAATCCAGAGACCAAGTATGTTGCTAACCCAGGTTGTTACGCGACTGCAACGTTGACTGGCCTTGAACCCGTGATGAATTCAGCAATGTTCCAACTCGACAGTATCATTGTTGACGCTAAGTCAGGAACTTCTGGTGCTGGGAAGAAACTAACCGATGGCAGTCATTTCATCAACGTTAACGAAAATTTTTCGGTGTATAAGGTTAATCACCACCAGCATATCCCAGAAATCATGCAACAGTTAAAGCAGTGGAATTCGGATGCCAAACCAATTCAGTTCACCACTTCTTTGCTCCCAATCACTAGGGGAATTATGGCGACGATATACGTTAAAACTAAAGCTGGCGTCAGCTTCGACGATATTGATGAATTGTTCTCATCGAACTTAGCTAGTGCGCCGTTTGTTAGGTATCTTGGTGCAAAATTACCAGATATCAAGGAAGTTACTGGAACCAACTTCTGTGATGTGGGGGTTGCCTATAACGAAACGACCCAGACTCTAATGATTGTCAGTGTGATCGATAATTTAATTAAGGGTGCCAGTGGTCAAGCCGTTCAGAATTTTAACCAGATGTTTGGTTTTCCAGAAAACGAGGGATTAAAGCTGAATCAAGTTGCCATTTAGAGAGGATGATAAGAATGCAAGAATTAGATGCTGTGATTAAGAAAATCGGGTTTACTTGGCCCCAGGGATTTCACTCTGATGCGATGAACGTTGGTATCAAGGCAGATAAGTTGGACTTTGGTTGGCTGGTTTCTGAAGTGCCTGCGAGTGCTGCAGGAGTATACACAACGAATCAGTTTCAAGCTGCTCCAACTAAGCTGACTAAGGAAACAATTAATAATGGGCACCAACTTCAAGCCGTAGTTATGAATAGTGGTAATGCTAACTCTTGTACCGGCCCTCAAGGCGAAGCAAATGCCAAACAGGTTCAGGAACAGACTGCTAGTAAATTAGGGCTGGATTCTTCGATGGTTGCAGTTGCTTCAACCGGAATCATTGGTAAGCAGTTGCCAATGGCCAAGATTGAGGCGGGAATTAGCAAATTACAGCTGACTGATTCTACTAAAATCACCGAAGCGGTTCTCACGACCGACACTCACGCTAAGACGATCTCAATCGAATTAAATTTGGGTGGTAAGAATATTATTATCAGTGGTTTTTGCAAGGGTTCAGGAATGATTCACCCTAACATGGCGACCATGCTTGGGTTTGTGACAACAGATGCTAACGTTGATGCAGATTATCTCCAGTCACTTTTGATTGATGAAACTAACCAAACGTTCAATCAGATTACCGTCGATGGTGATACTTCCACCAACGATATGGTGGTGATCATGGCAAACGGAATGGCAGGTAATTCTGAAATTAACCAGAACAATGAGGACAAGGCGATATTTGAATCTGGGTTAAAAAGCGTTATGACCTATTTGGCAAAACAAATTGCCGAGGACGGTGAGGGGGCAACCAAGCTTGTTGAGGTCAATGTCAATTCCGCCTTGAACCAGTTGGAGGCGCAGGAAGTTGCTAAGGAAATCGTTGGCTCCAGTTTGGTCAAAGCAATGCTGTTCGGTGAGGATGCTAATTGGGGCCGAATAATGGATGCCATTGGTAAGACGGATGCTCACTTGGATGTAACTGGGGTAAGTGTATGGCTTAACGGAATCCAGTTAGTCGAGCAAAGCCAGCCGGTTGATGGAATCGATTTAGAGGCTGCTCGGAAATCACTCGCCACCCATAACGTGGTGATTGACGTTGACTTAGGAGCTGGAAATGCCAGCGGAACAGCATGGGGATGCGATTTAACTTATAAATATGTCCAGATAAACGCAGCGTACGAATAGGAGGAAACCATCATGAAACCAGATGTAATTATTGTCAAAGTTGGCGGTCAAGCCGTTGAAGAATTGGATGAATCATTTTTTGATCAAATTAAGACATGGCAAGTTTTGGGAAATAAGGTAATCATCGTTCATGGTGGTGGCCCTCAAATTAGCTCATTGATTAGTGCATTGAATATCGACGCTCCTAAAATTGATGGGGTCCGGGTAACAAACGATGCAGCAATTTCAATTGTGGAGTCGGTACTGATTGGAATGGTTCAACCCAAGTTGCTGGCAAAACTTGGTAGTAACGGAATCGATGCTAGTTCTCTCAACACGATGAATTTTAATCACTTCGAAGGGCAATACCTCAATTTTGAAAAGTTTGGGTTGGTTGGTGAATTGACCAAGGTTTGGATCAAGAATGAAGAATTGAATGATCCAAGTGTTGTGAGTGTGGTTGCGCCAATTATTAATGGTACTAGCGGAAAGAAACTCAATGTTAACGCTGATACTTTTGCGGCTGCTTTGGCTAAATTGATTGCTGCGGACAAACTATTGTTTTTGACGGACGTCCCAGGGGTGATGAAGGAACACAAGACAATCGCTAACTTGTCTGAAACGGAGGCAACTCAACTTTATGATTTAGGAATTATTACCGATGGCATGATGCCGAAAATTCAGGCTGCCATTGATGCGTTTAAGGCTGGGGTTGGTTCGGTTCAAATCAAAGGGAACGTTATGGGCGATGGTACTGAAATCGTTGCAATGGGCTAGGAGGTAGGAATATGAGTAATTTGTTTCATACATACAATCAGTTTCCGATGGAAATCGTTGATGGCCATGACTGGACTCTGATTGATAATCAGCAAAAAGAATATCTAGATTTTACTAGCGGTATTGGGGTTTGTAGTTTTGGTTACAGTAATGAGTTGATCAATCACCTGGTTACTAACCAAATTGGTAAAGTGTGGCACACGTCAAACCTTTACCCCAGCCAGGCTCAAGAAGAAGTGGCTAAGCTCCTCTGTCCAGACGGGATGGTTGCCTTTTTCTGCAATTCAGGAACTGAGGCGAACGAAGCAGCTTTCAAACTAGCTCGCAAAGCCACTGGCAAAACTAATGTGATTGCCTTCAAGAACGGTTTTCATGGCAGGACGTACGGATCGATGTCGTTGACTGGAAATTCCCACATTTCTGAAGGCTTTGCACCATTGGTACCAAACGTTGAATTTGCTGAGTATAATTCTGAATCTGCCTTTGAGCAGGTCACGGATGATACTGCTGCTGTCATTCTTGAAGTTGTTCAAGGTGAGGGTGGGGTGGTTCTCGCTGATAAGCAATGGTTGACGGAATTACAGGAAGTTTGTCACCAATGTGGTGCGCTAATGATTGTTGACGAAGTTCAGACTGGGATTGGCCGGACGGGAACGAAATTCGCTTATGAGCAATTTGGAATCGAACCGGATATTATCACCTGTGCTAAGGCGTTGGGAAACGGGCTTCCGGTTGGAGCGATGTTAGGGAAAGAGAAATTAGTACCGGCGTTTGGACCGGGGAGTCACGGCACGACCTTTGGTGGTAACAAAGTTTCAATGGCAGCGGCTAAGGGGGTATTGCAGCAGCTGACACCTGAGTTTTTAGACAGTGTTAGCCAGAAGGCCAACGTTTTGAAAGAAGAATTAGCGGTGCAAATCAAACCATTGCCAGTTGTGAAATCAATCAGTCAGCTTGGAATGATGGTTGGGATTAAACTTGATGACCAGGTGGCGGTTGCTGATGTGATAGCTGATTTACAAAAAGCGGGGATGTTGACGTTGAGTGCTGAGCACAACACGTTACGGTTGTTGCCACCACTGATTATATCTGAGGGAGACATAGTCTTTGGGGTTGAGAAAATAAAGAGTAGTTTAAAAAATGTAATGGTTGTTGAGGAACAATAAAAAAGCTGGCGGAATTTTCCGCCAGCTTTTTTATCATTCTTCAACAGTATCGTTTAATTCTTTTGCCTGATAAAAATCCGCAAAAATATGGCTGCTCTTAACGCCCCAGTGATAGAAAACCAGTGAGGCAACGGCAATCACTAAAAAGTCGTAGGGATAATGAATCCAGTTTTGACCGTGGAACTCAGTACTCCCACCATAAGATATGACTGAGAGAAAGACCAGGTAAGTCACCATCCAGAGACCTGACCAGAACGCCTTTCGGGTGTTAACAAATTCAGCTCGGTATTCGTAGTAGAAATAGAATGGTAGTCCGAGTACGATTACTAAAATAACTTGAACTGTGGTTGGCCACATTGCCCAGTAAATAGCGAGTGAGGCCAACATGAATGAAAATGGAGCCATGAAGTTTAAATGTTTTAGTCTAATTGGTCGTTTGAAATTGGGTGCCATTTTTCTGAATGACATTGCAGTGACTGGACCGGTCAGGTACGCAATTAAAGTTGACGTACAGATAACGGTCGCCAAAGTTGCCCATGATCTAAAGATTGATACCATCAACATGCTCAAGACGGCGTTTACCACCAATGCTACCCGAGGAATGCCGTACTGTTGGTTGACCTTCCCGATAAAACTAGGGATGTGTTGGTTGGCCTCCATTGCGTAGAGTGCCCGCGCAGTTGATGCTGCGAAGGAAACTCCAGTTCCAAATGGTGAAACGAACGCATCCATGTATAGTAACACTGATAACCAGTGAATACCTAGCAAAATTGCCAAGTCAGCAAATGGTGAGTTAAACGAAATTCCGTTCCAACCATGTTGGTGCAGAAAGCCGGGAGCCATTGAGGTGATGAATGTACTTTGCAGTACGATGTAGATAGCTCCACTTATTAAGAGTGAAATCATGATTCCCCGCATGATGTTGTGCTTGGAATCTTTGATCTCGCTTCCCATGTTAATGACAGTTTGAAATGCGTTAAATGAAAAGATAATTCCCGCAGTCGCGGTGGCCGAAAAGATTGGGGCTGACCCGTAAGGCATGAACTCATGAAGAGTATGACCATAGTTTTCGGGATGAAAACCAGACACAGTCAGCATAATAATCGTCAAGATGGGAATCCCAATCTTGAATACTGAAATCAGACTAGTAAAGCGAGTTAGCAGACTAACTGACCAGTAGTTTAGTAACGTGAAGATGATGATAAAGAGAAACACCATCAGCAGTCCCACGTTAGTTATCGTTCCGTTTTGTAGGAATCCATGGGTCCATTTAGCAAACGACCAAGGCCAGGAGCTCATGTACTGTACTGCGGCAACGGCTTCAATTGGAATTAGGGTAATTAGCGATATCCAGTTCGCCCAGGATGAGATGAACCCGAGAAGTGGACCGTGGGAATACTGAGCATAACGGCTCATTCCCCCAGCCTCAGGGAACATCGCCCCTAATTCGATGTAATTATAAGCAATTGTAGCAATTACGACGCCACCAATTATCCATGAGATGATGGCCGCGGGGCCGGCAACAATTGACGCCTCCCACGAACCAAACAGCCACCCGGAACCAATCAGTGAGCCTAAAGTTAACATAATGAGCTGAAACAAACCTATCTTCGTTGTGTTTTCAGAATCCATACATACCTCCTTAACAAAGTATTTTCCAGTGTAACAAAAATAGAAAATATGTCAAAAGTAGCTATGGAATTATAAGCACTTACTCTTCAATAATAACGGCTTTAATTCCCTCACTAGCAAGGATTCGGGACGCATTGTAAGGGCCAATTCCTTTTCTGAAAGTAATGTAAACCGGTTGTTCCCTTGGCAGTTCGTTGATGCGATCTCGTAATTCATTTAATGGGATGTTGAGAGTAGGCTGGATATTTCCCATGGTAGGCTTGCCTGCTTCCTTGATATCTAAGAAAACCGCGTTGCTTTTAATATCATCGGGAATATCAGATTCCTTAATAGTTTCAACGCCGTCAGTCAGTGAGTGCATAGCGACGTAACCGGCAATGTTGAGAACATCGCGGGTCGATGAATAAGGTGGGGAATAAGGAATTTCCAAGGCTGGTAGGTCAAACACACTTAAATTACCAGTGATGGCGACAGAAAGTTGTGAAATTCGTTTATCAACTCCTTGTGTTCCGATTGCTTCGCCACCGAGAATCTTACCCGTTTTGTCTTCGTATAATAATTTGAAATTAACTCGGTCTGCTCCCGGGTAGAAGTAGGCGTGATCAAAAGGTGTGATGAAGACGGTCTTGTAGTTTGATACCCCTTTGGCTTTCAGCATTAGTTCGGTGTAACCGACGAAACTAGCGGTTAGGTCGAAAAGCTTTGAAGCTCCCGTTCCGATAAAGCCGTTGTATTCCAAAGGTTCACCGTTCAAGATGTCGGCAAGCAGGTGACCTTGGCGATTAGCAGCACTTGATAGCAAACTAGGAATTGGTTGGCCGTCAATTAAACTAGTGGTTTCGATCACATCGCCAATTGCGTAAATATTGTTAACGTTGGTTTCAAATTGATTATTGACTGGAATATGGCCATCTGCTGTAGTTTTGACTCCAGTGGCGGCCGCAATTTCTGAGTTTGGTTTGACACCCGTTCCCAGAAAAACCATGTCAGTTTGATGAACCGTTCCATCAGCATAGTTGATGGTGTGACCATTATCCTCAATTGAGGCGACTGTTTGATTTAGATATAGTTTGACACCCTTATCCTTTAGATGGTCTTTGAGAATATCAGTGATTTCTGAGTCGTACGGGGCAGCAATTTGATCACTCTGTTCAACAATTGAGACATCAATTCCCCTGGTGATGAAACTTTCGGCAAGCTCAATCCCGATTGTACCTGCCCCAACGATGGTGACTTGTTTTGGGGATTTTTCGTCAATGAATGATTTTATTTGGTCGGCTTGACTTAAACTCCGTAAAACGAAGGCATCGTCTGCATCCTCGATTCCGGGAATTGGTGGGAAGGTGGGAGACGCCCCAGTTGCTAAAATTAGTTTGTCATATCTTTCGGTGTATTCCTCACCAGATGAGTGATCAGTGACGGACAGCTGTTGGTTATTTGAATCGATAGCAGTGACTTCGTTGTTTAGTCGAACGTCGATGTTGTTTTTAGCTTTTAACACTTCGGGCGTTCTCTCAATCAGAGTATTACGATCATCGATTATGTTGCCAAGGTAGTAAGGAATGGCACAGCTGGCAACGGAAATAGCGATGTCCTTTTCGAGAATGATTATCTCTGCATCTTTGTCGATACGTGATAGGCGGGTGGCAAAGGATGGTCCGCCGGCGATGCCACCAATGACTACGTATTTCATGTTGTTTCCCCCTTAGATGTAACCGCTTTGTTACGTTAAGAATATCGAGTTTGGGGGCAAACGGCAAAGAATTGGTCTTTGGGTATTTGGTGGTGGGACAGAAAGCATACGAAGAAGCTTGATGGGATGTCTGAGCGTTTTTTTTGAGAAAAAACGAGTTGCCTGTGCAGGACTATGCGTAATCGTTCAAAAGGCAATGCCTATCAGTGGTGTCGTTATAGTTAGGCGTATTCGCCTTACTATAAGACTCGAGTTTGAAATTTTCGTTTTTTGAAAAGTTCAAACCGATGTCCACCACGTTCCATAGGTATTGCCAAAGAACGATACATGGTTCCACGGGTATTGCTAAAGAAATAATTACTGAAAACCGATGTCCACCACGTTCCATAGGTATTGCCAAAGAACGATACATGGTTCCACGGGTATTGCTAAAGAAATAATTACTGAAAACCGATGTCCACCTGGTTCCATAGGTATTGCAAAACAGCGATACATAGTTCCACAAGTATTGCTTAAGAAATAAATACATAATAAAAAGGCCTCTCTCACGTTTCCGTAGGAGGGGCCGTCATTAACCATTATTTTTCTGGTGTAATTGGTGAGTTATCAGCATTCGTCCGAACTACGATAACGTCACAAGTTGCGTTTCTATTTACAAATGAAGAAACTGAACCTTCAAGCACTCGTTGCAACCGGCTCATACCAGTAGCCCCAATTACTATCAAATCAGAGTCATGATCCTTTGGAAATTCAAAGGCGATAACCGTCTTGGGATTACCAAATCGAATATGGATGTCGATATCTTCAAAACCAGTTTCCTTCTTGATTCGGTCAACAAGTTTGTTTAAGTAATCGGTGGTGTCCTCAACTAAGTTGTTGATAACGTCACCATCAACCATTCCACCGTAATTGTAACCATATTGTGTGGTGCTAAGAACGTGCAGTACGTCCAAATGAGCACCGTTTACTTTAGCGACCATTGCGGCCTTTGTTAATGCTGTTTCAGCTTGTTTGGACCCGTCAACGGGTGCCATAATGTTTGTGTATTGAGCTTCCATGAATCTACCCCTCCGATTTGTATTCGAATTATCTTTGTTCATTATATCACTATGCTTTTTAAAAACCGATATTTAATTCCTAGAAGGCAAACTAACGACGGCTTCTTCAAGTACGTGGCCGTTCATTTGCTTTTGCATTTCATTCAACCAAAAACCATCCTTTAGGTCAAGACTAGAATCTAGCGCATAAACGTGGAGATGGTAATCGTGAGTTGCATCAGGTGGCTGAGGACCGTTGTAGCGCCAAGCTGATGCGGGGTTGGTATTTCCAACCAGACCGCCAGCAGTACTATTAGCCCCTTGAATCATTGGGACAATCAATTTACGACTGTTATCCTCGGGGATCTCTTTTGTGTCACCCGGAATGTTGGCTGCGGTCCAGTGAATCCAAGCAAATCCACCAACTGGAATTGCGTCCCAGTCAATTAGTAGCAGGGCAAACGTTTTGGTGTGGGCAGGGCCGTCTTCAATTGAGATTGGAAATGAAACGATTGGCTTATCATCTAATTTTTCAGTGGCGTGCTTACCATACTTATCAGGTAAGAGGCCATTTTCTAGTGGAACAGAAATTTTCATATGTTATTCCTCCCTTATTTATCGTTATTTTACAAATGTGAGGGTGTAGTATCCTTGACCATTAGTTGTGATCGTGAAGTTGTTGTAACCAGCCCGGAGCCAGTCAGCTTTGGTTGCTTGAGCCCAATTCCGAGCATCACTTATGGATGCGAAGGTGTGTGGTTGGGTAAACTGATCTGCCGAAGAGTTGACTTTAGGTTTGGCTGGCTTTTTGTTAGGGATAGTTTTGGATGGAGTTTCATTTAAAATCGATTGCTCATCCTGTTTTACAGATGAATCTTTTTCGTTGTCAACTTCGGACTGGAATGAACTTCTCTGTTGTGAGGTCAAACCATCGTTGTTGGCTTTACTCAATCGACTTTCGAAACTTTCCACTTTATGACTCTCTTCATTGTGGTCTAACTTTTTCTTGATTGTTTTAGTGATTGGTGACTTGTCTGAGCTGCCTTTTTCGTGTTGTTTACCGGCAGACTGTTGAAACCAACTAATTCCCAGAGCAATCATCACGGCAACCACGAGAATTAGAACTGCAAACCACCAGCCACGAAAGTTATTTCTCTTTTGGCGCCTGGAGCTATCATCCTCACTAAAGTCGTATTTTTTATATTGCGGCTTATCATCTTTGTTCTGCAATGCAATCCCTCATTTTAAATGTGCCTTGAAAGTTTTCGCTATCGCTCTTATTATAACAGAATACCAAAAAAGTGTATTTTAAGGGTGTGAACGATATCGAAATTAACTTTCAAAAACTTTCGGATTTAGGTGTTATTGAATTATATAACATTTATCGGCTCCGGGTCGATGTTTTCGTGGTGGAACAAAATTGTGCTTACCCAGAGGTCGATGATGAAGACCTAACGGCGTATCATTTATCGATGTATGAGGGAGAACACCTGGTAGCGTATTGTCGGGTTATTCCTAATGATAATCAAACTATTGCTAGGATTGGCAGGGTAATTGTTGCGAAGGAATATCGGCGCAGGCATCTTGGCAGTGACCTCATAAACGAGGCAATGGATCGGGCTAAAGTAGCGATGCCGAATCTGACTAAGTTTGTCCTGGCAGGGCAGGTTTACGTTAAGGATTTTTACCATTCATTCGGATTTAAAGACGTTAGTGATGAGTATCTTGAGGATGGCATTCCTAATATCGACATGGAACTTGATTTGAAAAACTGATTGACAAGGTTAATCAAACCAGTATAATTAGTCGTTAAGAAATGAATCTTTAACTCTGGTCCAGAGAGACTAGCAAGAACCGATATGAAATGGACATTTTGTGTGCCCAATAACGCCTATCACTTGCTAGTGGTGGGCGTTTTGTTTTGGATTCAAATAATAAAAAGGTGGCACATTTTATGTCGAATCAAAAAGATTATCATGACGACGAAGCGTTGTTGGATATTCATGACAAACCCAAGTTTTTCCCTTGGATCGGTCTATCACTCCAACACATGTTTTCAATGTTTGGCTCAACGGTTATCGTTCCGTTATTGGTGGGATTAAGCCCAAGTATTGCGTTGTTCTCATCTGGTGTCGGAACGTTGCTTCACATCATGATTACTCAGCGAAAGATTCCTGCCTACATGGGATCAAGTTTCGCATTTATTTTACCAATGACGGCTTTGATGAAGACGACTGGATATCCAGGAATCGCTCAAGGGGTTGTTGGAGTTGGTTTGGTATACCTATTGGTCGCAGCGATTATCTGGGCAATTGGTTCTGCGTGGGTTGATAAAATATTGCCACCAATCGTTGTTGGACCAATTGTTATGGTTATCGGTCTTTCACTCGCTGGAAGTGCCGCTCAAGATGCCATGATGAAAGACGGTAAGTACAGTTTGACCTACTTCTTGATTGCATTAGCCACATTATTCTTAGCTATTTTCTTCAATATGGTTTTCAAAGGCTTTATTGGTTTGATTCCAGTTCTACTTGCAATTGTCTGTGGATACTTACTATCTGTCTTTTGTGGCTTGGTTGATTTACATGCCATTGCTGCAGCATCTTGGTTTAAGATTCCGCAATTTGAATTCCCAGGTATTTCATATAAGTTCAAGCTAAACTGGGGTGCGATTATGTCGATTGCCCCAATTGCGTTTGTCACGATGACTGAGCACATGGGTCACATCATGGTGCTTGATGAATTGACTCACAGAAACTTTTTCAAGGATCCAGGTTTGAACAGAACCCTTGCTGGTGACGGTGCTGCATCACTTTTTGCTGGATTAGTTGGTGGTCCTGCGGTTACTAGTTACGGCGAAAACATTGGGGTTATGGCAATTACGAAGATTCACAGTGTGTACGTATTGATGGGTGCAGCTGTCTTTGCAATTATCTTCTCCTTTGTTCACAAACTAAACGTGTTGATTATGCAAATGCCATTGCCTGTTATCGGTGGAATTAGTTTCCTATTATTTGGAACGATTGCCACTTCCGGAATTCAGGTTATGGTTGAAAACAAAGTTGATATGGGCTTGAAGCGAAATTTAATGATTGCTTCCTCAGTTATGGTTATTGGAGTTGGTAATGCCTATCTTCAACTTGGTGATTTCCAATTTACCGGACTTGCTTTTGCAACGATTATCGGAATTGTTCTTAACCTTGTATTGCCACAGAAGGCTGCGAGTGAGAAGGAGCATGAGATGAGGTTGGCGCGTAAGGCGGCGGGAAAGGATTAGAGTGTGAGGGAGTGAGACAGAAAGCATACGAAGATGCTTTCGATGTCTCACCCCCGCGAGACCGACAGTAACTGAGGACCATGAATAGTGGTCCTCAGTCCTGACGGTTACTGCGTGTAGCAAGGATTTGGATAAAAGCAAAGAATGCAGCAATAAATTTCACGAAACTGAAATTTATTACTGCATTTTTTCGATATGTGAACTATTTAGTATCTTAATATTTTATAGGCGCATGGAATTGAAACTCCGAACACGTTTTTTGCTGGCCTTTCATAGTTTTAACTACTCCGCACGTTCCGTCCGCTTAATATCCGCTCTCATATCCCTCACTAATAATGGCAAGAATAACAAAATGTAGATAAACAAAAATAGTCCCGTACTAATGAAAATATACGCACCATTACTGATGAATTTAAAAGCAAATGTAAACAACAATGATCCTAGTGGCGAGATGCAAGTTACAAGGGCAATAAACGTTGACATTACGCGCCCTAGCATGTGGGTTGGTACCGTTAGCTGCATGTAAACAGAACTGGAAATATTAAGCACTGAATTGAATACCCCGGCGGTTGCCAGAGTTCCAGAACAGAGAACCGTAAAGAGCAGTGGAGTGGTGTAAGTTAGGTTGAAAATTCCAATTAAGAAAATTGCCACACTCATGATTACAAGTGGAATTACGATTTTAACTAGCAGATGTTTCCTACCTGGAAAGATGCTGAGCAAAATGCTCCCGGCCAAAATTCCTGCTGAAAAGAAACCGTCTATGATACCGACGGCTGAATTGCCAGCGTGAATTTGGTGGACGATTGTATATGGAAGGCCAACCGTGACCGCAACAAATAGAAAATTAATCATGCAGGCAATCAAGATAAGGTCTCTCATCATTTTTCGATTGAGGATATAATGAAGCCCCTCCATGAATTGAGTGAGCTGATTTTTCAGAGAGTTATTGGTTCTTGAGATACTCTTGTTTTCGTTGCGTTGATAGTGAAACTTCATTGAAAGAGTTATTCCAAGCCAAGCAATTGAAGCAATGATTGAAATTAAGACAAATGTGTCAAATTTAACTGCAGAGTATAGAGCAACACCAACAATTGGAGCAAGAACTGATGATAGGGAAGAAGCTGACTGAGTCAGTGATCCTAACCGGGGGATGAAGTCTGGACTTACCAATTCTTTCACGGAGGCGGTGTAGGCAGTGGTTGAAAAGTTTCCGGTTGTAGAAAGGATAACTAGCAGGATGGCCACCGGAACTAGTTTTGAGAAACCGGAAAAATAGTCAATTGTAAGCCAAAATATTGTCAAAGCGATAATCTTTATTAAAGAACAAAAAATGATGATTCGTTTGTGGGGATACCGATCAGTAATATTACCAACGGGGATCATCGTTAAAATACTAACAATTGGCGTAATTGCGGACTCTAGGCCAAACGCAATTGGTGAATGGGTCTCACTTAATAACATCAGCCCGAGGGCGAGCGAAAACATTCCGCTACTAAACGAGCTGATTAGATTGCCAGTAACGTCTTTCACGATTTGAACTTTTGATTCTGATACAGTGATTGCTTGAATGGTTGAGTTTTCCGGATCAACATTGTTTGTCATATTGGACACCTTCAAAAAATAATTATCGTTAAAAATAATTTTAACGTTGATATGAATTTAGACGTTTGATATTATTTTGTCAAGAGCATATTATGAATTCGAGGTGAAATAAATGGCAGCGAAGAAAGTATCCCAGTTTGCAAAGTTAATGAGCGATGAAAAAGTTGGGGCAATCTTAAAAGTGACAAACGTTCCAGAGGGACTAACCACTAAGCAAATCGCAGAGAAAGCTGATATTCCAGCGAATCAACTGTACTATAAACTTAAGAAGTTAATTGATGCCGGCCTGCTTGAAATTGTTAATGTTAAGAGTGTTAAAAATCTGCAGGAGTATTATTATTCAAGCACTGGTTTTAGAGACACCAGTGAATCACTTGATGGTGGTGAGATGAACATCTCAGCTGAATGGGTGGCAGATCACAGCGATGAAGTTGCTCAGTGGCTGATATTCAACAATCAGCAGTTTTTGGAATCAATGGAGTCTGAAACCAAAAAGTATGGTAAATCAAAAGAGAATAAGAATCAGATCCACAGTTCTTATCTGACAGATAGTGTTCAGCTTAGTAGAGAGGCAGAGGATAAACTGCTGATGGATATCCGTCAGTTACTCCGGGATGCAGAAAAAAACGACCAGGGAAAAGATAAGAAGAAAATTAACTTTATTTTTGAAAAGTGGCTGGATAGAGGATAAGGGTATAGATTCAAAAAAAGCAGCGATAATTTTTCATGAAAATGAAAATTATCGCTGCTTTTGATTTTATCCAAATTATTGCTTTACGCAGTAACCATTGAGAATGCGACCCATTATTCATGGTTCGCAGTTATTGCTAATGAACGATTGCGTTCAGAATCAATACCATCAGCAACCCAACCACTGACAATACTGTTTCCAATACCGTCCAGATTTGAAGAGTTTGTTTAACTGATAATTCAAAGTATTCGTTAACCATCCAGAAACCAGCATCATTAACGTGAGATGCGGCAACTGAACCAGCACCGATTGCTAACGTGATCATAACTGGATCAGCGTGAGTTGCGGCAACTAGAGGCATAACAAGACCAGCAGCGGTCAAAGATGCAACGGCAGCTGAACCAAGGGCAACTCGCAAAATAACGGCAATCAACCAAGCTAAGATGATTGGTGATAAGTTAACATGGGCCATTGCGTGTTGAATAGCAGTACCAACACCACCATCAAGTAGAACTTGCTTGAAGGCAGCCCCACCACTGATGATCATCAGAAGCACAGCAACCGACTTAATGGCTTCGTTCAGAGTATTACCAATTTCTTTCATCGTCTTCTTTTGGTGTGAACCCATTGCCCACATTGCGAAGAGAAGAGAAGCAAGCATGGCAACAGTTGGAGTTCCCAACATTGTCATAATTGCGTTGAAACCATGACGCTCGGCGGCTTTAGAACCGTGCATCACCACAAGCTGGTAGATAGTTGAAGCACCCATGAAGATAACTGGGAAAAGGGATGTCAGCATTGAAATCCCAAATCCTGGTGTTTCGTCAAGGTTAAACTTCTTCATTTCACCAAGTGCAGGTAATTCGCGCTTAACTTCGAAAGCCTCTGGGGCATATTTTTTAGCAAGTCTTGAGAACAGAGGACCAGCGATAATAATGGTTGGGATAGCAGCGATGATTCCAAAAATCAACACTTTACCAATATTTGCACCCATTGCCAAAGTAACAGCAGTAGGAGCTGGTTGTGGTGGTAGGAAGGCTTGGGTAGTAGATAATGCAGCCAACATTGGAATTCCTAAGTATAGGAAGGGAATTTCAGCTTCCAAAGCAACGGCGAAGATGATTGGAGTCAACAGAACCAAACCAACTTCGAAGAACATTGACATTCCGATGATAAACGAAGCAATCACAACGGCAAGTTGGAGCTTGTTTTTACCAAAGAAACCAATCAACGTTTCGGAAATCCGGTATGATCCACCAGCATCTGATACGAGTCGGCCAATCATTGCACCAAACCCGAAGACGATTGCTAGGTCACCCATTGAATTACCAATTCCTTTGGTAATCGTGGTAGCAACGTCTGCAGGGTTCATTCCAAGACCCAAAGCAACAACGAAGGCAGTAAGAACCAACGCAACGAAGGTATTCATTTTAACCTTAATAATCAAGAATAATAGTAAGGCGATACCTAAGAACAAAACTAAAAATTGCAACTTTCTTCCTCATTTCTATATTTAAAATCGAACTTTAAAATTATATTGGTAAAAGAAAGCGCAGTCAATTTTTCCTTATAGGTCTCATAAGATATGTAAAAACAAGTGCGAAATAAAACTGTGAAACCGCTTAAACCGTTGTACCGATTGATGAAAATAATTTTCGAAATTTGTCCGATAAATTTTCAAAAAGATAATGGTATATACAAAAAAGATGGCTAAAAGTCAAGGAATAAGGCTTTTAACCATCTGAAAAATATTTTTATTTTTAAATAATCTTAAGAAAAACTAAAGAATTCGATAACTGTTTTAGTTTCTTTTCACGCATCTTAGTTAATCGTTTTGTTCATCCTTTGTAATTTTACCGTCCATAATGTGATAAACGTTATCGGCAAATTCAATCAAACGCACATCATGAGTAACAATAACGATCGACTTTTCTCTGGAATGGGCTAAATCACGGAAGAGCTTGCCGACTTCTAGTACTCTTTCACTATCGAGAGCAGCGGTTGGTTCGTCAGCAAGGACGATTGCAGAATCAGTGTAGAGAGCTCGGGCAATTGCAACTCGTTGATTTTGACCGCCTGATAATTCGCTAGGATATTTGTTAACTAGCTTTTCAATTCCAAGTTGTTGGAATAAATCAGCTAGCTCATTTTTATCCAAATTCCCAGATTTTCTAACCTTGTCAACTAACGTGAATTGTTCTTTAACTGTAAGATACGGAACCAAATTGTATGACTGAAGAATGAAGCCGATATTGTTCAGGCGAAGCTGATCTCGTTGCTTGGAGGACATGTGGTCAATTTGCTGATCATCGATGTAAACTTGACCTTCAGATGGAGTTTGGAGGCCGCCGGCAATGGTAAGAAAGGTACTCTTACCTGCCCCGGAAGGACCAAGAATCAAACTGAGTTCCCCTTTTTCGGTACTCATGTTGATGTCTGAAAGGACTTGGATGAAGCTGGAATCTTTACCAAATGATTTACTGATATTTTCTAATTTAATTGCTTGCATGTTATTAACCTCCGATTACGGTAACAGGGTCGACTTTAAGTATTGAACGAACGGGGATAAGGGCAGCTAAGAGTGACAGAGCAATCAATGCTGCTGAAACGGCTGCGAGAACTGGAACATCGAAGAAGATCGGCACTGCTGCTGGGAGAACCAAGGCAGTTGCGGTTGCAAGAACGGCACTAATCAATAGGCCAGCGGCAACAATGATGAATGATTGGGCAATAGTTGCCTTAACCAGAACATTTGCTGGAATCCCTTGAGCTCTCATGACGGCATAGTTCTTAAGTTTCTGCATTGTGAGAATGTACAGGAATACCGCGATAACGATGACCGAGATAACCATTAGGAAGCCAATCATTAATTCAAACGTTGTGTTTTGAGCGGAGTAACCAGGAAGCTTGTTGATCACAGTACCAACTTTGTAGTTTTTGAGGTGCTTATCACTGATGTTGATGCTATTAGATTTTGAGATCACAGCACTACCAACGATGTTTGAGTTGTAATTCTTTAGGGTGTTCCAGTGAGAAATGTCTCCATAGATGATTGGGGCAATATCAATTTTGGCATCCTTTGTAAAACCAACGATTTTAAACTTTTGGTTTGATGAATTAAGTTTGAGCGTATCGCCAAGTTTGTAACCATTTGTTTTGAATGCTTCATCGACGATTACATCACCCTTAGCTAGTGACTTCTTACCTGAAGTTACGTCCAAAGTTTTGTAAATGTATTGGTCATCTGATAGGCCAATATAACGGGCAGATTGTTTGCTTTGGCCAGTGGTCTTAGCGACGACTGGAGTTTCACCAATTACCGCATCATTCTTCTTATCAAGGCTGTTAATATCGCCCTTCATTAGAACTGACTGGTCAAGATTTATATTCGAATCTTTGTTTAGCGCAACTGTCTGGGTGTTCCAGGATTCGATTGCGGTAGTGTTTTGACGAGCTAATCCGATTGACAAACTAGTTAGAACGTAGATTAAGTAACCAATCAGGACAACCATTGAGATGATGAGTGAGTATCTGAATTTTTCGTGTTTCATTTCCTTTAGGGCTAAAAACATAATGATTCCTCCATTATTTAAATGCTGATAGGGACTGACGAAGTTTGGCCACGATTGCGGCTGTGTCTTCTGGGTAAGTTAGCGCTTCTTTGATTGCTTGATGGCTGAGAATTGCAATTGACCATATCTTGGGGGGCATGGTCGATTGACTCTTGATCATCTTTTCATCGCTATAAACCATTTCGTTGTATTGGTAGTGCAGCTTGAGTAAGTTGTAATACTGACTGTTGGTCACGTTAGCAACAAACCGTTCAACTGAGTTTGCGTATTCTTCAGGATCAGTTGTTTTATAATCCGGAATGTCTTTGTGAAAGTTGATCATCGCCTTTTTGAAGATGAAGCCGTAAGCATCCGTTAAATCTTCAAAGTATTTGTAAAACGCACCGCGGGCGATTCCGGCTGATTTGATGATTCGTGCTACTTGAGATTGCTCGAGGGGGTGTTCGGAAAACTCTTTTAGTAAGGCGTCTTCGATGAGTTGTTGTTTGTCGGGGTTAAGGTTTTCAAAGGTTGTGCTTGGCATGTAAGCACCTCGTTTCTTTCTGAGTGACACCGTGTCACTTATTGATTGGTTATATCATAGCAGGGTGGTGACACCGTGTCAACGCCTTTGCGTTAAAAAAGATAAAAAGTCTGTAAATGCTGATATGACGGGGAAATGATGCTTATCACAACTTATATTGACCTTGGAACGCTGTGCAAGCAACATTTTATTTACGGTAAGAAATAATGCTCATCACAACTCATATTGACCTTGGAACGCCATGGGGATAGGTTTGAGCCTGTAGTCTCAAACTCTACCCTTGTTCTAACCAAGCTTATAGCTTGGAAGAACAATTTCATGGCTGAAGGTCATATGAGTTAATGTGATTCGCATTTCCCATTCGCAAATACATTCTAAGGTTTATTTTGAATATTCAATTCGGTTATCCAATGAGAACTTTTAACATAGTTAATAAAAAAACACCAACAATCTCACGTCATCGAAATTGCTGGTGCTTAGTATCTAATTCGTATTAACATTCAAAAATAACTTGTAGGGGATGTCTAGCCATCAATATCGCCAAAGAACGTCAACATCTTTTCCTTGGTTAAATTACTTTTTTCTTCTGCTGAGAAATCATACTTAATCTTACCATGTTCCAAAACCACCAATCGGTTTCCATACTTCAAAGCATCCTCCAAGTGATGGGTAATCATTAGGCAGGTTAGCTTATCTTCGGTGATTCGTTCGTTGGTTGCGCGCATGAGGTCCGCTGATGTTTGCGGATCAAGAGCAGCGGTATGCTCATCAAGCAGCAAGATTTCTGGCCTTTTAATTGTAGCCATTAAGAAACTAAGGGCTTGCCGTTGCCCACCAGATAAGTCGCCGGTTGGGGTGTCCAGTCGTTCGTCCAAACCGTTGTTCATGGTTTGAGTTAACTTATGAAATTCAGCCATGTTTTGTTTAAGCTTTCTTGTACCTAACCCGCGGTGTTGGCCACGTTTCTTAGATAGTAGTAGGTTTTCTGCCACCGTCATCCGGGGAGCAGTTCCCATTTTTGGATCCTGGAACACCCGACTAAGGAAACGAGTCCGTTTTTCAACCGACATGTTGGTAATATCCTTACCGTGGAGGAGTATCTGGCCGCTGGAAAGGTGGAGGTCACCACCGATAATGTTGAAGAGGGTGGATTTACCAGCTCCGTTCGTCCCTAAAATGGTGATGAAGTCACCGGGATTAATTTTGAAGTTAACGTGGTCCATGATGTTGATTTCTTCTGGAGTACCAGCGTTTACCTTCACAACGGCATCTTTGATTTCAAATATTGGTTCACTCATTGCGGGTTGCCCCCTTTGCGATAGTTCTTCTTACTTTGAAGCGTTTTTCAAACGCGGGAAACATCATGAAGATTGCGAGAACGATTGCTGAAATGAGGTTCAGGTCGTTTGCGTTGAAACCGAGTTGAAGCACGATGAGGATAACAAACCGGTAAAGAATACTACCAATTGTTACGGCAATTAATCGCTCATTCATCGTCAACTCACCGAACACGACTTCGCCGATAATAATAGAAGCAAGGGCGACAACGATGATTCCAATTCCCATGTTAACGTCCGCAAAACCATTGTTTTGAGCAACCAAAGCACCACCGAGGGCGATAAATCCGTTTGATACGGAAAGACCCATAATTTGCATGGTATCGGTGCTGATTCCCAGGGACTTTGCCATGACGGGATTATCACCAGTAGCGATAAATGCTTGGCCAAGGTTAGTTTGGAGGAAGTAGATTATTAGTCCTGTCACCACAAAGATTACTAACATGCCTAAGAAAACGCTGTTGAAATAGGGTGGGAGACCTTTGAATGAATCAAGCAAGGTGGACTTACCATATAATGATAAGTTTGCTCGGCCCATGATTCTAAGGTTGATTGAATAAGCAGCGGTCATGGTCAAAATCCCGGCAAGTAGCACGGGAATCTTGCCCTTGGTATAAAGCAAACCGGTGACCAGTCCAGCCAGCATTCCAACAATCATTGCTAGGAGGGTTGCGAGAATTGGTGGCACGCCGTTGTAAATAGCGGCCACGCAGGTAGCTGCTCCCATTGGGAATGTTCCTTCAACGGTCATATCAGGGAAATCAAGAATCCTAAATGTTAGGAATAGGCCGATACCAACGACACCCCAAGTGAGGCCCTGGCCAATTGCAGATACGATTATACTCATTTGACGATTTCTCCTTTCGCTTTGGCTTCCTTCATTAAACTAGCGGGGATGGTAATGCCCATCTTATCAGCCTGTTTTTTATTGATGATCAATTTACCGTGGGTGAAGTATTTGATTGGGGTAGTGGCTGGTTTCTTATTACCCTTGAGAATCTGGGCACTCATTTTACCAGTTGCAACACCAAGTTTATATTGGTCAACCCCGTAAGTAGCAACGCCCCCGTCACGAACCATTGTGTCAACGGCTGGAAATACCGGAACTTTAGCTTGGTTAGCAGCTCCGACTAAGGTCTGCATTGCTCCAGCTATCGTGTTGTCGGTAGGTACGTAAATGGCATCGACTGAGTTAACGGCTTGCTGAGCTACTTGGTTTAAATCATTGGTGTTCGAAATTGAGTAAGCTTTAAGCGGAATCTTTTCTTGTTTACAGATTTTTTTGAACATTTTGTACTGAGCGACCGCCGAATCATCACTAGAGGTATAGATGATTCCGAGGGTTTTCATCTTCGGCATTAGTTTTTTGATCAAACCAAGTTGTTCTTTCAATGGGGCCTGGTCAGAAACACCGGTAATATTACCCCCAGGGCGTTTGTTATTCTTAACTAAGTTAGCTCCCTTTGGGTCGGTGATGGCACCCAGAATGATGGGCTTATCTTTGATGGAATTGGCGAGTGACTGAGCAGATGGGGTGGCAATTCCGATTGATAAATCAAGGTTTTCGTTGGCAAACTTACTACTCATTGTTTTCAAATTACTCTGGTCGTTCTGAGCGTTTTGAAAATCAATTTTGATGTTCTTGCCAGGGGTATATCCCTCCTGCTTTAGGCCGGCGATGATTCCCTTGTGGATTGAATCAAGGGCGGGGTGGGACATCAACTGGAGAATGCCAATCTCCGGGGTTTTCTTAGCTGGCTTAGCCATTTGCGATTTCTCGTTAACAAAGGCGTAACCCAAGAATGCGAATAAAATAATGATGGCGATTAAAAGTGGGTAACTACGTTTTTTCATTCCAATCTCTCCTTAAAAAATTTTCTAACTTGATATGAAAAAAGAGCAACTCGCTAGGCCGAGTTGCTCTTTTTGCTGCCGGCCTGCGGTTCGTTACTGAACAGGCCTCTTTATTGAAGATTACCGGTTCAGATGCGTCTTTTATCATCGCAAAAGATCAAGTCGCATCTGTCCGTTTCCGTAGACGTAACTTGATTACCGGCTTTGCCAACTTCTGATTGTAATCAATTTTTCCATGGGATAATCTTCCTTTCGTATTAGATGTATTTAATAATAATCTAACAAATTGGACAGTGTCAAGAACAGAATTTGTTGTTTATTGACGAAAATTAAGGCAAAAAAGGGTAAATATCGAAATGTTTTTCGATAATCGGTCTAAGTAAAAGCTTAAAATGAGCAAAACACGAACATTAAACTGAATTTAATTGAAAAGCACCTTGTAAAATCGAAAAAATCGTTTTATACTTAATTCATTCTTTTACGAACTATTGAAATTCGACCATATTTAATGTTCGGGTTTTGCTAATAATCGGAGGCGATTTGCATTAAAGAATCAACTATTATTGAGGGAAGTTATTATTCATCAAGTAATTCCAATAGCGTCACATTCAAACAAAAGGCATAGGTGTGCATCACTAACGGTGTTATCGACCAAATCGTTGAACCGAGCGATGATAAATATCTTGCAATTAGGCGTCAAGCCGAGGAAGCCAACGAGTTGATCGTGCTAAGCGAGAACCAATTCTTATTACCAGGGTTCATTGATCTTCACGTTCATGCCCCTCAGTGGCCTAACGCGGGGGTGGCCTTAGACAAACCGCTTAATGAATGGCTCAATGATTATACGTTTCCACTTGAAGCTAAGTTTGAAGATACCGAGTTTGCTAGCAAGGTCTACCACAATCTAGTTGAAGAACTGATTGCTGAAGGAACTACCACCGTTCAGTATTTTGGAACGATATATAAGGACAGCAATCTTGAACTTGCCAAAGCGTGTATCGATGCTGGTCAGCGAGGTTTCATCGGCCAGGTGGTCATGGATAACAAGGAAGAGTCGCCTGATTATTACCGGAACGAAAGCGGTGATGAGGCGGTTGAAAGTACCAAGCAGTTTATCGCTGAACTAGCAAAGCTTAATCAAGACGGTGCTGTTAAACAAACGCCTGTCATTACGCCGAGATTCTTACCGAGCTGTACGATTCCAACGCTCAAACGATTGGGAAAGCTAGCCCAAGAATTAGACTTACCGATTCAATCCCACTGTAGCGAGAGTGACTGGGAAAATGGTTATGCCATCGAGCATTATGGCAAACGAGATTCAGCAGTGCTTGAAGAGTGTGGCTTGTTGACGGCTAACTCGGTAATGGCTCACGGAACGCTACTTAATGATGAAGATTTGGATCGATTCAAGCATCGCCAAGTTGCCGTTGCCCACTGTCCGGTATCGAACGTCTACTTCGGTAATGCAGTGACAAAGGTTCGCCAAATCCTTGATTCTCACGTTAAAGTGGGAATGGGAACTGATATTTCTGGTGGCTTTTCACCAAGTATTTACCGGAATATCAGCCAGGCGGTGATGTCATCCCGAATGTTGGCTGATGGAGTCGATAGTGATTTGGACCCAGCCGACCGAGGAGTTGCCAACAGTGCAATTTCCGCCAAAGAAGCATTTTACCTAGCAACCGCAGGTGGAGCCGAGGCCTTGAACCTAAACGCCGGCAAAATTGAAGTGGGAAAGCTAGCTGATTTACAAGTTGTTAGTTCCGCCTATCCATCCTTCACCAAGGAAAGTTCTGATGATAGGTTTGAAAAATTAATGTACCAAACGACGAAGGCAAACGTCGACCGCGTTTTTGTAAACGGAAAGCAAGTAAAGGGAGAATAAACAGTAATGAGAAAAGATAACGGTTTACTTTACGGACCAGAAGACAAGGTTTCATATTTCCAATCAGGACTATTAGGATTGCAACACGTACTTGCAATGGACGTGTACGTGCCACCGTTGATCATGGCAGGATTATTATCAATGACCTTGGGCCAAAAGACTGGTTTCTTACAAGCAGCATTTCTAGCCTGTGGGATCGGAACGATTTTGCAAACTAAGTTCTTTATGAAATTACCAGTATCTCAAGGACCTTCATTCGTTCCAATTGGTGCGGTAGCTGGTGTATACGCTGCCTATGGTGCTGGTAACGGCGGAATGGCCACGGTACTTGGTTCTCTGATTATCGGTTCGCTAGTCTTGATTGCGTTAGGGGCTTCTGGAATTTACCAAAAAGTGATCAACGCATTGGTGCCAGCTATCGTTGGTGGAACCATCATTACCTGTGTTGGGTTGTCATTATTACCAACTGCTTTAAACGACAATATTTTCAACGCAACTGGTAACATTAATCAAAATATCGAAATTGCTTCAATTACCGCAATCACAATGTTAGTTGCAATCACCATTGGAATTCGCATTCCTCAATTACAACGATTATTCAGAGTTAGTTCAATTGTTATTGCATTAGTTGCCGGAACAATCGCTGCTTCAGCAATGGGTAAGTTTGATTGGTCATCAGTTAGCAAGGCTGCCTGGTTCAGTTTGCCTAAATTCACAGCATTCCATTACGGAGTGCACTTCTCATTACCAGCAATTTTAACTTTTATCGTTATTTACATGGTGTTGACTACTGAAACTACTGGTACTTGGTTTGCAATGAGTGCCGTGGTTGATGAAAAGATTTCCAAGAAACAATGGAACCAAGGAATCATCGGTGAGGGCCTTAGCTGTCTTGTATCAGCTGTGCTTGGGGCTACTCCAATGACTGGTTACTCAACCAACGCCGGGGTGGTTTCAATTACCGGAGTTGCCAGCAAGCGGGTCTTCGTTTCAGCCGGAATCTGGTTCATCATTCTTGGATTCTTTGGCAAACTATCTGCATTCTTGTCAGCCGTTCCCGCTCCAGTGATCGGTGGTATCTTTGCCATCATCTGTGTCATCATTATGCTTAATGGTTTGAACGTTATCAGAAAGATTGAAACAACTGAAAGTACCCTTTATGTTCTTGGTATTCCAATCGTTTTGACAATGGCAACTGTGCTCTTGCCTTCAAAGGTAACAACTGAATTGCCACAAATGGTTCAATACTTGTTGGGTTCGCCAATCACGGTTGGTGCCATCAGTGCGATTATCCTTAACATAGTTATGGGTAGTGGATCAAAAGAAGAAAAAGTAGCAAAAAAACCCGTGGCTAAGGTCGCGGAAGCAAAATAGTTTATGAGGCTATCCAGAAATGGATAGTCTTTTTAATACCATTCCAGCAACGTTTTTTGGTAGACTTGAGGTAATAAATGAATGGGGATGAAACGAATGGCAGACGATAACTTAAAGGAATTCACTAAGGAAGAATTAGCTCAGTATGACGGCAATGGTGTGCGGGCTTACGTTGCAATTGACGGGATCGTTTACGATGTTACCAAGGAAGAGTCTTGGGAATACGGTAAGCATTATGGTCAATTAGCAGGCCGTGACTTATCTAAGGAAATTGAGGGTACCCCTCATGGTAAGTCGATTTTAGGCAAACTGCCGATTGTTGGTAAGTTGGTGGATTAATTGTTATGCGGTAGCTCTCAGAAAATTCTGTGGGGGTACCGCTTTTTGTTTGTCCAAAAGCTAAAAATTCTCTAATCACATACTGATTAACAATGGAAAAGTAGTATGCTAAACATGAGGTGATTTTTAAATGAAAATTGAATCAGTTTCACTTGAAGAGAAAAATAGTTCTTTAGATATGTACATTAGTAATTCGGATGTTAAGTTGCCCGGAATTGTAATCATTGCCGGTGGTAGCTACAATCCAATCAAGGAACGGGACTCCGAACGAGTTGCCTTATCGTATGCTACTCACGCTTACCAGGCATTTGTTGTTCAGTACCCAGTTGGTGAGAACAAGAGTTACGCTACAGCAAAAGTGGCTATTGCTCAATCGTTTGATTACATAGTGAGCCACGCTGACGAACTCAATGTTGATACTGATAATTTGGGGATCATTGGGTTTTCAGCTGGTGGCCAGCTTGCTGCGGCATACGCAAATAGTGAAGGCAATCATGCCAAGTTTGAAATTCTAGGATACCCCGTTATTAAACCAACGTTGGATGAAAAGATGGGCGTTACAACTGAGGATGTCAGCAAGATGGTATCTGCTAATACTCCTCGGACATTTATCTTTGGATCAATCAATGATGAACTGACGCCGTTTGGTAACCATATTTTGAGCTATGTGCAAGAGCTTGATAAGAATAACGTTAAGTTTGAATTGCATGAGTTTGGAACGGGTAATCACGGAATTAGTTTAGCTAATAAGTACACTGGAATTGTGAATGGTGACCGGACTGATGAGCACTTTTCAAAGTGGTTTGAGTTGAGCGTTGACTGGTTAAATAATTAGAGTGCTGAGCTTCTCGGTTGACTTCGAGCATTAATAAAAAAATGGGGTTGAGCAAACGAAGTGCGCAAAGCCATTTTTGAAATTAAGCGGAGGAGTCAGAGAAGGGAAGCCGATTTAAGCTAGAGTGCTAAGCTTCTCGGGAGTTACCGATAATTAAGCCAGATTTTTTGAGCGAGCAAACGAAGAGCTGATCCTTTCGGAAGTTGCCGACACCAAAGCCATGAAAAAGCAATACTTATCAGCCCTGTCGTTGTTGTTAGCCATTTATGGCTTACTACAAGACCAGACTTTGAGACTTTTGGTTTGTAAAAGGCTCAAAGCTGTGTCCAGGGCGTTCCATAAGTATTGTAAATGAATGGCTTAATAAACTAATCGTATCAAGTAATCAAGGCAGACCGTCCCCACGACCGTCTGCTTTTTATAACCAATCAAGGGAGATGTCACCATGCCATCACACACTTTAGATTCCTTTTCAACCGACATAAAGCTAACTGATCATCAAAACAAGGTTCTTGATCAGATCATTGATTTCACCCGAACCAACGTTAACCAAGATGGGCACGCTGTTTTTGTTTTGATTGGTGATGCGGGTACCGGCAAAAGTTTGATATTAAACCAAATGTTTACCAAACTTGCCCAAGAGATCGACAACACCTATTTCATGGTCAACCATCCTGAGTTACTCAAGGTATATCGTGAACTAGCAGGGCAGACGCCGGGGATGCTGAAGAAGTATTATCAACGGCCAACTTCGTTTATCAATCAAATGCACAAAAAACAACAAACCGCCGATTTGTCGGTAATTGATGAAGCTCACTTGTTGTTGAGCAAGCCTGACCACTACAATAACTATTACGGTGACAACCAGTTAGTTGATATTGCTAATCTGGGTAAGGTCACAGTGGTTGTGTTCGACCCCAAACAGGTTCTGAAAACGAAGAGCTTTTGGACTGAGGAACGCCTTGAAAAGATTTTAAAACCATATCCGCACAAAATCGTTCATCTGAAGGAGCAATTTCGAATGCAGGCGAATCCCGCCACGATGGAGTGGTTGGACACGTTTGTCAGCGGAAAGCCAATTCCATTAGCTCCTAAAAATCGGGGCGATTACGACCTACGGGTATTTCACGATGCCCAAAAATTGTATGAAACGATTATCGCCAAGAATGCTAGTCAGGGATTAGCCAGGATGACCGCAACAACGGGATATCCCTCTGTCCTTGATGGTGGCAAACACTACGTTGACGAGGGAAATTTTCACTTGCCGTGGGATCAGTACAACTTCACCGCAACTCCGTGGGCTGAACAACCGCAAACAATCAATGAGGTTGGCAGTATCTACACCGTCCAAGGGTTTGACCTTAATTACATTGGGATAATTATTGGACCGCCGTTTTATCTAACCGATAAGAATGGGCTTGGGGTTGATCCAAGTAAGGTGACGGATATTGAAGTGTTTAAACAGCGCCAAGATTTGACGGGTGACGACTTTGAAAGTAGTAAGGAGACGTTACTAAAAAACTCGCTAAACGTATTGCTGCGAAGAGGAATCAAGGGAATGTATTTGTATGCTCATGATTCGAAGTTGCAAGCGTATTTGGAAAAAATGGTTTGATGGTATAAGAAAACAGCAGGCACTTCAAATGCCTGCTGTTTTTATGGAACTATACTTTCTGGTATTGATGAACATCATCAATGCCAGTTTTTTTATCCAAAACAAATAGGACATCACTGTCCCATATGCTAAGATTTAAGCGTCTAAACAAAAAACAAGCGAGGTGTATGT
>NZ_CATNVB010000030.1 GCF_951230165.1 Lentilactobacillus sp. Marseille-Q4993
GGTAAGATGCTTGTAGTGGCTCATAGCTAGATTCCTTTCATGATTGTTTTCGCAAACATCATTTTACAGGAATCCAGCTATGGGTCCTTTTTTTAGTCACTGTTGCACTTAAATTGTAAATTCAAGTTGCAAAAAAAGAGCCGATGTTTTCGACTCTTCGAATCCGTTATTCACCTAAAGTTCCTAAAAAATGCCATCGTCGCTATCATCCTAGCCCCGAACCTAGCAATTCGCTCAGGTACCCGTCCCAATTTAAATTTAATTCCCGCTCCCTGGTACCAGTAACCAACATCAGACTTAATCACCAGCCGGCTTAATTTTGGATAATCGTGATTTAGAAATGCAATTATTTACAACTGTTTTCGTTTATCATCCTGCTGCCAATTCTCCTTTAGGACGAACTGACTTCTAGTGGTTCGATTGTAGCGAGGAAACTTTTGTCTAGTGCCTTTCCCCCTAGTGATGATTACTTTCTTGATTTTACCAACTCTCATTAGTGGTTGCCGATTCCGATAATATTCGCCATTAGGAATAATTATCAGCGATTCCCGCAACGCGTTAACCCAACGGTTAGGATCATTATCTAGGGACAGTGCCTTTTGAATATCTGAACTAAACTTTAGCGTTTCTAGTCTACCGTTAGCTCCTGGAATTTCAATTTTGGCAAAATAAACTGGTTTTGACAATTGTGGCTCCTGTTCTACTCATATTAGTTTGCAAATTATTATTGATAATAATAGCTTATTTTGAGGAATGGAGGAATAGTAAAATGGAGAAATATTGCTCGCCTTCTTATCTGCTACATAGCCAAAACCTGTTCGCCAAACCTGATTCCTACGTTTAACCATCTCACCTTTACAAACAATGATGCTGATAAATAACTGAGGACACCGAAAAGCTGCAGTAACAAATTTCAAAAAATGAAATTCATTACTGCAGCTTTGCTTTTATCCAACTACTTGCTACACGCAGTAACCGTCAGGACTGAGGGACATTATTCATGGCGCTCAGTTACTGTCGGTTTTGCGGGGGTGAGACAACGAAAGCATCTTCGTATGCTTTCTGTCCCACTCCCTCACACTCTACCCAAATCGGCTTCCCACCACAATCTTCTCACCTAAATAAAAATGACGACCGCGCACTTCGTTTGCTCGCTCGTCATTTTTAATTTAGTGCTCAAAGATTACCCGTGGTGTTCAGCACTCTGCTTACACCCTAAACATTCTCGCCGCCTTCACAGCCTGGGTCCACCCACTGTAAAGCTTGACTCTCTTTTCTTCTTCCATATTCGGTTCAAACAACCGGCCATCCTCAACCAGTCCCCTAACCTCATCAGTATCTTTCCAGAATCCAACAGCGAGGCCAGCCAACACAGCCGCCCCAAACGCCGTCGTATCCTCGTCAGATGCCCGTTGGATCGGAATATCCAATATATCGGCTTGGAATTGCATCAAATAGCGATTCCGAGACGCCCCACCATCGGCCATCAAACGAGGAATCTTCATCCCCGTATCACGTTCCATCGTATCAATAATATCCTTAGTGCCGTACGCAATCGATTGCAGCGTTGCCTTAACGAAGTCTTCCTTCGTGGTCCCACGCGTCAATCCAAACACCGATCCACGAACATCCTGGTCCCAGTATGGAGCTCCTAAGCCATCAAAGGCAGGAACAACATAGACATCATCATCCGAATCAGAATTCATCGCTGCTTGTCGAGACTCGGGAACACTTTCGACTAATCCCATACTATCTGCAAGCCAGCTCATTGCACTCCCAGCAGCAAAAATCGATCCTTCAAGAGCGTAATTCAAATGCCCATTAATATCATAAGCAATCGTCGTTAACAAGTTTTCATCTGATAACTCGGGCTTTTCACCGGTGTTCATCATAATGAAGGCACCATCACCATACGTATTCTTAACCATTCCAGTATCAAACGCGAGTTGGCCAATTAACGCAGCCTGCTGGTCCCCGGCAATTCCGGCAATTGGGACTTCAATCCCATAAAACTGGAAGTTTTCAGTGACGCCATAGACTTCACTTGAAGTTTTAACCTCAGGTAGCATAACAGCCGGAATGTTCAATAGTTTTAAAATATCATCGTCCCAACGAAGAGCATGAATATTGAACATCATTGTTCGGCTGGCATTAGAAATATCAGTTACGTGCAATCGTCCTCCAGTTAGTTTCCACAGAAGGTAGGTATCCACAGTACCAAATAACAACTCGCCCTTTTCAGCCCGTTCTTGTGCTCCTGGAACTTGATCCAGGATCCACCGAACTTTAGTAGCTGAGAAGTATGAATCGATAATCAGACCAGTCTTTTTGTGGAATAAGTTTGAATATCCCTTATCAACAAGATTCTTAGCAATGCCGGCGGTTTGCTTGGATTGCCAGCCAATCGCATTATAGATTGGCTCTCCTGTTTCTTTATCCCAGATAATCGTCGTTTCACGTTGGTTAACGATTCCAATTCCTTCGATATCCTCTGGGTGGACTCCAGCATCAATGAAAGCAGAAGAAATCACGTTTAACACTGACGTGTAAATTTCATTAGGGTCAGTTTCAACCCACCCACTGTGTGGGATAATTTGTTTAATTGGTTTGTAGGCCTCAATAACCTTCCGGCCGCTTTTATCAAAAATCATTGCCCGGGTACTTGTAGTCCCTTGGTCAATTGATAGTACATATTTTTCACGATCTGTGAGAGCTGACATTTATATTCCTCCAGTCGGTTAACGGCATTTATCTAAATCTTATCATAAAAAACCGTTTCGAATTATTTTCGAGTATATGTATCGACTTAAGCCAAATTTGTTCAAGTCGTTTAAGATTTGCCATTTCTAATTCCGCGATAACAAAAAGCACACCATGAACTATACCATAGTGTGCAAATCGTTGCAATCAAGCAGTTTGTAAGTTATTTTCAAACTAGACCAATTTACTTTTTAACTGAGACTAAAATATCTGTATTTTCATCCGGTGAAATCTTTTCGTCGTAACTAAAGTCAGCCTCTTGAAAATATTTTTTAATTTCACCATTGATCTCATCAACCGGCCGCTTATCTTCTTTTTGGCGAACGATAGCAATATCATATTCCTTAGTATCGTCATTGGTGTTTTCAAAATCATATGTAACATCGACGGTATTTAAAATTTCTTGGATCATTTGACGTTCAGTCATAGTTGTCCCCCATTTCAAATAAAATCTTCTACAATACAAATGTAGTCCTAATTTTAAAAATGTTAAGTGGTATAAGGCTGATTTTACCAAACTGTAAGATTTAGAAACCGCTATCTTTTATTAGGCTGTAACCTCGACATTGTTAATCATGGGTTGCTCTTTTATGCTATATTAATATAGTAAACTTTCAGACAGGAGACCCAGAGATTCATGGCGAAAACTAAAGACTTTAAACAACGACTTTATTATCTGTGTCTGTCGTTGATCATCAATTCTGCCGGTAACGCTCTGGCTATCTCCACCAACCTTGGTAGTGCCGTATGGACAGCGTCTGCCGTTAATTTATCCAAGACTACCGGGATTGCCTTAGGAACGACCCTGTTCGTTTACGGGGTCGGGGTCACGATTATGAATCAATTATTGATTGGTTACTTTGACCGGCGGCGATTCTTCTCCAACCTGATATTCACACTGCCATTTAGTTACATGGTCCAAGGTGCTCAAGCCATTTTCGACTGGATGGGGGTTCCCAATTATAACTTTTGGGAACGACTGATTCTAGACGTCATCGGGTTGTTTATGGTTGCGGTTGCCGTATCAATGTATTCACGAGCTAACTTGGTAATGCACCCCAACGACGACTTAGCCTACATTGTCCGGTTCAAGTTCGTTCACGGAAGTGCGATAATTTCCCAGTGGACAAGTTACGTCCCGCCACTATCAATTACTTTGATTTGTTACCTAATTACCCACAATCTGTACGCAATTGGTTTTGGAACCGCGTTTGCCCTAATTTTCCAGGGGGCAATGATGGGCTGGTCAGACACCCATGCCTTTCCAAAACTCAAGCATCACGTCGATCTTTAATGAAGGCTGAGATTAATTTCTCGGTCTTTTTTGTTTCGGGTAAATCCGGCCAGAGGACATAGTCATGAAAAGCATCGGTAAATTTATGACTCTTTACCGTCGTATCAACCGCCCGCTCAGCAACTTCAATGAATCTCTCCGTATCCGGAGATAACATTTCATTTTGGCTATAGAAAACCAGGAAGTTCTGGCCGCGCAGGTTTGCCGGGTCAAAGACATCATGTAGTTTGTACTCACCAAGTGAGTCTTCAAATTCATCACCGATTTGCTTCAGCACATCATAATCCAGAAAAATATCGTCTTCCGATTGGCGCTTAATCTTTTGGTCATGAAGTTTAGGGTCAAACCACGGGGAAATTAAGATAATTCCCGCCACCGACTCAAACGTTGCTAAAACACTTTCAACCGCAGGAATGGTTCCTGCCGAATCTGCCAAAATATAAGTTGGCAAATCTCCAGAGTTAGTAATCACTTCTTTGATAGCTCGCTGGGAAAATTGAATCAAATCAATACTCTTCGATTGGAATAAAAGTGGGTAATCAACAACCTTAATCGTTGCGGGAACCATGTCCCCAATCCTGGTAACCAACCGCAGCTGATCCTCATTCATTGGCACCGTCATTGCCCCACCATGAAAGTAGATAATTTGAGCAATTGGTGCTTGCTCTGGTTCAATCGTTACGATTTGACCTGTATCAATTTTAGCAACTTTGCCCTCGAATTCAGGCTGATTAAACACACTATACCGCTGATTTGGCTTCAAAAAGCTGTGACTTACATTGCTTTTGTACTGATTCTTTGCTAATTTGTTAAATTGGCGTCGCGCCTTGAAACTCATGGAATCACCCCATTTTTACTTAATTTTAGTAATGCTGATTTATAGGCATTTGTAATCGTTTACAATAATTTATCAGATAAGTTCACAAAAAGTTCACATTTTGTTCATTGTTTAGTAACAACTAAGCATTATATTTAAAACCGTAGCATAGGTAATGAGTTTGTTACTTGTGTTAGCGATAAATTAAATCCCCCTTTAATTTATTACTTTTATATTCATATTCTTCCCCTAGAATATAGGTATCTTGAAGGTAAGACATCCCCGTGTCTTATCTTTTTTATTTCGTTCATAAAAGTTTCACAAATTGAACAAAGATTAACTATATTTAGTGGGTAGTATATACAATATCGAAAGCAAAGGTTTTCGATACACATATAATAGAACAATTAATTATTAAATAATAATTCATTGTCCCCTTTATTTTAGATCTCCCCCGAAAAGAAGACTATATTGGTTAAAAGAAAAGGTTCCCCCGCCTTTTCTTTTTTTTGCGCAAAATTTGATGACCTTGATCTAATTGACAACTTTAATCTAGGAACCTGTCGTTATTAAAAATTGTTTGGAAAGTGGTCAAAATTGATCAGAATTGTCGAATTTCACTTCAAAAAAACTTTTTGCTTCAAATTTATAGTCCAATATACCCCATTCCATAAGGGTTTTGACGACATTCACAAAATGTTCAAACTTTCATCCTTTTTTCTTAATATCTGTTCTGTATATTAATAAGCATAGGAAAAGGGATGACTTAAATATTTCTTTTCTTACCCCCCAATAATACGTAATAAATTAATCCCCCGTTAGTTTATTATAAGTTTCATATTCATATTCCCCTCAGAATATAGACATATTTAGATAAGACACCCCCCTCGTCTTATCTTAACTTTAAAAAAATACCTTCAAGGTCCCCCCGACCTTGGAGGTTTTTTTATGCTTTCAATCAAGTCCAAGATCTCCTCTCACATTATCAAATCAAATTCTCTTTATATTCCAATAGTATATATTTGAATTATTCCAATTATTATGTTTAAATGAACTCGTAAACAGTAAATAAGGATTAATGATATTTTTTTGCCCAAGTTTGTGAAAAAATGAGCAGGAGGAATTTAACATGTTTGATAACACAATGACCGCAAAACAGAAGATGCTCCACGAAATGGTTGTCGACTTTACCGAAAACGAAGTTGCCCCATTTGACATGGAGATTGACCGGAAAGGTGACTTCACCGATGGTCTCTTTCAAAAGCTGATTGATACCGGATTTCTAGCATTGACGTTGCCTAAAGAGTACGGTGGTGCTGAATTCGATCCTATCGCTGTCGCCCAGACGATTAACGATTTGTCATACGGAAACGCTAGTGTTGGCGTTACCTTGGAGGGTCATTACAAGAGTATTGATCAATTGCTCTTATATGGGAATCAAGCTCTCCTCGACGAATACTTGCCAACTGCCTCACAAAGAATATTTGCATTCTCTAACACCGAGCCAAGTGGTGGTTCTAATCCAACTGGGATTCGGTCAACTGCCGTTAAGGAAGGTGATCACTGGGTCCTTAACGGGGACAAGGTGATGATCACTAACGGTGGTTTAGCTGAAGTTTATACCGTGCTTGTCAAGACCGGGGATAATGAATTTTCCTGTTTCGTAGTTGATAAGGATATGCCTGGGTTTACATTCGGTAAACGCGAAGACTTTATCGGCCTCCGCGGGACTCCAGTTGGCGAGATTGTGATGGACAACATTGTGGTGCCTGAATCTCACTTGCTTGGCAAACGGGGTCAGGGAATTGAAATCGCGGACCAAGCCCATGACGATGCCAGAATCCTTATGGGAGCCGTTCTAACTGGAATCATGGAACACGCTTTAAAGATTGCCACCGACTATGCAAAACAACGAAAAGCGTTGGACACCCCCCTAACCGAACTTCAGGTCATCCAAGAAAAAATTGCCAACATCGCAATTTCAAAGGAATTAACCAAGCTTGTTTACCAACAAGCAGCTATCAATAAGCAAAACCATCTCCCATATATGGAAGAAGCCGCAATGGCCAAAACGTTTGGTAGTCGTTCCGCAGTTGCCGCAGGTGATGATGCCCTTCAAGTGCTTGCAGGCTATGGTTACAGTCGCGAATACCCAATCGAGCATTTGATTCGGGACGCCAGAGCACTCGAAATTGCCGAAGGAACCGTTGAAAAAATGAGATCAGCAATCGCCAAAGCTGAGTTTGCTAAGTAGGAGGTCAAATCATGAAAATCGTAGTTGCAATCAAACAAGTTCCAAAAACTGATTCAGTTAAAATTGATGAAAAGACAAACAACCTCGTCAGAAACGGGGTCGAGGGGGTTATCAACCAGTTCGATAAGAACGCCATTGAAGCCGCCCTCCAAATTAAAGATGAAACCAACGCCGAAGTCATCGCCCTTTCAATGGGACCAAATGACTTTGAAACATCCCTCCGTGGTGCTCTTGCAATGGGAGCAGACTCAGCGGTATTACTAAGTTCTCGGGCATTCGCAGGTGCGGACACTCTTGCTACTGCAGCCGTCCTTGCATCAGCCATCAAAAAAATTGGTGACGTTGACCTTGTAGTATTTGGTCGCCAAGCCGTTGATGCCGATACTGGTCAGGTTGGTCCAATCGTCGCTGACAAACTAGATTTACCGCAAATAACATACGCATCATCACTCAGAGTTATTGGCGATTCACGAGTATCAGCGGTTAGCCTCCTCGACCACTCAGAAAAACGCATCAGTGCTCAACTGCCGGCAGTCGTAACAGTTAGATCTGAACTTAACAAGCCCCGCTACGCAACTCCTAGAAATATCATGCTTAGTTTTGATAAGGACATCACCGTTTGGTCTGAAAAAGATCTTGATGTTCCAGAGAACGAACTTGGTCAAGCAGGATCACCAACCATCGTAACCAAAGTTTACTCGCCTGAAAAAGCAGCTAAGCAAACAATGAATCTTGAAGGTGACCCAACAACCGTTGCTGAAAAATTAATCTCAGAATTATCTGCCAAGAACGTGCTTTAGGAGGAATCGATATGACTAACAATTTAGAAACCTGGGTTTACATTGAAAACCACTTTAATCACGTAGATCCCAGCAGCTTGCAATTAGTTACCAAAGCAAAAGAAATCAGTGATGGTCCCGTTGTGGCGGTAATCACAGAAACCCCTAACCAGAACTTGGAATCAGAGGTTAAACCATACGGTGCTGACAAAATCGTCATCATCAAGGATGAAGCCCTTAACGAAGCTAACGACGACACCATTGCTAACGCCCTAGTGGAATTAGCCAAGAAGGACTTACCTAACGCATTTCTATTCAGTGCCACCGTCACTGGACGTTCAATCGCCCCTCGAGTTCAATCAGAGTTAAAAACCGGTTTGACGGCCGACTGTCTTGATTTGCGATTTGAGGATGACCTACTGATTGCTTCAAAGCCTTCATACGGGGATAACGTGATGTGTGAAATCACCTGCCCTAAGACAAGACCCCAAATGGCTTCAGTTCGACCAAACACTTTTAAAGCAGTCGAAGCAACGCCAACCAGCGAAGTCGTAACGGCCAACCTTGCCGTTAAGGTTGACGACCGTATCACGATTGACACTGAAACCCCACTGGTTGCTGACGACACTAACATCAACTCCGCAACTCGCATCATCGCTTTGGGCCGTGGCGCTCAGTCCGAACAAGTAATTGCCCATGCCAAGGCGGTTGCTGCCCGAATTGGTGCTACCATTGCCGTTAGTCGCCCACTAACCGATTTGCCTGAGTTTAGTCACGAACAACAAATTGGCCAAAGTGGAAATACCGTTGCCCCAGAATTGATTATTAACCTTGGAATTTCCGGTGCTGTTCAGTATACCGTTGGAATGCAAAATGCCGACACTATCGTTTCCGTCAACACCGACGAAAACGCCCCAATTTTTGAATCATCGGATTATAAATACGTGGGTGATGCTGAAGAATTCCTCCAGGGGTTATTAAAACAATTATAATTGGTAGCTGATTCTGATATACTGATTTTAAAGACCAAAATTAAAATATTGGAATGATAATTATGAATATTGAACTATTTGTTCAGACTAGAAAACGATTGGGCTACTCCCAGGAAGAACTTTGTGAGGGAATTTGTACCCAGGCAACGCTAAGTAAGTTTGAAAAATCTGGTAAGGCTCCGGCCATCCGAATTCTCACCAAACTTTGTTCCCGATTGGGACTTACGTTAGACGATATTTTCCCAATCGTGCCACCAGCTCAGTCAGAAGCAATTCGAGTGCTTGATAAAGCTGAATTCAAACTGATCACTAGTGAGTTTGCAACGGCTGAAGAAGAACTAAAGACGATTGAATTATCTGACCTGCCCACTGATGGTAAGATGCAGTATCACTTTATCCAGGGGTTCTTAGCAGCTCTTCAGGATAAACCATTATCTGACAGCCTGTTCTCATTTGATCAGATTCTGAACGATTTGGACGACGCTCACAAGACAATATATTCGCAACTGGCATTCACCGGAATCGGGACTGCCTACTTTAGAAACGGTGATTTAGACAAGAGTGAATTCTATTTCCAAAAAGTGTTTGATGAGCTTCACTCATTACCACTGAATGGCGAAAAAGCAGTGTGGCGGGCTATGGCGATGATATTCTACACCGCTGACTACTTCGCCCACGCTGGTGACTTTGAGACCAGTGATTCATTACTAGTTTATGGTTACGAAGTTTGTGCCAATAATCACGTCACCTACTACCTTGCTCGATCCCTGTTCCGCCAAGCCCAAAATGCTCGGGAAGAGAAAAAGCCAGCAACCGAAATCACTGACTACCTGAACGATGCAAAGGCTTTTGCAAAATTAAATAAGAACCAAAAGTTACTGAAACGAATCGCGGAATTCAAAATTTAGTAATACAAAAAAGGCAATCCAACCGGATTGCCTTTTTGATTGCCACTATTTAGTTTTCCCTTCGCTTGAAGATTTTACCTAACCCGAATAATGAAGCTGCTAGTAACAATACCCCTATTACTGAGGTGCTTGCTGATTGTTTTTCACCGGTTTGTGGTAACTTACCCTTAACAAACTCAGGGTTAGTTTCATTATCACCGGAGGCATTACTATTGGCTGATGAACCATTAGTTAAACTCGTATATGTTGGGGTACCATAGGCATTCCTAGCATGATTTCTCAAGGATGTAAGTTTATACCCTGTAGTTGTTGGAGTGTTCGTCTCATCCCCTAGCGTGTTTGAAACACCAAGTTTCTCAGGCGGAACGTTTGTCTTGTTACCGGGTGTGTTTGGAACACCTGGTTTCTCAGGCGGAACGTTTGTCTTGTTACCGGGTGTATTTGGAACATTAGGCTCCTCTGGTGGCACATTGGTCTTGTTGCCGGGAGTATTTGGTACGTTTGGTTCCTCAGGGGGCACGTTTGTCTTATGACCCGGAGTATTAGGAACATTTGGTTCTTCAGGAGGCACGTTTGTCTTATGACCCGGAGTATTAGGAACATTCGGTTCTTCAGGGGGCACGTTTGTCTTATGACCCGGAGTATATGGTGGAACAACTGTCTTTTCTGGATTTATTTCAATTTCTGGCAGAAATGCGGTTGCGATTGGAATTTTTGTTCCGCTTGAATATGGTGGCAATGTAACCTCTGAAGGCTCATTAGTCAACTTTGGCAAACCAGCGACTTCAATGCTCTTGATCGTCTGCAAATTACCACTTTGCCCTCCAGTTAACGTATAAGTCGGGGCAAGCTTTGGTGTCGTCGGAACAGAGTTATCGCTTGTATTCTTCAAATAATAGAAATAAACTTGAATATTACTATTTTGACTGACTCCAGACCGAATTGGATTAGCAAAAAATTCTGCTAGTGGATCGTTAGTCGTAAAGCGATACGTTTGGTTCTTTTTAGTTATGACCGCATCACTATTAGAATTTTGAATAATTGAATAACCTACTAACTGATAGCCAGCAATTGTTTTCTTAATAGCCTCACCACCAATACCACCAGCTAAAATATTCTTCTTTTCATCCTTGGTGAAATCAAGTGATTGAGGATTATTCGGATCATATTTATGAACTATATAACCACTAAGAATTGCGGTATCATTGTTGAACGCATTATTGCCCCATGCCTTTTCATCAACTCCGTTACTATACACATTAACCGTCAAAGTGCCTGGCCTTGAACTTGATTTACTTGCTGTATAAGAACCATCCGTACTATTACCAGTCAATCCCTTCTTATGCAAATAATTAATTGCTGAATTATTATTACCAACAATCAAATTAGCCAGCGTCGTTACTAATGATTTATACTGATTATTAAAACCATTATTCCCCTCAAGAAAATCAGGAAATTTACTAGCATCATTTCCTGACTTATCGCTCTCAATCTTACCAGCCTTGATCGGACTATCCTTGTGACTATTATTATAGTCACTAACGGCTTTGGTGTATGCATCCTCAAGGGCTTGCAACCTTTGACCTTGATTTGCTACAGCTCCCTTTTCTAACGTCTGATATGTTTTACCATTTTCATCAGTTACGGCATCGACTGATTTTAGTTCGGTTTTAGTACCATTGACGGCATCAATATATGCATAACTCGTTTGAACCACTTTATTTCCAAGGGCATTCAAATCATCGGTGATGGATTGTCTATCCGTTGAAGCAACGCTATCAATCATCCTAATTGGCTTACCGTTTGAATCCAAGGACGTAGAGTCTTTATTGATTGCAGTATTCCAGGCGATGACTGCATCGATTTGAGCTTGAGCCTTGGTGTTGATGTCTTTAACTTTTTGCTGCAAAGCACTGAAAGTATTAGTGATCTTTTGAAGTTGAGTGAAATCCGTTATGTTCTTTGCCATATTAGCTGAATATGTCTTTGCGGTATCAGAAAATCCGTTGAGCTTTGCTAAACTATTTTTAAAGTTTGTCAACGCATCTTCATCATATGCTTGCTTAGTATGATCAACTTTAGCCAAGGCTGTTTTGTAAGCCTCTAAGGCTACTTGATAATTATGGATCTTTTTATAATCAAACTTATTTAGCACTGTTTCTAAAGCAGTTTGTGTGTCCTCTACAGTCTGCGTACTTTTTGTCAAATCATCTTCAGTAGTAGCTGGGTTTGACAGCTTAGAATTGTAGTTTTTGACGCTTTCATTCCATGCAGTCAAACTACTTTGTAATTGAGTTATTTCCCCATCTGATTTAGTCAAATCTTTGTAGATATCATTAGCTTTTTCATAAGCATTACGCTCCTGGTTGTTGTTAACGGCTTTAATTAACTGATCAATTGATGGACCTGCTTCAACTTCTCCGATCTTAGAATCAGCATGTTCACTATTATAGTTATCAACAGCTTTATTATAAGCAGTCCGAGCATTATCATATGCCGTCTTACTTGCGTTAAGGGCATTCGTATCTATTGCTACGCCCTTTTCAGCATTGGCCTTGATATCCTTCAGTTGCTTATTCAACTTGGCCAACGCTGCATTCAATTGCGCTTGCGTATCATTAACATCGGGTGCTCCCACAATCTTTTGGATTTGCTTATTGAATTGATCTGCCAATTGATCATACTTCGATAACGTTTTTTCTTGTTCAGTTCCATTCAATGTGACACTCTTGATGCCATTTTGATAAGCGTTGACGAGCTCATCAACTTTATCCTTCTTGGTAAGGTAAGTGGCATTGCTAGTTTTAATTTTCCCAATTAAAACATTGATTTCACTGGTATTGGCAGGATTTTTCTTTAGTAGATTGTTAAGCTTGTCAACCAACGCATTTACATCCTGAGCTTGCTTATTTGCATCAGTTGTTGCTTTATTAGTTTCGTCATATGAAGATGACTTCGTTACCACTTTGGATGCCGATAAAACTTGTGGGCTTGGCTTAGTTGATTTCCCAGTTTTACTATTATCAATAACCGTGGCTGATTTTTTATTTAAATCACTTGCTGGTTTTGCCGTCGTGGTTGATGTTAAATTACTATCTGTCTTCGTTGTAGACTTAGTACTTTTAACCTGTGATTTTTGAGTTTCGCGATTTGATGCAACATCTACGGTTTTGGTATTTGAAGCATTAGGTTGCTTCTGTTGATTACTAGTAGTTACCTTATTCTGAATCTGACTGTTACTACCAACTTGGTCGGTTGGTTGTGAATTAGCGTCATTCACAGACTTAGTAGCAACGTTCTGTTTAGTAGTCTGTGGATCCGTAGCCGGAGTCATAGCTTTATTTGCACCAGTAGATGTAATAGTCGGCGTGCTCGTTACAGACTTCGAGTTAGCCTGAACTTTCGACACTGTCGGTGTCGTGCTTGTTTGCGTATTATCAGCATGAACTCCTTGATCAAACGATAACAGAGAAGCCCCCATTGATAGCGTTGCTAATCCAGCAAACACCCACTTCTTACCGTCTTTATACATTTTATAATGAATTTTGGTATCCATTTGGTTGCCCAATTGTTTACCAGTCATTAATAATTACCCCCAATTTAATATTTTATGTAAAAAATTATTATTGCATAATTTTCTGCCCATGGTTATCCTAGTTCTTATTTCTCATAAATCAAGCTATTAGTTTTTGTCGATTAATACCAGATGCAAATCCAGAAACAATTTATAACTATGCCAACCAAAAAATACCACCAAAATTTCAAATTGAAATTAGGTGGCATTCCCTTATCTATTTAACTAAATTGCAATTGTTTCCTTTGGTTCTTGCTGTTCCCGCATCTTCTTCTCGTTTTGACGATGGTATTCTGCTAAATGAACCGCCTGGGTAACAAACTTATGAGTTGGGGCATTGTAGCCATACTTCTCACCTAGTTTAGCAATGTATCCATTGATGTAATCAACCTCAGTTGGGCGGTCGTTAGTCATATCTTGATACATTGATGGGTAATGCAGTGGCATATCAATTCTAGTGTTTCTCTCCAAGGCGATCATTTCTTCCTTTCGACTAGAAACAAGGTGAATGTCAGCTCTCGCACAAATATCATATGCTTCATCAATCAATTGGCGAGCCATCTGGTCAAAGCCACTAAAGTTACCAAACTCACCCATTTGAATTTCAAACATCGTACAGATGGTGTTGATAACTGAGTTAAAGATAACCTTGGTCATCAACGTTCCCATAAAGTCATCAGTCAAAGTTGGGTTCATGTGGCCCTTTTCAAGTTCATTGTACAGTTGCTTGCACATTGCGTCAGGTTTCTCGTTAAGTGGGCACATGTTCATCTTGCCGGCACCCGGTTTGCCCATGAAATCAACTTCACCTGGGCCAGGCAAAACAGTCGCAATCAAAGCAGTTCCACCAATAATCTTGTCATCATCGAAGTATTGTTGGAGCTTTTCAATATGGCCCATTCCGTTCATACAAGTAAATGCATAGTGCTTTGGTTTAAAGAAATGGGCACAGCGTTCAAGGTAGTCAGCTAACTGCATCTGCTTAGTGAAGAAAATAAACATATCAGGATCGTCATCGTAAGTTTCTGGAGTTTCCAATTTAATATCCACTAAGTGACGGTTCTCGTGATCACGCATTACGTAGACGCCACCTTGTTCACGAATCTTATCAATATGTGGTTGCCATGTATCAATAAAGGTAACGTCGTTGCCAGCCTCTTGTAGTAAAATTCCGTATCTAAGTCCCATTGCTCCTGCACCAATCATTGCAAATTTCATAATTAATCACACTCCGTCATTTAGTTTTCTCGTCAATTTCTAATAAAAAAAGCGCCCTTGAAAATTAATCCAAGGACGCTTCTGCGCGGTACCACCTAATTTACAGTCTATAAAAACTGTCACTTCAAGCACGGCCTTTTGGCGATGCTCTAACACTGTAAGGTGTGTTAACCGTAGCTACTCAGCATTCGTAGCTACTGCTTCAAGGTTACTTTCATCAAACGTGTTGATACCTCTTTTCACTTTCCGAGGCTCCCTGTGATCAGCAACAAATGATTACTCTCCTTATCGCGGCATTTCTAATCAGATATTAACGTTGCTTTAATTAAACCACGTTTCGTCTAATTGTCAACTCATTTTAGAAAATTAATTAATATTTCTTATCGAGAGGATGAATATCACCCCAATGGCGGCAAACAGCATCGACGACATAAATACCATTCCATAGCTTGTCGTTACGCTTAAAGTCATTCCAGTTAGCAACGGTGCGACCATTAACCCAAGCGTATTAGCAAAGTTGATCAGTCCTATATACATCCCCGTATTCTTCTTGACCTTTGCTTCCCGCGGAATAACATCAATATTTAATGCCATATCAACCGATACATAAATTCCGTTACCCAAACTAGTTAACACTGCGTAAACGATAATTCCCGTTGTTGACTTGAAGATAATGGGTACGGCAGCCCCCACAATCATGATAATCACCCCAACCAGAATTGGTAATTTTCTTCGTTTCAAATAGTCAGATACGGGGCCAGCAATTATTAAACCAATTAACGAAATAAACAGAGTCGCAACCGAAATCTGTTTTAAAGTCCGCCCCGCTTCGGCAGTTGATTGGCCAATGTAATTTTCCAAAATATACAGTAGGTATTGCATCACCATTGTATAACCAATCATTATTAAGAAACGGGCGACTGCAGCTTTATAAAAATCGCGATTATCATCGATAGATGGTGGTAGCAGTGACTTAATGGTCAACTCGCTCGGAATATCTTCGCGGTGGCTAGCCCGCTCCCTTGGCATAATAAGTAGCGGTAGGATACCTGACAACGTTATGAATACTGCACCAATAAAAAATCCCATTCCTTGATGAATTGTATCAATGTAGTTTGAGCTAATCATTTGGCCAATCGGGATTCCAATCGAACTCGCCATTAGCCCAGTTGCTAGGGTTCCCCGTACTCGTTGAGGAATCCGATCGGCCATTATTGCATACATGGGTGTTTGAATGGCGTTTTGCCCAAGGGTATTAAAGCAGTACGCCAGGGTAATGCTTGTCACCGTTGCAAAGGACCCAATCAAATAAAGGCCAATTCCTGCGACGATTGCTCCCCAGAAAATCCAGGGTGTTCGTTTGCCAAAACGAGACTTAGTATGGTCAGATAAATTCCCCCACAAATAGCCTGCAAACATTGATACCACCGAGGTAACCGAAGTAATTACTGAAAACGCGCTCGTTGGATCCATGAAGCCAACGTTGCTCAGATGTTGAGGCAACAAATTAGTACCATTTATATTAAAGGCGGCAGCGTTCAGAATGGAAAACAGTGAAAAGGCAATCAGGTAGCGAATAATACTACTTGTGGGAAGTGGCTTCCCGGTGTCTGGTGAAAGACGATCAATATTGATTTCACCAGTAACTTCATCTGACATTGAGAATAGCTGTTGATTGTTCTTCACTGTGGTTCCTCCTTTTCCGAACATTATTCAAGTCGAATTGTTCCTTAAGTTTAATTATATATCACGATTGGCGTTTATCGTTGAAAAAACTAGGGAGATGTTGGCCAAAATTCAATTCATGCAAAAAAGCATCGATGATAATTTCATTATTGCGAAACTATCATTGATGCTTTAATTTTTACTAAGTATTTGCTAACCGCAGTATATATCTGGGCTCAAAACCACAGTCTAATCAAATACTCGTTTCAAGATATCATCCACATGGCGAATGTGGTAATGGTAATCAAATGCATCGGCAATCTCATCTTCTGACAATTGATCAGTAATTTCCTTCTTACCCTCAACTAAATCACGGAATTGAACTTGGTCATTCCATGATTTGGCAGTGAGTGGTTGAACCAAGTCATAGGCTTGTTCTCTGGTAAGACCACTATCAATCAACTTGAGCATAACCCGTTGGCTGTAAATCAGACCATAAGTCCGGTCCATGTTCTTCAACATCGTTTCAGGGAACACATCCAAATTATCCAGAATGTTCGTGAATCGGTGCAACATATAATCAATTAGCATCAACGTATCTGGCAAGATGATTCGTTCTGCAGATGAGTGGGAAATGTCCCGTTCATGCCAAAGAGCAACGTCTTCGTACGCGGTTACCATGTGACCCCGAACTACCCGGGCCAAACCACAAATATTTTCTGAACCAATTGGGTTTCGTTTGTGTGGCATTGCAGACGAACCCTTTTGGCCTGCGTTGAAATGTTCTTCAACTTCATGGATCTCAGATCTTTGAAGGCCCCGAACTTCAGTCGCAAACTCTTCCAGACCAGTAGCAATTAATGCCAAAGTTGAAATATAGTCAGCGTGAAGGTCACGAGGAAGGATTTGACTAGTAATCTCTTGATGATGCAAGCCTAGCCGTTCGCAAACAAATTCTTCCACAAATGGAGGAACGTTAGCAAAAGTACCAACCGCACCAGAAATTTGGCCAACTTCTAGTTCCTTCGAGGCAGTATCGAAGCGAGCCTTATTCCGTTTCATTTCGGAATACCAGCGAGCAAGTTTCAAACCAAATGTAGTTGGTTCAGCTTGAACACCATGGGTCCGACCAATCATGACAGTATCTTTGTACTTAAAGACTTTTTCTTTAATAACTTCCATGAACTTATCAATATCTTGCCGAATAATTTCGTTGGTTTGCTTGATTCGGACACCATAAGCAGTGTCAACAACATCAGTACTGGTTACTCCATAATGAACCCACTTTCGCTCTTCGCCAAGTGATTCTGACACGTTTCTGGTAAACGCAACAATGTCATGGTGAGTTACCGCTTCAATTTCTGCAATCCGATCAACATCGAACTTAGCGTTCTTCTTGATCTTCTCAACATCTTCTTCAGGAATATGACCTAATTTTGCCCAAGCTTCGTCAATTGCAATCTCAACTTTTAGCCAAGCAGCGTATTGATTATCGAGGGACCAAATTTTTTTCATTTCAGGACGCGAATATCTATCAATCATAGTTAAACCCTTTCCATAGCAAATTAACACCTTAATTTTACCATATTGTTCCTGTTTTATCCATATTTCATTTTTGATTGGGCAAAATAATTCGCTTTTATCTCGAAAACTCGAACGAACAGACTGGCCCCTACCAATATTATTAATGATTTACGGTTGAATTATCTCTTTTTATCATGTAGAATCAAAAATGCTGGGTAAACAACCTAGCAATAAAATTTCGAGGTGTTTACATGTCATCAATCGTGATAGTTGGAAGCCAATGGGGCGACGAAGGAAAAGGTAAGATTACCGATTTCTTTAGCCAAGAAGCGAACATTATCGCTCGGTACCAAGGCGGCGATAATGCCGGCCATACCATTATTTTTAAGGATGAGGCATTTCATTTACAACTCATTCCTTCAGGGATCTTTGATAAGAACAAGACCTCTATTATAGGAAACGGAGTTGTTGTTAATCCTAAATCACTCGTTACCGAGATGGATTATCTACAAGAACACGGTGTTTCAACCGACAACCTACTAATTTCCAATCGGGCACACGTTATCATGCCATACCATCTATTATTAGATGAACTTCAAGAATCTAAAAAGGCAGAAAAAATCGGTACCACTAAAAAAGGTATCGGTCCTGCCTACATGGACAAGTTTGAACGAATCGGAATTCGGGTTGCCGACTTGATTGACAAAGAAGCATTTAAAGAAAAACTCGAAGCAAATATCAAAATTAAGAACGAAATTCTAACAAAACTATACGACGCTGAACCACTCGACGCCACTAAAATCTATGAGGAGTACTCAAAGTACGCTGACAGAATTCGTGACCACGTTGTTGATTCTTCCTATATTATTAACAACGCCCTCGATGATGATCAAAACGTATTGTTTGAAGGTGCTCAAGGAACCATGTTGGATATCGACCACGGAACATATCCATTTGTTACATCATCAAACGCCGGTGCAAGTGGTGCAGCTACCGGTGCCGGAATTGGTCCTAACCGGATCAACAACATTATCGGAGTTTGCAAAGCCTACACATCTAGAGTTGGTGAAGGTCCATTCCCTACTGAACTTCATGACGAAATTGGCGATCACATTCGCGAAGTTGGTCACGAATACGGGGTTGTTACTCACCGGCCACGGAGAATTGGTTGGTTTGACAGCGTTGTTCTTCGCCACGCTGCCCGGGTTGGTGGCTTTACCCACCTTGCCCTCAACTGCTTGGATATTCTAACTGGAATCGAAACGTTGAAGATTTGTACCGCTTATGAATTAAACGGCGAGACTATCAACCACTACCCAGCTAGTTTGAAAGAATTAGACCAATGCAAACCAGTCTACGAAGAACTCCCAGGCTGGACTGAAGATATCACTAACTGCAAGACAATTGAAGAACTCCCAGAAAACGCGCAGAAGTACCTAAAGCGGATTTCTGAATTAGTAAACGTCCCTTACGCAACGTTCTCAGTCGGTCCTGATAGAGAACAAACCAATGTTGTAACTAACGTCTGGTAAACCCACGGAGGCTAATTAAAATGGAAGTATTTGACTACGAAGACATTCAACTTATCCCTAACAAGGCAATTATCAAGAGCAGAAGCGAAGCTGACACTTCAGTAAAGTTCGGCCCTAAGACATTCAAGATTCCGGTCGTTCCCGCTAACATGGAAACAGTTATCGATGAAGAGCTAGCAATCTGGATGGCAAAGAACGACTACTTCTACATCATGCATCGTTTCCAACCAGAAAAAAGAACGGACTTCGTTAAGAAGCTTCACTCACTTGGTTTATACGCATCGATTAGTGTTGGTATCAAGGATGCTGAATATGACTTTATCGACGAATTGGTTAGAGAAGATGCCAAGCCAGAATACATCACCATTGATGTTGCTCACGGCCACTCAGACTACGTTATCAAGATGATCAAGTACGTTAAGGAAAAGTTACCTGAGTCATTCTTAATCGCTGGTAATTTGGCAACTCCTGAAGCAGTTCGTGAGATTGAAAACGCTGGTGCCGATGCTACCAAAATTGGAGTTGGACCTGGTAAGGCCTGCATCACTAAGCTAAAGACTGGTTTTGGTACTGGTGGCTGGCAACTTGCCGCCCTTCGTTTGTGCTCAAAGGCTGCTCAAAAGCCAATGATTGCTGACGGTGGCATTCGTTACAATGGTGATATCGCCAAATCAGTTCGGTTTGGAGCTTCAATGGTAATGATCGGTTCATTGTTAGCAGGTCATGAGGAAACTCCAGGTAACCTTATCAGTATTGATGGTAAGAAGTACAAGCAATACTGGGGTTCAGCATCTGAAGTTCAAAAGGGTGCGTACCGTAACGTTGAAGGAAAGCAAATGCTTGTTCCTTATCGTGGCCATTTATCAGATACATTTGAAGAAATGAAGGAAGATCTCCAGTCAGCAATTTCGTATGCTGGTGGCCGTGAGCTTAAGGATATTAGAACGGTCGATTACGTTGTCGTAAAGAATTCGATAATGAATGGGGATTAGGGAGCGAACCAGAAATCTGTGATTTCGTTTGTGAGCCCCCACAAGGGTGACACTAACTGACGACCAGAATGGGAGTCAGTCGTGACAGCTACTGTGTGGTGCCTTCTCATCTTAAGTAAAAGTTAAGAATAAGTGAGACTGGGAATTAACTAGGCACATCGAAAAAAAGGCAATGATAATTTTTCATGAAAAATTATCATTGCCTTTTTGCTCATATAAAAATTCTTGTTACACGCAGTAACCATCAGGACTGAAGCCCATTATTCATGAGCTTCAGTTACTGTTGGTCTTGCGGGGGTGGGACAACGAAAGCACCTTCGTATGCTTTCTGTTCCACTCCCTTTTGATGCTAAGTGAAGAAGCTGAAAGCTTGAGCCGATTTAGGAGCACACCAGAAATCTGTGATTTCGTTTGTGAGCCCCCACAAGGCTGACACTAACTGACGACCTGGATGGGAGTCAGTCGTGACAGCTACTGTGTGGTGCCTTCTCATCTTAAGAAAAAGTTCAGAATAAGTGAGACCGGGACTTAACAAGGCACATCGAAAAAAGGCAATGATAATTTTTCTTGAAAAATTATCGTTGCCTTTTTGCTCGTATCCAAATTCTTGTTACACGCAGTAACCATCAGGACTGAAGCTCATTATTCATGAGCCTCAGTTACTGTTGGTCTTGCGGGGGTGGGACGACGAAAGCACCTTCGTATGCTTTCTGTTCCACTCCCTTTTGATGCTAAGTGCAGAAGCTGAAAGCTGGAGCCGATTTAGGAGCACACCAGAAATCTGTGATTTCGTTTGTGAGCCCCCACAAGGGTGACACTAACTGACGACCAGAATGGAAATCAGTCGTGACAGCTACTGTGTGGTGCCTTCTCGTCCTAAGTAAAAGTTCAGACTAAAAAGAGGCCTTCACAAGTGTCGTTACTTGTGGAGGCCTCTTCTTGTAGACTTGATCAACTTGGTACTTCGTTTAATAAATTGTAAAAACTTTCGGTTACTTCTTCTCACAACTACGTATTACTATAAAAAACTGAGCCAAAACTTCCAAAAGCACAGGGAATTTAGCTCAGTTTCTTTAAATTTAAGAATCAAATTTGATTAAATATCAAGTTAATATCTTAAATTACTTCTTAAGTCCAGTCCATTTCCAATCAGTAAACTCTTCAATATCATGACCTTCGTCACGAGTAACCTTGAAGTGCTTAGCCAAGATGTCGTCCATCTTCTTATCAAAGTCAGCACCGGCAGCCTTGTCGATGATACCTTTGTCCATAAGAACTTGAACAGCGTCTTTAGCTTGGTTGAAACGATCCAACTTAGAATATACACGCATATCGTATGCAGTAGTGATGTCACCATCTTCACGGTAACCGTGAACATGAAGTCCTAAGTGTTGACGTTCGTAGAAGATTGATTCGATTAAGTCTTCGAAACCATGGAAACCAAATACAACTGGTGTACCTGATTCGCCGAAGAACTTAGTGAATTCTGCGTCAGATAATTCACGTTCGTCGTTAAGAGGTCCGTTCTTCTTTTGAAGACGTCCTAATTCAACAACGTTGACGTAACGCATTTTAACGTCTGGGAATGCCTTGTTTACCAAGTCAATTGCAGCAAATGACTCGATAGTTGGTTCTACACCAGCTGATGCGAAGACGATATCAGCATCTTCACCTTCAGCGACAGTAGAAGCCCAATCGATAGTCTTCAAACCAGTGTTTGCTAATTCTTCAGCTTCATCAATTGAGAACCATTGTTGACGTGGTTGCTTAGAAGCAACGATATGGTTAACCTTTTGACGGTCGTTGAATGCACGGTTGAATACTGCAAGCAATGAGTTACCATCAGCTGGTAGGTATTGGCGAATGAAGTCAGACTTCTTTTCAGCCAAATGAGTAAGCATACCTGGATCTTGATGAGTGTAACCATTGTGATCTTGTTGGAATACAGTTGAAGTTGAGATCAAGTTCAATGATGGGTAATCATTACGCCATGGTTGTGCTGCAGCTTGGCGGATCCACTTGAAGTGTTGAGTAGTCATTGAGTCAACAACACGTAAGAATGATTCGTATGATGCGAATACACCAGTACGACCAGTCAATGTGTAACCTTCAAGCCAGCCTTCAGCTTGGTGTTCTGACAATTGAGCATCCAAGATACGACCTTCTGGTGCTTCGTATTGGTCGTTTGGTTCTCTAACTTTGCTCATCCATTGACGGTTAGTCATGTTGAACATATCCCAGAGACGGTTTGACATAGTTTCGTCAGGGCCGAATACACGGAATGAAGTTGGGTTCTTCTTGGCAACGCCAGCAAAGAATGTAGAAAGAACATTCATATCCATGTTACGGTTACCATCAGGTAATTCAGTACCACGGTTGCTTTCGTTAATGTCGTTAGCTAATGCTTTCCAGTCTGGTAAGTCAAGCATTTCAGGCTTAGCACCCTTAGCACGGCCACCATTAGCAACTGGGTTAGCTGCCATACGCTTGTCACCCTTAGGTGCAAAGTCAGCAACTTCGTCCTTCAATGAACCATCAGCGTTGAATAATTCAGCTGGCTTGTATGAGTTCATCCATTCTTCGAATTGTGGTAATTGGCTCAAGTCACCTTGCTTCAAGTCAAGAGGAACTTGGTGAGCACGGAATGAGTCTTCGATTGGTTCACCCTTAGCGTTGTGAGTAGGACCACCCCAACCCTTTGGTAAACGAGCAATAACTACTGGCCATGGAGCAATTTCGCCATCTTCGTACTTGCCGTTTTCGCGGGCGTCTTTTTGAATTTGCTTGATGTCAGCAATTGCTTGGTCAAACAACTTAGCAGCTTTTTCATGGTAAGTCATGAAGTCATGGATGTCGTCGTTTTCAAGGAAACGAGGTGACCAGCCAAGACCTTCGAAGAATTTACGTAATTCTTCGTCACTCATACGTGAAGTAATAGTTGGGTTTGAAATCTTGAATCCGTTAACGTCAAGAATTGGCAATACAGCACCATCATTCTTAGGGTTCAAGAATTTGATTGAGTTCCATGCAGTCATTGCAGGACCAGTTTCGTTTTCACCATCACCAACAACAGTAAATGCAATTTGGTCTGGGTTGTCTAAGACAGCACCAGTTGCATGTGAAAGTGAGTAACCAAGTTCTCCACCTTCGTGAAGTGAACCTGGAGTTTGAGCGGTCATATGTGATCCGATTCCACCAGGGAATGAGAAACGCTTGTAAAGACGTGACATACCTTCGAGATCTTGAGTAATCTCAGGATAATCTTCAGTGTAAGTACCGTCTAAGTATGCGTTAGTAACCATAACTTGGCCACCGTGACCAGGACCACCAATATAGAACATGTTTAGTCCGTACTTGTTGATCAAACGGTTTGCGTGGGCATACAAGAAAGTTTGTCCTGAAATTGTACCCCAGTGACCAATTGGCTTAACTTTAACGTCGTCAGCTTTAATTGGTGTATTTGTAACAGAGAATAGTGGGTTGCTCTTTAAGAAAATCATACCACCTGAAAGGTAAGTACTTGCGCGCCACCATGCGTCAACTTTTTCCAAATATTCTTTGGAATCGTAATCTACTGCCATGAATTTAACACTCCTTCAATGAATTAATACCTGAGTTATTTATCTCAACTGATCTCGTAAATTAGAATTTTGGATAATGGTGAATTTATCTATTTACAAGACAATATATTACCGGAATTTGACGAAAAGTCAACAAATTTAAAAATTGATACGTCCCAATTTTTAAAATAATATACTTCCAATGGAAATCATCCGCCACTTTCCCTATGAAACCAAGGCTGCTTGAGAACCGTTATCTTTCTTTAAACCTCAATTTCAATTGCAAATAATAACGTATTTAGCCATTTTATGCTTAAAAAAGGTCTTTTTAATTTGGTTGAAATTTTGGACCGTTCTAATTAAAAATTGTACCCGTTCAAAAATAACTGTTATAATTTACGGAGCAATCACATATTAGTTGGCTAGAATACAGGAGACCATAATAAAATGGCAGATTTAATATATCGTACAGTAATCAACGATATTAAAAACCGAATATTCAATAACGAGTTCAAGGACAATAAGTTGCCCGATGAGCGAAGTCTAAGCGAGTCCTACAAAGTTAGCAGGAGCACAATCAAGCGAGCCTTAGACTTATTGGTTCAGCAAGGAGTCGTTTTTAAAAAACGAGGATCCGGGACATTCATCAATCCCTTATATTTAAAAAATCAGTCTTTGTTTCAATACGAGGGAAATAATCTCGGGGTCACCGACAACATCATTACAACTGGCCACGAATCAAACATCCAATTATTGGAGTATCACGTCACCCCTGCCAGTGCCGAGATTCAACAAAATCTCTTCCTCAATGAAAATGAATTCGTCTATCAAATAAAACGACTTCGGTTGATTGACGGTGAACCCATTATCATTGAGACCGGCTTTATCCCTATAAAGCTAGCTCCGGAACTATCTCCTGATACGGTCAAGAGTTCTATCTTCAACTTTATCGATAAGCAAGAACACAAACGAGTAAGCAAGTCCTTTATGTCAATTATGGCTGAACCCTCGACTGAGGAAGATCAGCAGCTATTGAACCTTAAGCCAACTGAGCCCGTTGGCATTATGGCCGGAACATTTTTCTTAGATGACGGGACCCCATTTGAATTTTCAACAATGCGAATCCATTATAAATACTTAAACTACAATACCTTTATTAACTTAAATTCAGATTAACTTGCAATTTATTTAAAGCTCCGAATATTTTTTTATCTGAAATACTAGAGCAATAAGAAAAAGTGACGATTTCAATCATTGAAGTCGTCACTTTTTTCTGATTTTACAATTTTAAAAAGCTATGCATGTGTCACCATATTATGGTTTGATGGTGCGTGTTCCTTCTTTGCAGCAGCCTCATGCAAACTAAGCTCGATCTCTTCAAGAGATTTACCTCTAGTTTCAATAAACTTGGTGTGAACGAACCAGATGGCAATTCCACAAATAACTGCATAGAATAGAAAGGCGTTATCGATTCCCCATGCACTTAACATCATTGGGAATGTCAATGATACAACCATATCAGCTAACCAGTTAGTTGCTGATGCAAGCGAAGTTCCTAGACCACGAATATTCAATGGGAAGACTTCACCAATCAAAACCCATGTAATTGGGGCCCATGTTGTTGCATAAAAGGCAATGTAAACAGTAAGTGCAAGGGCACTAACGATTGCAGCAACGTGAGTACCATTATCAAATTTCAAAATTGCATACATAACCAATAGTGATGCGCCCATTCCAGTAGCACCAACAATTAGCATCTTTTTACGATCAACTTTATCCATTAAGAACATTGCGAGGATGGTAACCAAAACATTAACAACCCCGATTCCAATGTGGGCAAGCAAAGCAGCAATAACTCCCCAACCAACGTCAGTGAAAATCGTTGGTGCATAGAAGATAACACTATTACTACCAATAACTTGCTGGAAAACAGCGGCTCCAAGTCCAGTGATCAGTGCTGGCCGAACAGCCTTTCCAAACAATTCGCTCCAACCACCAACTTTTTGAGAGGCAGTTTCCTTAATTTCAGTAAGGGCCTTATCAACTTCTTTAGTATTACCTTTGTTGGTGCTCATCAAAACATCACGAGCATCATCAACCTTACCAACTTTGACTAAGAACCGTGGGCTTTCTGGGAGGAAAATCGCCCCAAAGAACAAGATTGCGGCTGGTAATGCGGCAAATCCTAACATCCAACGCCAACCTGTATACATATGAGCAAATGTATAGTTAAGGATGTATGCCAATAAAATACCAATCATAATCATTAACTGAAACATTGTCGCCACAGCACCATGCATTTTCTTTGGTGCCAATTCGTGCAAGTAAGCAGGAATCAATGCTGAGGTAATTCCAACCCCAATTCCTAAAATAATTCTCGTAAATAGCAAAATCCAAAAGTTTGGTGCAAATCCAGAAGTTATAGCACCGATAAAGAATATTACCGAAGCCCAGATCAACAGCTTCCGGCGGCCGTAGGTATCCAAGAATTTACTTGTTGCGAGAGCACCAACAATCGCACCAATCAAAACAGAACTAACAACCCAGCCTTGTTCCCAAGGCCCCAAGTTCAATTGCTTTTGAATAAATAGAATAGCTCCAGATACAGATGCGATATCGTAACCAAACAGCAGGCCACCTAGGGCTCCAAAACTATATATAAAACCATTTGAAACTTTCTTCAAACCACACATCTCCATTTCAATATATCTAAAATAAATTGATAGGTCATAGTGCGCGCGCTTTGCAAACGGTTACTGCAACCGCTTACAGTTTTAGGGTAGTTCTCTTGTCCGGATAAGTCAACACTTTATAACATTGTTATGATAAATATACTCAGATTGATTATATTTAGTACAAAAACGGCCAGTCCCAATAACGTATTGAGACTGGCTATTTTTTAACCCCTAACTAGGAAATGCAACGTACATCAAGCCCGCAGTGGCAACAAGCAGGATTAATACAATTGGACCATAATGACGTTTTTGACTAGGTTGTTTGTCGATTCTTGCAAACTCGAAGATCCAGAGAAACAAAAATACCAGTAGCAAAACATCGCAAATTCCTGATACGGTAACCAATAAATTGTGCATATTATCACTCCATTAATTGCTTAAATAGTTATACGGATAATTTTTTCTCTCTAGTTACTACTTTAACTCAAATAATAGCGCTTACAAGAGTTAACCTCATTCACTATTAGTTAATTGATTACCAATTTAATACTGCGAATGGTAAGTAAGAAGTACCACTACTTTATATTATAAATTCTCAAGCTGCTGTATCTTCCCACAAATCTAGTATAAACAAATAGTTCTTCCGTTTTTAAAGTTGAAATTCAAATCAGTTTAAAAGTTTGCATTTTTTGTGAAAGCGATTGCAAAACTGATAAACCTGGTCTATTATTATGGGCATGTTTTGGTTTTAGTAAAAAAAGTCGACTTTACTAATTGCAAATTATGGATCCCCAAAGCATCATCTTTTGTTATTGAATTACATCAAGTGAAGGGAGAACCACCATGAAATATCAACGGATTATTAAATTTCTGATTGGTACCATCTGCACTGTCACTGCGACTACTATTTTGAGCATTTCCACTGCCCCCAGTTCAAATGCCGCCGATAATCATTCAAATTCCAACATCAATTCTGTAAACAAAACTACTTTAAAAACAGAAATTGATAAGGCGAATGCAATAAAACCAACCCTCTCAAATTACGCTAAAATAAGCCAGGAATTCTTAACAACAGCAACCGAAAACGGTGAAAAGTTAATCAAGAATGATCAAGCATCTCAAAAGGACATTGACCAACAATCAAAGGTATTGGCCTCCGCAATTTCTGGAATGATAAAAAAGAACGAAAATCAGCAACGATACACGTCAGTTCCAGTCGGAAAAGAATGGCTTGATACTGACGGTGCTCCAATTCAAGCCCACGGCGGAGGGTTTTTACAGTCCACCGATACGGATGGGACCCCCATCTATTACTGGGTTGGGGAAGATAAGAGTCATAACGCAGGCTTTTTCAACGGTATTAACTTGTACTCATCAAAAGACTTAGTAAATTGGACATTTAAAAACACCATTGTTAAACCAAACGTAAGTAACAATGCCCTTTCAAACGTAATTATGGAACGACCAAAATTACTCTATAATGCCAAAACTAAGAAGTATGTCTTATGGGCTCATTGGGAAAATCAGGGAAATTACTCCTCCAGTCAAGTAGCAATCGCTACCAGTGACACACCTGATGGCAACTATAATTTTGTTGGCCATTGGCGTCCCGGTGCAAATGCCACCAATCGCAACTGGCGAGTTAATAACGCTGATGGTCAAGTAAAGGCCCAGTTTGACAAGGGCAATTCAATTGCTGACTATTCAAATACTGATACGTGGGGAACTCCCTCACGAGACTTTACTTTATTTGAGGATAACGGAAAGGCATATATTGTTTCCACCGAGAACGGTACTACGATGCGAATATATGAACTCAACTCCGATTTTACTGATGTTGATAAGTCTGCAATGAGTTCATATGAATTGTTTAAGGGAGCTAGACGTGAAGCTCCCGCAATCGTAAAAGCCGGCAATTATTACGTATTAGTATCATCACAACAATCTGGCTGGTATCCAAACCAAGGACGTTATTCCTATACCAAAAACATTGCGGATCCCAACGGTTGGAAAGTTGATAAAACAACAAGTAGTAGTGGCACAGAAATTGATACTCCAAGTGGTATATTGGGAGATAATTCCACTTTTCACAGCCAACCCACTAACATCATGAAGGTTACTGGAAACGGCCAAACAAATTATATTTATATGGGTGATTCTTGGAATCCATCAGAACTAGGAAAATCAAGTTATGTTTGGCTACCCCTAACGATTACTGGCCTAGACAGCAATTCCCCTAAAGTCTCGATGAACTATGAACCTAGCTGGTCACTCGCCAAAGATACCGGTAAAATTATTGGTTCAAATGAAAAGTTACTATCGAAGGATATGCCAGTGTCAACTAACCAGCAAAATACGGACACAAAGTTTGATGCCTCAAAAGCTAATGATGGCGATGCATCCAATACTTTCTTCAAACCTCTCAAGGTCCCATATACCTACACAATCGATTTAAAATCGAATCAATCAGTCAGCAGAGTAGACCTAAGTTTCCGTTTGATGAATGGTTCAGAAACCTTTAGTCAGTATACTATTGACACCAGCACAGATGGTAAGACTTGGACTAAACAAGTCGATCAAACAAACAACAATTCAGAAGTTGGCTTTTTGAGTCATCAATTAACCGGAAAGGCTCGATATATTCGTCTTTCTGTGCAAAAAGTTAAGAAGGATAAGGACAAGCAGGAGGCAGATTGGGCTTCAGGACTAATGGAAATGTCAGTTTACGGGCCCAAAGATGAGGATTCAAACGATTCTCCAGCTCCCACTAACCCTAATCAAAATCCAACTCCAGCACCATCACCATCACCAATTACCAATCCCCAACCAGTTCCAGACTCTAAGCCTAGTCCAGACAATCCATCAAATTCAACTACCACAACTAGTACTCCCACTCCTAAACTACTGAAAAAGGGATCGCCTATTTACGCAACTAAAAAAATTGCGTTGTATCGAACTACCAACTTCAGTAAAAACGTTCAAATTGCAGTTTACCCAAAAAGGACAAGACAAAATCGACCAACGTTTACAATCCTTGATTACGCCAAATCAAAAACAGGTACATTGCGATACAAGGTTCGTGATAGTAACAAGAGTTCTAAAACATATGGTAAAGTTGGCTTTTTAACAGCAAATAAAGAGTTTGTTCAACCGCTCTACTATAGCTCTAGCTCAAAGACCAATAAAGTCACTGTAATTAATAATCAAGGAATTAACGGTTACCATAAGATCTCCTTAAAGGGTAAAGTCAAACATTACAAACATGGTGCCCACTTAAAGGTATCCAAGCTTGTCAAATATAACAACACTAGTAGATATGAACTAACCAATGGTAGCTTCATCACCGCTAATAAAAAATTTATAATTAGCGGAACTTATTAGCGTGTTTTTTTAAGTCGGAATGGCATCCTTCAAAAAAGATGTCATTCCGATTTTTTTATTCCAACTATACTGACTCTTGGAATAAAATATTGGTTTATATAATAGGTAGTGTTTTTGTTACTTTAAAGCCTGACGTAACCCACTAGCAATCTTCATCGTTAATAACCATGTTAAGCATATTACCAAAAGTTTGGGTAATTCTTCTCACTCAGTTGAAAGCGCTTTACGCTAGGGTATATAGTGTGTTTATGGTCATTTCAACTACTACTCAATGTCACAAATAACCTATCACTTTAAATCATTAAGGAGATCATCATGAAAGAAGAATTCCGAGAATTTGCTGCGGTACCACCAAAAGGCTGGAACAGTTGGGACAGCTACGGTGCATCCGTAAAAGAAGATGAAGTAAAAAGAAATGCTGATTATATGGCAAAAAATCTTAAACCATTCGGATACGAATACATAGTTGTAGACATCCAGTGGTACGAACCTACTGCGGACTCATCCGCCTACCATAATTTCTATCCTCTAGTGATGGATGAATATTCGAGATTACTCCCAGACGAGAAAAGATTTCCATCAGTCAAGGAAGGAAACGGTTTTGAAAAACTAGCCGATTATGTTCATTCACTTGGACTCAAGTTTGGAATTCATATTATGCGCGGGATTCCAAGACAGGCGGTTCATAACGCGACTCCCATCAAGGGAACTGATAAGACAGCTCGTGATATCGCTTTGAACTCCATCTGTCCCTGGAACTCAGACATGTACGGTGTCAATGTTGATATGCCAGAGGTTCAAATGTACTATGATTCATTGATGGAGCTTTACGCATCATGGGGTGTTGACTTCATCAAGTGTGATGACATCGCAAATTCACAAATTTATGGAGGAACTTTAAAAAAAGAAGTTGAGGCATTAAGAAAAGCAATCGACAAGACTGGTAGGGACATGGTTTTATCGCTTTCTCCAGGTCCTGCCCCAGTTGAAAACGGATCATTTTTCCAACGAAACGCAAACATGTGGAGAATAACTAACGACTTTTGGGATCAATGGAATCTCCTTTTAAATATGTTCGATCGTGCAGATAAATGGTCAGCAATGTCCCGGCCTGGAAACTGGCCTGATTGTGACATGCTTCCTCTTGGTCACATTGGAATTCGTTCCGTTGATGGTCCTGGCGGTAATCGTCAGACAAGGTTCACCAAACCTGAACAAAAAACAATGATGACCCTTTGGGGAATGATGCAATCTCCGCTAATCATGGGTGGTGAGCTCCCTGATCTTGACAAGTGGACAACTGAAATGTTAACTAACAAAACCATTTTAGAGCTTGATAACAACGTTCTTGAAAAGAAACAACTGTTTAGAAATAAGGAATATATTGTTTGGGAAGCTGATACAGCAGAGCATAGTTACTTTGCAATTTTTAACATCTCAGATTCTATCATTCAAAATATTGATTCAATCTTAGCAAATCAGCAAATCAACAAGCACGGCCACCTAACCTGGGAAAATTCAGACATCAAGCCCAATTCGACAATTTCGATTGATCCCCATGGCGTCTGCTTAATTGAACAATAATCTATTTATCCAACAAATTTAAAGAACCCACCATCAGAATATAATTAACCTCACCGTAAAAATGTAGCGATAACTGTATTGAAAGTATCGCTACATTTTTTCTTTTACCTGAACACCTTCTGGGCAAGCACCTTCTCATATTTTTTTGTCTCTAAATAACAATTTACTGTTTCGTAAAAAAATAATTCAAACTTTTTTTGAAAATTATTATTTATCATTATCTGCCTTACTCTCCCACCCGTTTTCATCTTCTTTCATTGCCTAATTAAAGGGCTTTCAAGCTGTTTTTTAGTAAAAAATCAGTGCTTAAATCTTGCATTTTCAGAAAAACCATCTAGAATAAGAGTTGTTCAAAAGTAATATATCAGTTTTAAACGTAAAGGAGATTATACTATGACTGAAATCATTTCTAACGAAACCCTAAACTCAAAAGAAAAATTTGAAGAATTTATTATCGATTACTTCTCAAAAAATAAAGTCCTAGAGGGATCATACGAAACCAAGGAATACTTCGAGTACTACAGTGTTCACTTCAATAGCTCGAAGGGAATCGTTATCACCATCACCACTGGCTTGTACGCAAATGGTGGTACCCCTTCATTACCACTAAAGCAAACTGAAACCACATCGATTGAAGACTTCCGTCAGTTACTTATTAACAAAAAATTTGCTGAACCAGGTAAGACTTTATCAGATGTTTTCAATGACTTCACTGGCATCACTACCGACTAACCAGTTATCGAAATCATTCGTTATCTCACACCCGCGCGGTGCGTCGTGGACGATGTTCCTCAATCCATACGGTGATTGGATATAGTTAGTATCTAGAAAAAGTCCGAGGTTGGGACGTAACTAGGTAAATCGAAAAAAAGAAGCGATAAATTTCAGGTTCTACAATATCTGTTGTTGGTGATAGATTTTTCTATCACTGATAGCAGATTTTTTTGTATATTCTAAAGGTACACAAAAACGGAGACCTTCCGTTTTAAACCACCCTACTAAAAGCGTTCAAA
>NZ_CATNVB010000031.1 GCF_951230165.1 Lentilactobacillus sp. Marseille-Q4993
ATTGGCTTTGATGATGGCTATTTTATTTCCTTGCTTAGCGGTAAAAGAAAAACTGGACCATATTTTCCGAAGAATCATGGAAAATATGGTCCAGTTTATTTATCGGCGTGACTTATGTCCCAGCCTCTTCTTTTGATTACAGAATATCTAATGGCTGTTTTGATTCAGGAGCAGGATACTCACTGTCAATCATAAACAGTTCCTCTTTTGAGAGTGTGATGTTAGCTGCTTCAACATTAGCAACGACGTGTTCCGGATTGGCGCTTTGGGGAATTGCAAGGGTTGAGCCGTTGCGAATAACCCAGGCCAGTAATATTTGATATGGCGTTGCATTATGATTATCAGCGATCGCCTTAATTACCTTGTTAGTAGTTAAATTAGCCCCAAACCGATCTCCTTGTGCAATTGGGGAGTAGGCAATTAATGGAATGTCTCGTTTGACTAACCAAGGGATCATGTCAAAATCAAGGCCGCGACTTCCCAGATTATATAAGTCTTCGTTGGCTGCCACGTTGTTTCCGTTAGGTAGTCCGAGCAGTTCAACCATGTCGACAACGTCAAAATTGGATACGCCCCAACGCTTTATTTTGCCGGATTGTTGGAGTTCCTGCAGAGTCGCTACCGTTTCTGAAAGTGGAACTGATCCCCGCCAATGGTACAGGTAAAGATCGACGTAGTCAGTTTTGAGCCGTTTAAGACTGGTGTCTAGGCTCTTTTCCATTCGTTTCTTGGAAGCATTTTGGGGCAAGACTTTATCAATCAAAAAGAGTTTTTCACGGTCTAATCCATCAATTGCCTGGCCAACTAAGTCTTCTGACAAACCGTTGCCATACATTTCGGCGGTATCAATCACGGTCGCGCCGGCGTCAATTCCAGCCCGAATGGCTTTGATTTCCGTTTGGCGATTACTAGGTTCGCCCATGTGCCAAGTACCAAGTCCAATTGCGGGTACAGTGTGATCAGCAATTTTCATTGTCTTCATGAAAAATCCCTCCAATTTTGTTTCTTATGACTTAATTCTACTACTTTTATAGGTGCTCAAAAACGAGAATAGTCTGTCAGCTTCTGTCTTTGGATAGTACCGAAGCTCAATTTCCTTGTTGCCATTGCCAGACCGAACGTTAACGGTGAAGTGAGCTAATTGCGTCTTTGTCATCCAGATTGATTGGCGTAGCTCAAACGACTGAATGTTCTTAAGTTCGGTAATGTAGATTGAGCGGTTGAACAGATGGCCGTCAGAAACAACTAACTGCCCGTTAGCGGTACTAAAGCCACTATTTTTTGCGGAGTAGAGGCCAAGAAAGAATGCGATTGGCAGTAAAATCAAACTGATCGTTCCCCACCACTTTAAAAAGTAGATGCATGGAATGATGATAATCAACATTAATAACACTGAATTTCTGATTAAGTACCAATAGCTCCTTGTTGGTAGCCTTGTTAAGGTAGGTAAAGTTTCTGGCATCCAGCTGATAAATTTATGCATCATTCCAGCAGCCTGATCACTAGCGATTACGGGTAAAACAGTGAGGGTGGCATCGTTATCTTCCTTACCAATTTTGGAAGCTGTTAGCACTCGTAATGTTGCTAGTTTGAAAAACTGACGCAATATATTCTGGCTGATTTGAACTGACTGGACCCGGTTGTTTTTGATGGTAAATGTTTTTCGAGATAGGAGACCTTGTTCGGTATGAAGCTGATTCTCGTTTTCTGTGATGGTGAATTTATAGTATTTGAGAATCAGACCAACGTACGAAATCAAGAAACAGATAATTAGGAAAAATACAACCGTTCCGATGATCAGCAGAACTGATAGGTGGGCGAGTTCCGCAAATGCACTATCAATATATTTATGGGGAATCGTATCGTAAACTCGATTGTAAATTGCTCCGACCACGGCGATAATTGGCAATATTCCGAGTGAGGTTGCCGCAAATAGATTGAGGTCGTGGTTGGAAATAGTATAAACATCCTTTGGTTCAGTTTGAATCTCTGGTTCTGGTTGAACATCGTCTGAACCATTGGTCATCCGGTTGAGGTGGCGGGCTTGAACTCGGTACTTCTCAATTTCCTCTTTGACGGATTCAGGGACGACCGGCAAAATGCCTTCTGGTTTGGAATCGTCATGCCCAGCGGTTTCGATTTTTACTTGTTCTAAGTGAAACGGGGTTAGAAAGAACCACTGATCCTGGGATATTGTCTGAATGCGACCATATGGAATATGAATATGCTTTTTGATGAATATCCCCTTGTTGATTGTTATCATTTCAGGGGAAATCTCATAAGTGAAGAAAAGGTATCGTAAAATGGCAAAGAAGACGACCAGGAAGGCTAAGGAACTAGCTAAGATAATCATTACGAGCGTCCCGTCGATGCTTGTGAGTTTGTCGATTTGGCTCCCTAAACCAATTAAACTGACGACAATGAACCAGAGCCAATCTACTATGTTCCTAAATAGAAAGAAGAGGAGAGCAAACGGGTGAAGCCGGTGCTTTTTGCTTTGATTAGACGTCATTTTCAACCGCCTCCAGTGCCAGTTTCATAATTTGTTTCCTAAGGACTTCTGCTGTTTCAGGTTCGAGCCCATCTATCGTGTGGGATGTTGAAGCGGAGGTCATGGTAACCTTTGAAAGGTTCTGAGACTGGAGAACGGGTCCCTGCTCAATTGTCACGTCTTGAATCCGCGCGATTGGAATGGAAATCAACTTTCTAAAGATGAACCCCTTTTGAACTAAAACGGAGTCGTCAGTTAAGGTGTATTCAAAAAAACGATAGCGGTAATCAACTAAGACCATGTCGATGATAAAAAAGGCAATTCCGATAACTAAAATTACGTTTCCAATAGTTGAAAGCAGTTGCCATTCGAAGATATGGCTTGCAATGAGGGCAGCGATAAAAGCGGCCACAAAGCAGGCTAGACTGATGCAGGCATTGATACGCCAGACGTTTTTGATTTTGGTGGGAAGATGCTCGGTTGTATTCATAGATTTTCTCCTCAAATTCTAATTAAGTTATACTCAAAGAATATTGCAATTGAGCGTAAGATACAAGTAAATTGGGTGATTGTAAACTAAGATTGACAGATTATTCTAGAGTTTGTTTGTGCATTTTTAAAACTGATTAGTTATACTGAAGTTGTAAATAGATAACTTAAGAATTAACTAAGGAGGTAATTGTCATGGGTTTAATTTGGACACTTATAATCGGAGCAATTATTGGAGCATGTGCTGGCTGGATCACTAAGCGCCCATCAGGTTGGATCGCTAATATCGTAGCTGGATTAATTGGTTCCTGGCTTGGCGAAAACTTGCTAGGCTCATGGGGACCTCATTTAGCCGGAATGGCTCTGATTCCATCGATAATCGGGGCTTGTGTACTGGTATTAATTGTTAGCGCAGTATTTGGAATGAGAAGAAAAGAAGCTTAGAATATTGACCCTTTGTAGGTCGTTGAATAATATCGGAATAACGGTCTTTACAAGTGAATTTGCTTGTGAGGACCGTTATTTTTGCGGATAGGTGATTGCAAAGGTGAACATGTTAACTAGCCTTTACATCATCACCTCAAAAACGGTATAATAACTCTTATTTGAATTTTTAGGTGAGGAATTATTATGTCGAAAACGGTAAGAAACGCAATTATAGTATTAATATTTGGTAATTTTCTCGTTTGTATCGGGATGAGTCTTATTTTTCCGGTGATGCCGTTTATTAAAAACGAGCTTCATCTTTCGGCGACCGATATGGGAATTATGAACTCACTTTATGCGATTGCCCAACTGGTTGCGTCACCAATTGTTGGTAAGCTATCTGATCGAATCGGGCGAAAAAAGATTTTGGTTTGGGGACTAGTTCTCTATAGTTTTTCGGAAGTTCTGTTTGCCGCAACTAATTACCTTTGGATGTTTGATATTTCCCGACTGATCGGTGGTTTGTCAACTGCGATGGTAGTGCCAACCACTAACGCTCTTGCGGCTGACATCACCACCCCAAAGCAACGAGCTAGGGTAATTGGATTACTGTCAGCGGCCTTTTCAGGTGGCCTGATCTTAGGACCCGGAATTGGTGGCATCCTTGCTAAGGTGGATTATAAAACTCCGTTCTGGTTTGCAGCAGTGTTAGGGGCGATGTCGATGATTTCCCTGATTGCGATGCTCCCAAATGATGAGAAAATCAAAAAGATGATGATTGAAATCAATGGCTCAACGCGGGCGATGGACAACATGCCAAAGCTTTCAAAGCAGGCGGCAAGAAAAGCAACTTGGGATGAAACCAAGCAGGTATTGTTTGGACCGATGGGGCTACTGTTCCTAATGATTCTGGTGTCTTCGTTCGGATTAGTTGGTTTTGAAAGTATTTATAGTCTGTACGTTAATGAAGTTCACCACTTTACCTTGGAAAACATCGCATTGGTTTTGACTCTAAACGGAGTAATCTCACTGTTCTTCCAAGTTGTGCTGTTTGACCGAATGGTGGTCTGGTTGACGGAGAAACGATTAATTCGCTACTGTTTCTTCCTATCTTTTGCTGGCACGATTTGGATTATTCTAGCTCATACTAAAATTGAGGTTATTGTGGCGACACTAATTGTCTTTACAATGTATGATCTATTGAGGCCAGCAATTACAACTCTCCTCACTAAGGCAAGTACTAGCAATCAAGGTTTCGTTAATGGAATCAACATGTCCCTAACTAGTGTTGGTAATATCATTGGCCCAATCGTGTCAGGGGCTTTACTTGATTGGAACTATCATTTCCCATACATGGTGGTAACGGTGTTCCTATTTGCTTCGTATATTCTGACATATAGAATTAAGGATAATTATTCGCAAATGAAAGTTAGCTCCCAACAGTGATAAGGTTAGAAAAAACTAAAGGCATAACAAAAAATGCAACGATAAATTTCAATGAAATGAAATTATCGCTGCATTTTTTTGTCTAGAGAATTAATATCTGTAGTCGATCATCAAGCTATCTAAATACTGGGTTCCCATTTCGATACAAGACATCGTCTGTCTTTTTTAAAACGTTAGCATATCTTGCAACGGCAAAGAAATAATCGGAAAGTCGGTTAATGAAAATTTCGGTTTGGGGATTAATTTCTTCTGCGTGTTGAAGGGCAATCATTTTTCGTTCAGCCCTCCGGGTAGTTGTCCGAGCAACGTGAAATGCTGATGCTTCAGGACTACCACCTGGGAGAATAAAGCGGTCAATCTTTGGCGCAGCGGCTGTGTACTTATCAATTTTTTCTTCCAGCCACTTAGTTGCCTTGGTCGCAATTTCATCTGTAAAGATAAAATCATGCTTTTTATCATCAATAGGGGTTGCTAAATCGCGGCCCACATCGAAAAGCAATTGTTGAATTTCCTGTAGTTCTTCGTGAAGTTCCTTGGTATCGGAACTAAGAATTGAGTCAGTATAACCAACCCATGAGTTAAGCTCATCAACGGTTCCATATGCATCAACGCGCAAATCGTCTTTACCAACGATTTTGTGGCCAATGAGTTGAGTGCGGCCTTTATCACCGGCACGGGTGTAAATTTTCAAGGTAGTTCCTCCTTATCGCATTAAATAATTAGTAACCATCAACCGCGAAGTACCATTTAACGTGGTCGCCTGCATGAAGCTTAGTTAAGTTAGCGGCATGATCAATATACTTGCCGTTTACGCGGAATTTCCAGCCACTACCGGTCTTGATGTCGTTTTCTCCTAAACCATTGATGGCTTTTACGTACACTGAAATTCCTGGTTGGTAACTAACAGGTAATTTGGTTTTTTGTAAAGCTTCGAAAGCGTTTGAACCCTTATTCATTTTTATTGACTTGTCGAAGAAAGTCTTTTTGTAGCCAATAACACTAACTTTAACCGTTATTTTAGCCTTGGCTTTGGTAGCGGCTTTTTTCTGACTAGCTTTATGGTGAGTCGGAGTTTTAGCAGCTTGAGACTGCCTTTTAGCTCTGGACTTATGAGCTTGAGGTTTACTGCTAGTTGGTTTTTGTTCAGAACGAGCCTTTTGCCGGCTAGTCTTTCCGTTTTTAGTGTTAGTTGAGCTAGCTGTCTGCTGTGTAGAATGGTTAGCCTTTTTTGCTTTGCTAGTCTCTCGACGTTGCTTTTTAGGGCTGATCTTCGCTGTTTTCGACTTTGGCTGACTTTTCTTTGATTGCCTTTTTGAATTTTTACTTTTGTGGGAATCCTTAGATTTTGTCGGGGTAGCTGAATTACTACTTTGGCTGGAACTGGACTTCTTTGAGCTACTATTTTGTTCAGTTTTTGGCTCAGAATTGTTCGAAGAAACCTGATGGTATATTCCGAATCCCATTCCGATGATTAGTAAAAGGGCAATAACTAGCCCGACTTTTTTCTTCATCTAACGATACTTCCTACTATAGATTATTTGAGATTATAAACTGACTTTGATTTGAGAGCTTGCTTGTATGCTGCGACTGCAAGGTTAACTTGACCAACACCAAGAAGTTGTGAAGCAGCACCCTTGATTGAACCGGTCTTGTTTACATATGAGTACATAGCGGTTAATGGAGTCCGCTTTTGTTTGCTGTTAAGCTTTGCTTTGGCAACATACTTAGAAGTGGCTTTCTTGGTAGAAAGAGCAATGATTGATTCGGCAGTTGAGTTAGCGTTCAAGGTAGTCTTACCGTTGAAGACATAACCAAATGCACCATTAGTGGCAATTGACCCCTTGAGGAAACCAAGACCATTAGTCATACTCTTCTTAACGTGAGCAGTTGTGTATTTGCTACGAGCAAGGGCAATCATTGCCATACTTGTAGTATCTGAGTCAGTAGTGGCTACTTGGTTGTTGTATGACCAGCCACCGTTCTTTTGTTGGTCCTTAACGATTTGGTTAGTCAGACTTGCCTTAGTAAACTTAGCGTTCTTTGGGCGACTGAAACTATTTGAAGATAGTGCAATCAAAGCTTGGCTGGCAACGTTAACCGTTTGCTTAGTCATATTCTGTTGATAAAGTCTAGAAACAAGGTTGGTATTATACTTACCGTAAACTTTGTAGCTAGTTGGTTTAAAACCGACGGCACTAACAGCAACGATAGCATTAGCTAGATCAGCAGCTGTACTCTTCTTGTTGATAACCAGGTTCTTTTGAACCAGATTCCGTTGAGTTGTAGTGAATTTGTAGCCATTACCCTTTAGACCAAGGAGAAAGTCAGAATAGCCTGAGGCTGCTCCAGTTGTTTTGTACATTGAACGACTAAAAATTGGGGTTTTCTTGGCTTGGCCAGAGAGACCAACTTTATTGGTAGTAAGCATTTTAGTTGCGTAGTTTGAAAGACGCTTGTTGTTAGTTGCAGCAACACTCTTTTTTGAGCTGGCAGCGTTAGTAGTTACTGGAGTGACCAATAAGGGTGCTGCTAATAAGAATGATGAACCAGCGACTAATAGTCGTTTGATTGATTTTTTCATGATTGAATGACTTCCTTTTTCAAGTTTTTAATTGTCACTACTTAGTTGGCAATTACACTATAAATATAACATGTAGCCGTATTACAAAAGAATCAATAAGTTGTAATATTTTTACTAGGTATAGCATTATTTTGACCGGGTTGACTGTTTTAGGGCATCTAGGCGACTTAAAAATAACTAAAATATATTAAAAAACATTCCGAAATTTTAAACCATGCTGATTCCTAACACTCACTCACGTTCCCAGTAACTTGAACTTGAAAACCGTCCTAGTAATTAAACCTTATAACGAGCATGTTATTAATGGTAAAATGTTACTTGATAGGGGTGGATAAAATGGTTAAGCAAGGAAAATTTGCTAAATCAAGTAAGCAGAAACAAATCAAACAAATTTTGAAACGAAAGAAACAGGCTAGTGAACGAACGATTCCTGACTCAGAATTGGAGGAGTTCTTACTAGTTCGGTTTGGCTTGACCTTAAAAAAGCGAGTTGCGAAGAAGAATAAGGAGTCTGTTCAGCGCTTCTTGATTGAATGGATCGGGGCGGCTCAGGATATGCAGACCTGGTCGTTTAGAAATTTATTTCCCGTCGTTTTGCAACGAATTAATATCAATGTTCCTTGGCAGTTCTATCGTCAAATTGAGACCAACTATAATCGGTTCCAAAACTTCATGAAGAGAGAACTCAAGGCGGTCCCATTAAAGGAACGAAAAACGACATCTGACGAAATTGATGATAATGGGGTTCAAGAGATCATCGCTGGTCAGTTAGCGGCAAATACGTTTATTGCAACAACTGGGGGAAATCCTGAATTGCTTAAGAAGGTAAGCCAAGATCAACTCGAGGCGGTTGTTGACAGCTTTAGTGGTGATCAAGAAATCAATTGGGATAAGGTTAAGGAAATTTTTGATCCGATTGGATTTGAAATTAATCAAGAACTTGATGACGGAACAAAGGAGTGGCTTGCTAGCATCTCTTAGGAGGACTTAACATGGCACACATGGAAAAAGAACATGCGCTAGAGTGTATCAACTTAGTCGCAATCTTCAAGGGATTACCTAAAGCCCAACGGGAACAGTTGGCTGACTTGGTTATCCAAAAATATTACCCAGCTCATTCAACGATTTATTCGGCGGGTGACAAGCTGGGACACTTTGTGATTGTTCAAAACGGACAAATTAAATTGTCCGCATATACTGCTGAAGGAAAAGAACAAATTTTGAAAGTATTATTACCTGGCGAATTTGATGGGGAAACTTCATTATTCTCGGGTAACGCTAGGAACGCTACCGCTGCAGCATTGACGGACGTTAATGTTTGTCAGATCGACCAGGGAGCTTTTCAAAATTTATTAGCAAATAGTCCGGAATTAGCAGCAAACATGCTAAAAACTATGAGTTCACGGATTATTGATCTGGAACAAGAGAAGACACTGACCAACACTACTAGTGTGAAGGGCAGACTGGCTCACTACTTGCTGGAAACCGCTGCAAGTGAGAAACAGAGTCACTTTGTGCTACCGATGAAGAAGAAAGAAATTGCTACTTATCTTGGAACTACTCCCGAAACGGTAAGTCGGGTTCTTAAGCAGTTTGAAAAGACTGGCCTGATTGAAGTTGATAAGGCCAAAGTAACGATTCTTGATGATGATGAATTAGCAATGATTGTCTAATTTTTTTATGCTTTAAAAAAGGCGTCGTAACAGGCGTCAGAACAAAAATGAAAGGGCATTCGTTTAATAAATCAAATTAGAATTTGATTTATCCGTATGAATATTTTACAATTAGAATGTAGATTAATATATTTTGAGCACGGTGGAGGAAAAACCGATGGATAAAGAGCACATTAAAAGTCAAATTGTAAGCGGAAACATCTCCTTAGGTATCGAATTAGGTTCTACCAGAATTAAAGCAGTTTTAGTTTCAGAAGATTTTGAAACAGTTGCTTCTGGTGACTTTATTTGGGAAAACGAACTAGATAACGGTATCTGGACTTACCCTATCGAAAAGGTTTGGACTGGTATTCAGACTAGTTATGCAAACATGGCCCTTGAAGTTCACAACGAATATGGGGTTGACTTAACTAAGATCAACTCAATTGGTGTGAGTGCGATGATGCACGGTTACATGGCTTTCAACAAAGCCGGTGAATTGTTAGTTCCATTTAGAACATGGAGAAACAACATTACTGGTGAGGCTGCTGAAAAGCTCACTAAGCTATTCGATTTCAACATTCCAGAACGTTGGAGTATCGCTCATTTGTACCAAGCTGTTCTTAACCAAGAAAAGCACATTGATGACATTGACTTCATCACTACTTTGGCTGGTTACGTAACTTGGAAGATTTCTGGTGCTAACGTATTGGGTGTTGGTGATGCTTCTGGTGTCTTCCCAATCGATGATGCAACTAAGAGCTACAACCAAGACATGATTGATAAGTTCAACGAATTGGACGAAATCAAAGCTCGCCCTTGGAGCGCTCCAGATGTATTCCCAGCTATCTTACCTGCTGGTGAAAAAGCCGGTGAATTGACCGCTGAAGGTGCTAAGTTACTTGATGCCTCTGGCGAATTACAAGCTGGTTCATTGATTGCTCCTCCAGAAGGTGACGCCGGAACTGGTATGGTATCAACCAACGCCGTTAAGGTTAAGACTGGTAACATTTCTGCCGGTACTTCAGCCTTCTCAATGGTTGTGTTAGATCGTCCAATGAAGGCCGTTCACCGTGATATTGATATGGTTACAACACCAGATGGTGCTCCAGTTGCCATGGTTCACGTTAACAATGGGTCTTCAGACATCAACGCTTGGGTTTCACTATTTGGTGAATTTGCCCGTGCAATCGGAGTTCAATTGAAGCCAAACGATCTCTATGGTTCATTATTTGCTGAATCTGTTAAGGGTGATCAAGATGCAGGTGGTCTAGTTAACTTCAGTTACCTTTCAGGCGAAAACATCACCAAGGTTCCAGAAGGTCGACCAATGTTTGTTAGAAAACCAGATTCAAAGATGAATCTTGCTAACTTCATCAAGACTCAATTGTACTCAGCATTTGCACCCCTTAAGATTGGGATGGATATCTTACTTCGTGAGGAACACATCAAGACTGACGTATTGATTGCCCAAGGTGGTTTATTCAAGACTCCAGTTGTTGCTCAACAAGTACTTGCTGACGCTCTTAACACCCCGATCACCGTTATGGACAACGCCGGCGAAGGTGGACCATGGGGAATGGCTATTCTTGCATTGTACGCAACTAACAAGAAAGATGGCGAGTCATTAGCCGATTACCTTTCAAACCGTGTATTTAGTGATGCAAGCGGTGCTACTCTTTACCCAGAACAAGAAAGTGTTCAGGGCTACGATAAGTTCATTGATAACTACAAAGCTGCCTTACCTGCTGAAGCTAAGGCCGTTGATGCAATGAAGATGCAAAAGTAGTTTTTAATACAATAGAGAAACCAGAAGGAGAATTCGATAATGCTTGAAGATCTAAAAAAAGAAGTTTATGACGCAAACATGCAATTACCAAAACTTGATTTAGTTACTTTCACTTGGGGTAACGTTTCAGGTATCGACCGTGAAAAGGGTCTCTTTGTTATCAAGCCATCAGGGGTTGACTACGAAGATATGAAGCCAGAAGACATGGTTGTTGTTGATTTGGATGGTAAGGTTGTTGAAGGGGATATGAACCCTTCATCAGACACACCAACTCATACTTACTTATACAACCACTTCCCTAACATTGGTGGTATTACTCATACTCATTCACCTTGGGCAGTTTCATTTGCTGCTGCTAAGATGGATATCCCTGCTGTAAGTACTACTCATGCAGATACTTTCTACGGTGATATTCCAGCTGCTCCAGCTTTGACCAAGGAACAAATTGAAGAAGCATACGAATTGAACACTGGTAAGGTTATTGTTGACGAATTCGAACGTCGTGGCGTTGATCCAGATGCAGTGCCAGCCGTTTTGGTTAGCCAACACGGACCATTCTCATGGGGACCAACTCCAGCAAAGGCTGTCTACAATGCTAAGGTATTGGAAGTTTCAGCTGAAATTGCTTATCATGGTCTTCAATTAACCCGTGATGAAATCCACGTACCACAATATCTCTTGGACAAACATTACTACCGTAAGCACGGTGCTAACGCATACTACGGTCAAAACAATGCTAAGTCAAAGAGTCATGCAGAACATGAATAATTAGTAAATTAAAAAACGTCAGTCCTCTTTGTGAGGATTGGCGTTTTTGTGTTTTTATCAGTGGCTTCTTGTTCTATGTGTTTGGTTGAAACGTTTCTATGTGATTGAATTTAATTATTTACTTTTGCCATTGACTCCGCGAATTTACCTTTAATGAAGTTAGCTGATGTTTGAAGCTTTTCTTTTTCTTCATCGGTTAACTTTAATTGAAGCTGTTCTTCAATCCCATCTCGGCCAACAATGGCAGGGTAGGAAAGGTATGTATCTAATTCCTTGCGGTAGTTGGACACAGGCAGTTCCTCATGAGCGTCATTTAATACAACATTCGCTAACCGAACAGCAGCAGTTGCAATCCCGTAGTTGGTATAACCCTTGCCACGGAAAACAACGTAACCGCCAATTCTAGCCTCATGATCAATTTCATCCAAGTCAAGGCCACGTTGCTCAGCGATTTCTTCAACGGGACGGCCTAAAGCACGCACGGTTGACCAAGCAGTAAATTGAGAATTACCGTGTTCACCTAAGTTATAACCGGTGACCGAACGAGGATCGATATCTAGACCATGAGCCACTGCTCGCTTCATTCGGGCTGAATCAAGTAAGGTACCAGTGCCCATCACTTGATTCTTAGGCAATCCAGTAACTTCTTGGTAGATTGAAGTAATTACATCAACTGGATTGGTGATGGCAATAAGAATACCGTTAAAACCGGTTTCTTTGATTTTTTGACCAACTTCTTTTGCTTGAGCACTTGTAAATGGTAGTTCAGCAAACCGGTCGTCTGCCTTATTATCTTGAAGTGAAATTTTGCCTAACGCTGAAACAATCACGTCAGCATCGCCTAACGCTGAGTAATCGTTCACAGTGATGTTAGTATGGAATGGTAAATTTGCCATAGCATCTTCGAAATCTCCCGCATCAGCGATAACCTTTTGCTCGTTTGTATCAATTAAAACTAAGTCGTCCGCTGATCCTGATGAAACAATGTAATGAGCTACTGTAGAGCCGACACTTCCCATGCCGATGACACCAATTTTTCTTGTCATATAATCACCTCAAATTAAAAGTTGATAACAGTGTAGTCCTTTAAATCTTCAATTTCAACATCAAATTTTAATTTATTTAACCGTTATCTAATTTTACATGAGGATGTCAGCATTAAACCCTGTCGGTGGAAGCAAATAAGCACGACTAAAGTCGGTGATAAAATTATTCAGCTTCTTTTAAAATTATGTCAGCCAACTTTTCGTAGTTAGATACTGTATAGGTTGGTTTGATTTCAAGCTGATTGACTTGATTGCTTGGGTTATACCAAATACTTCTTAGATTTGCTCTTGAAGCTCCTAATATATCCGATTGAAGCCGATCTCCGACCATGATTGTGTTGTCCTTAGTTATTTGCTTATCCGCCAGAATCGTATCAAAAAACCGTTTGTCTGGCTTTGCATATCCGATATCCTCTGAGATGAATAGTTTGGTGAAGTATTTATCTAAGCCAGACCCCTGCAACCTGCTGATTTGAGTCTGCTTAACACCATTACTACCTACTAGAAGATTGATCCCGTTTTCTTTTAACTGAGAGAGCAATTTGCTGGCGCCATTGATCTGATAATAATTATGACCAAGAATGTTTCTGTACTTATGTTCAACAGCTACGCCATCAACCTGTTTCCCTAATAAAGCTAATGATTTTGAAAACCGAGTGTTGAGTAAGGGCTGCCGGGCTGCTCCCTTTTCAATTTCTTCCCAGACCTGGTTGTTGATTTTTAAGTATGTATCAAGCCCGTGCTTAATGTCCGTAACGCCGTTCTCCTTTAAAATCGTGGTAACACCCTCGATTTCACCGCGTTCAAAATCGAGGAGGGTATCGTCTAAATCGAAAATCACGTTCTTAATCATTTGGTTTACCTCATTGTTGTGTTTTTTATAACTCTACCACGCTCAGGGCATAATAAAAGGGGGCGGAACAGAAAGCAGACGCAGTTGCTTTCGTTGTACCGCCCCCGCAGAGAGCACTACAGAAATCTTTGATTTCGTTTTAGTGCCCCAGCAAGAACAACAATTAGTGAATTCTGCGAAAAGCGGGATTCACTCATGATGTTTACTGCAAACCGACAGTAACTGATGACCACGAATAATGGTCGTCAGTCCTGACGGTCACTGCGTGCAGTAACTATCTGTATGATAGCAAAAATGGAGCGATAATTTCGAGGAACTGAAATTATCACTTCATTTTTTCGATATACCTATATTATATACTAATCAGCTTCAAAAACTATTTGTCCATCGATTCCGCGAACTTTGTTTTGATAAAGTCGGCTGAAGTTTGTAACTTCTTCTTTTCTTCATCGGTCAACTTTAATTGGAGTTGTTCAACAACCCCGTCACGACCAATGATTGCTGGGTAAGACAGGTATGTTCCTAATTCCTTACGGTAGTTAGAAACTGGTAATTCCTCGTGAGCATCAGTAATAGCGGCATTTGCGAGCTTAACAGCCGCAGTTGCCACACCGTAGTTGGTGTAACCTTTGCCGTGGAAAACCGTAAAGCCTCCGGTTCTGGCTTCGGTATCGAGCTTGTCTAAGTCTAAATTACGTTCGGCAGCAATTTCAGTAATTGGGCGACCAAGCACACGAACAGTAGACCAGGCAGTAAACTGCGAGTTCCCGTGCTCACCTAAGTTATAGCCAACAACTGAGCGGGGATCAATATCCAATTCTTGTGCAACTGCCCGTTTCATTCTAGCAGAATCAAGTAAAGTACCAGTGCCCAACACCTTATTCTTTGGTAACCCAGTGATTTCTTGATAAATTGATGTAATCACGTCGACGGGATTGGTGATTGCGACAATGACGCCGTGGAAGCCAGAGTCTTTGATTTTTTGGGCAACTTCCTTAACTTGGGTACTAGTGAAGGGAAGTTCTGCAAAGCGATCATCGTTGTCGTTGTTTTGAAGCTCGATTTTACCAATCGCAGAAATGATGACATCAGCATCTGAAAGTGCTGAATAATCATTCACCGTGATGTTGGTATGGGTTGGCAAGTTGGCCATTGCGTCTTCGAAGTCACCGGCGTCAGCGACGACTTTTTCCTCACGTTTGTCGATCAAGACCAAGTCGTCAGCGTAGCCAGAGGCCACGATGTAGTGAGCAGCGGTTGAACCTACGTTTCCCATTCCAATAACACCAATTTTTCTTGTCATGTAATCACCTCATCATAAAAGTTAATAACAGTTTAGACCTGTCCACTGGCGATTACAACAGCAAATTTTAATATTCTAATTAAATATTAATAATAATGCGATTTTTTAGCTTTGAGTCATATTTTTCTTAACTGGCAGGGTGATTTCAAAAATTGAACCAGTTGGTTCGTTGTCTTTAACAATAACCTTTCCTTTGTGCTGATTAATGATGAATGATGCAATAGCGAGACCGAGGCCGGTTCCGCCGGTCTTACTGTTTCGGGATTTGTCGGCCCGATAGAATCGTTCAAATACCCGCTTTTTGTCAGCATCTGGGATTCCAACACCGCTATCTGCCACCGAAATGGTGAGGTTGTTTTTAGTTGTAGTTGCCATCACGGTAATGGTACCGCCCTCTGGGGTGTACTTGATGGCATTGTCAATGAAGATAATTAGTAGCTGCTTAATTAGTTCATCATCAAACACACCAGAACCATCAGCGTCAATTTTGCCAGTCAGCTCTTTATTTTGGCTCGCAGCAATTTCCTTATATGGCTGGATGGCCTCAGTCAAGAATGGTTTGATTTCATGGGGTTGCATGTTCGCCTGCAAAACGTCAGCGTCCATCCGTGATAGGGTTAGTAGCTTTGAGGTTAGGGATTGTAGCTGATCGACATTATTCAGTGAAGTTGAAATTTTATCAGCTTGGTCAATAATTCGATCTTTGGGTTTTGTCAACATATACTCCATTTGACTCTGAATAACCGCAAGTGGGGTTCTCAACTCATGAGCAGCATTAGCACTAAAGTCTCGTTGCCGTTTCCAAGAAGCTAAAATTGGTCTCATCGATTCGCGAGAAAGGGTGTATGCGACAAAGATTGCCAGAACCCAGAACGCCGCCAAAGTTAGCCATAGAGACCGGACAAAGCTGTTGATTGCCAGAATATCTGAATCAATATTTTCCAAAATCAACACATAGTTTCCAGAGTATAGTGCATTGGGATTGGATTTGGGTACTTTTATCAATAACGCTCTAAAGTGAGTCGTTAATGAAGCTGAGGTTAGGATGATTTCCCTTACCTTGCCTTTGTCTTTGGGAGTTAACTGGATATTTTTAAAGAAGGCGTATGAACGGGAACCCATCATATCCTTATTTAGAATCTCGCCACTTTTACTGTAAACGATGATGTTGGATCTGAATGGGCCACCAACTGTCGGTTGAGCGTCACCGTTAGGGGTAATTCTAAAGTTTGGCTGATTTGCATTTGTTAGAATTTGATATCTTTGCCGGGCGAGTCCTGCATCAATGTTTTGAAATATTGACCGTTGAAAAAAGATAAAGATAACGCATCCGAGCACAATAAAGAGGGCCGCAAATGCTACCAACATTTTGATAAATAGCGACCGTTGCTGTTTCTTTTGCGAATCTTTCTTACTCAATAATTAATCCTCCGTTTCAAAAATGTAACCAACGTTTCTAAGGGTCCTAATTGGCTGGTGGTCAGTTAATTTGGAGATTTTTTTTCGGAGATTACTCATATAAACTTCGACTACTGACAAGGATGTTTCTGATTCAAAGCCCCAAATTCGATCGAAGATTTGTTCCTTGGTGATAATTGAGTTGGAATTCTGAAGGAAGTAAATCAGTAAGTCGTATTCCTTTCCGTTCAGTTCAAGTTCGTTGCCATCAATGGCGACGGTTCGATTGTTTAGGTTTGCTGAAAAGTTAGCTACGGCTAATTGATTGTCATCGCCTAAGCGCCCAGCACGTTTGAGTAAAGCCTTAACTCTCATTAGGAGCTCTTCTCGGTGGAAGGGCTTAGTAAGGTAGTCATCAGCTCCAAGTTCAAAACCATGCACTTTGTCATCAAGCGTGTCCTTAGCGGTTAAAATCAAAACTGGCATATCTAACTTGGTTTCGGTTCGCCACTTTTTGAGAATATCGAAACCGCTAATTTGGGGCAACATCAAATCAAGAACAGCTAAGTCATAAATTCCTTCTTGGCCCAGCATCTGGCCTTCAAAGCCGTCATGGCTGACGGTTACCTGACCGATTTCATCAAGAAATATTTTTAAACTGTTGGCTAAATCCTCGTCATCTTCGACAATTAGAATCTTAAGTTCTTTCATGTAATCCCTCCACACTTTATATACAAAAAATACCGATTTTATGACAAAAAATCAATTGAAATGCTAATTCTTCATAAAGAAACAACTTTTTAAGTTGCGCTTATGGAAAGTGTGAGTGACAAATCACTTTGATTGATTTGTGGTTGTCAATGTAGTTAACTAGTACCGTTAAAAACGATAAATGGGGTGGCAGATTATGATGAAGACACAGCAAGAACAGTATTACCAAAAGTTATCCGCTGGGGCACTACTGGCAATGGCAGCTGGCTCAATCGATGCTTACTCATACCTTCGTGATGGAGGAGTATTTGCTGGTTTGCAAACTGGTAATATGATTTTGATGGGCTTACACCTTGGCACTGGCAAGTACGAGGCCGCAATGGGTGAGTTGTTCTCGGTTTTTATGTTTATGGTCGGAATCTTCATTATTAGGTCGTTACAATTGCGATTCCCAGCTGAAAAGGAACTTAGAAGAAAGCAAATCACCTTGGCTTGGGAAATTTTGATATTCGTTATTGTGGCATTTATTCCGATGGGAGTTTCACCACTGATCAAAACCGCATTTCTCTCGGTTGCTGCTGCGGCACAACTGCAGGAGTTTAGGTTATTGAAGGGCAAGCCATTTACGTCACTGATGATGACTGGGCATATTAGAACTTTATCCGAATCAATATTTGACTTCGTGGCCAACCGAGACACTAAAGCTGGAAAAATAGCGGGTAGGACGATTACAATCATCCTTTTCTTTGCGATTGGAGCCTTTCTAAGTGGTTTTGCAATGGCATTCATCGCGGGAAAGGCGATCCTAATTCCAGCCGTGATTCTACTTATTGCATTCTTCTTTGCAAAGTAAGCTAGTTTGGGTTGATCTTTGAGTATAAGACAACATCATGATATTCATTTGTGTGGAAGAGGTAATCTTTTAGAATACCGTCTTCATGGTAGTCAAGTCTGATGGCAACATCACGGCTTGGCTTATTTTTTATGTCCGCAATTAGTTCTAATCTGTGTAGTGCAAGTTCATTAAAGGCGATTTTTTCCATCTCGCGAAGGCAGGAGGTCATGACCCCCGCCCCCCGGTATTCCCGGCCAAGCCAGTAGCCAATTTGACCAGCGTGGTTGGTTTGATTAATTTGATGGATATCGATCATTCCTGCGGGATGACCATTGACTGTAATTACTGTCAGTAGAAGGTTTCCAGCCGCCATCTGTTCATAAGAAAACTTGATAAATTCCTGTTCATCTGAGGCAGTCATGGTGGTTTCTGCCCAAGGTAGGTATTGTGCAAGATTTTTGCGGTCATCAGCAATTAGCCGAACTAATTCCTCTGCGTCGCTGTTGGTTGGAATTTTAAGACTAATGTTGTCGGTTACTTTGTGGTAGAACATGGGGACACCTCCGAATTGTTTATAGATAACTATAGCATTGGAATTGCCAAGAAAAAAGGCTTGTGATACTGTTATTCCTATATAAGAAAGGTCGTGAATGGAATTGAAAAATGGAATTCGTTAGAAAGAACTATCCGTTAGGGTGGTAGTCTGACAAGTATAAGAATGCTTTTTCTCGGCAGTCACTGAGAAGAAACTTAAGTTTGGTAGCGAATGAAAAGTTGCCATTCAGTTTCTTATACTCTATTTTTCAATTCTATAATCGGTTGCTAGCTCTTGATTTCATCAACGTTAGCAACCACCAAATTGAATATGTGTTAACCGATTCAGCGATAGGATTGGTTTAATTGTCATGATTAACCACCAGCATTAAGAGGTGAATATATCATGGGTATGATAAACATTAATAATTTGTCGTTTAGATATGACGGCATGCAAAGCAACTTATTTAATAAGTTGAATATCAGTATCGATGAATCCTGGAAACTGGGATTGATTGGTAGAAATGGGCGAGGCAAAACCACGTTAATGAGGATTTTGCTGGGTCAACTTGAGTATATTGGTGACGTCCAAAGTAATTTGAAATTCCACTATTTTCCGCAGGCGGTAATTAGCGATGCGGATTCAGCTCAGAACGTTGTCTTAAAAATGGCTGGAATTGATATTAGTGAACTTTGGCGAATTCAAATTGAAATGGATAAGCTGCAACTGAAAGATACTGTCTTGAATCAACAATTTAGTACGCTCAGTCCAGGTGAAAAGACCAAGCTAAAACTAGCTGTTCTATTTAGTGATGAAAATACATTTAAACTGATTGATGAGCCAACCAATCATTTAGATGTTGATGGTAGAAAGATTGTTGCGGATTATCTTAAGCAGAAGACTGGCTTTATCGTTGTTAGTCATGACCGTGACCTAATCAATAAAGTAGTCGATCACGTGATGTCTATTGATAGAAGTAAGGTTGAGGTTCTGAAGGGTGATTACGACACCTGGAAGGTAGCGTTTGACCAGCAAAACGAATTTGAAAAGCGGAAAAAGGCTGAAATTGAGGGTGATGTCAAAAGGCTGGAGAAAGCTGCCAAACGGGTTAGTCAATGGGGCAACAACACCGAAAATAAGAAGGGCCAGTCAGCGTATAAGGGCCAAGGCCATGTCGACCTTGATAAAGGGTTCATTGGGCATAAAGCTGCTAAGGTTATGAAACGCAAAAAGGTGATGGAACGACGAACCGATAGTGAAATTGAAGAAAAGAAGAGCTTACTCAAGAATATTGATGAAGAGCAGGAACTAACGCTTAACTTTAGCCGGACTCCTCAGAAGAACCTGCTAACGGTTTCGGACTTTACGGTTAGTCGATCAGGCCACCAACTGATTGAACCGATTTCGTTTAAAATTGGTCGGCACGATAGAGTAGCGATTATGGGTCCAAATGGGATTGGTAAGACAACGGTAATAAGGGCAATTTTAGGGGATGAAAGCATCGAAACCCAAGGAACTAGCAAACTAGCCGGTGGGCTTAAGATCTCCTATGTTGGCCAGCTGTTTGATAATGTTAATGGAGATTTGAGAGAATACGCCGAAAGCAACAAGTTGGACCTGTCCTTATTCTTGAATGCGCTGCGAAAACTCGGATTTGATCGGTCTGTGTTCGACAACAAGATGGAAGATATGAGTATGGGCCAGAAACGGAAAATTTCGTTAGCAAAGTCGTTAGTTGAGCCTGCAAATCTTTACGTTTGGGATGAACCGCTGAATTATTTGGACATTATTACCAGACAAGAAATTGAAAACCTAGTTTTGGAGGTCAAGCCGCCAATGTTGTTTATTGATCATGATGTGATGTTTGTGAGGGATGTGGCGACGGAAAAGATTACTTTGCGAATGAATAGTAGCGGTGAAGAATTACGATATTAGTAGTTGATGATTATCATAGTGACTAAAGGTGGCAGGTAGCTAATAAAATGCTTTGTTTGGTGCGACTAGTTACGAATGACTCACTCTTTTCCTTGTTGCATTGACGCCCCAACCCCAATAGTCATATAGTTATATTAGTATAATCAACATTGGGAAGATTGAGGGGATATTTTTATGAACAGAAGTGACAGAAACCAGGCCCAACATGGCCGGTGGCAGAAACGAGTTTTAGCAATTTTGGGCGGCGTTATTGTTGTGTTGGCAATTTGGTTGGCATTTGCCCTTGGCAGTTCTAACAAAGATGCCAATAAGGCCGATATGCAGCCAAAAGCGACCGCAACAAAAAAGCCAAGCAAACCTAAAAAGCTGGCACTCAAACCAGGAGAAGTGCTCGGCAATTTGACTGAGAGGGCAACTGAAAATCAGGACAGCGTTACTGGTGGTGATCCAACCGCGTCCCAGTTTTATAAAAGCGGGAATAATTGGTACTGGAAGTTGACTTCTAATAACCGTGGTGAAGTTGAAGTGGGTAAAATTACTGGAATTAAGAAATCCGGTAGTGATTATCAACTAAAGACTACTAGTCAGGTGTATGAACAAGGAACTAAGTATACGTTGACTTTGCACTGGCTTGATAAGGGGAAACAGGAATATAACGTTCATACTGACTTTAAGAGTATCAACGGTAATTATACGGTTGGTGGTTCCCAAACCACGGCTCCTCAGCAAGTAAATACAAGAAACCTGACGAGAAGTCAGATAAAGGATTGGATTTATCGAAATATAGAGAAGTATGGTTACAGTGATGAAAGCAACGAAAATGCGGATGATAATGATCCTAATGTTTATGGGTATCAATTCTCGTTTGATAAGAGTGGGAGACTGGGTGTTTTTGTGGTAGAAAACCATGAGTATGTCAATAAAAAGTATCATACCCACTATCAAACAGGATCTACCCCATCAGTTGCGTCATTCACGATAACCGAGCAAGGATACCTCCAAGTTCATAACGTTGGTACATCAGGGATGGAAATGGTGAAGAATATTACTGGTTCCTCTGAAAACCAGTCCGCCATCGTCGCCCGTACCTTTGAAGAATAGGGGGAAACCAAATTGGGAAAGCGACTAAAACACACCGCAAATAAGCCCCATTCAAAAGAGAATATTCTGATTGCCCTTGCGTCAGTGATTATTGTTCTCCTGGTAGTAATGATTATTGTGGTGGTAGGCGGTAACAAGCGTAACCAGGCTAGCAAACATAAACAACAGGCTGCAGCTGACAGTTCCGTGGTTATTAAAAAGCCAACTAAAAAGGAAAAATCGACCCCGATTCAAGTTTCAAATGGAATGGACAACTTGGCTGCATTTACTAGTAATGGGGTTGAGGATCCAGAAACGAGAACTAACGGTGGCGATATTACCTACTCGCGGTTTTATTATGACGAACCAACTCAAAAGTGGCACTGGCTATTCAATTCCAGCAAGCGAGGCGAAGTTGAGGATGCTGTTGTCTCCAGCGTTACCAAGCAAAGTGATGCTTATCTAGTTAATGTCACGAGTTCGGTTTATGAACCCGGTACGAAGTATCAGCTTAAACTATCTTGGATATCCAATGACCATCTGCGTTACAACATTAATACGGCATTTAAGAATATAAATGGTAATTATTGGATTGGTAAGGATGCGGATGATGATTTTAGTCAGACTTATAATACTAATACAGATCAATCAGTTAATGATTGGTTATCAAGGGTTGTTCGTGGCTCTTCTGAAGAAGTACCGAAGACAAGAACTAATGATGGAGAAATAACGTATTCCCATTTCTACGTGGTTAACGGTAATTGGTTCTGGACACTCCGTGGTGATAAACAGGGATTGATTGTGAGTGCAACAATTGTTTCTGGTCAAGTTCACGGTAATAGTGGGCGGGTAACACTTCAATGTATCAGTACCAGCTATCCAAACTTTAACAAGCATTTTGACCTTGATGTTAATTTAAGCCATAATTTGCAGAATTACACAGTTCAAACTGGATTTGCTGGTGGCATTTACGGTGAATACGAAATTAATTAGTTTGCGTTTGACTTTCATCGTCCACAACCTATAATTCTATGTAAACGGTATCGGAGGACAACACAATGAAGGATGAACGTTGGCGACGCCCACTGTATAGAACTGAGGCACGAAATGATGAGGGACTTGAAGGCCACGCTTATGTCCCCGGCGGAATTAAGGTGCAGACTAGTAGCCCTTTGAATGATCATTTGGGAACTAACCCGGAACAATTATTAGGGATGTCACTCGCAACTTGCTTGAAGGCGACTTTAGAGTTTGTCCAAGATGAACATAAACTGCCGAGAAGTGGCCAGGTTCATGTTCAAGTCGCGTACATCGGGGCCAAAGCTAATTATGAATTTCTAGTAAACGCTCAAATAAGAATTCCAGACGTTGATTTTGAAACGGCGAAGCAACTGACTGAGGAAACGGAAGGTCGTTGCTGCGTTTCCAAACTATTGGCAGGAAGTGCTAATTATACGGTGGAAACGGTGGAAGAGTTTGATGAATAATAAAAAAGGTCAATCCAAAACGGATTGACCTTTTAATATGGAGTCATACTCCCCACGTCTCCTTTTCATACGCCATTTGCCAAAAGTTCAGCTCAAAATAGCTACTTCTGAGAAATGATTTGATCATCGCTTCTTGTTCTTCATCGGAAGCCTCTGCTCCAAGCTTATCAACGATGCTGATCATTTTATTAGTGGCATCGGAGAACTCTGGACTGTCATAGGTTTCAATAAATTGCTGGTAAATTTTAACTGGGGAGCCGACATTAACTAACTGCTGGCCCATCTCGTTGTAAAGCCAGTAGCAGGGGAGAAGGGCCGTAGTTGCGGTAGCAGTTGTGCCTTCGTTTAATTCATGGTACATGTGGGCAACGTAGTTATATGCGTTTGGTGAAATTGGCGTTGTTTTAATTTCGTTTTCGTCAATTTTGAGTTCACCGAAGAATTCTTTGCGAATCTCAGTTTCACCAGAGTTCATACCGTCAGCACCTTCAATCAAGAATTGTTTGATTGCTGGGTCCGTGGTTTGGGCAGCGATTTTTCGGTGCAGGTCAGCAAAGTTACCGAGGTAGTATCGATCCTGCTTTAAGTAGTACCTAAAGTTGTCCATTGGTAGGCTACCAGCTGCAAGTTCTGTGATGAATGGGTGATGGAAACTCTTTTCCCAAAGTGGCTTGGCGAGTTCGTGCATTTTGACAGAGATGGGTTGCAAAGTAAATCACTCCTCTAGTTTGATGAATTTATAATAACATGGGATTAACTAAAAATTATGAGAAATTAGAGGAATATCGACAAAATAAAAAGGGCACTATTCTCAACGAGAAAAAGTACCCTTGATTAAAACCTAATCGCCATCGTCGACCACATCTTCTTCTACCCAATACTTAGCCGAATTTTCATTCGAGGAGAAACGAATCCGGTAATATTCTTCAGTATCATAACCATTATCGTCGTCATGCTTATCATCATCATCATCGTAGTCGTCATCGTGGTCACGGTCACGAGTCCGAACGAGAGCCTTTTTATCAACGTAAATATTCTGCCCCTCATGAGCGTTAACTGAGTCCCAACTGTAAGTTTTGGCATTGCGACTCATTGGTACGTTCTTGTATAGTCTTGAATCATTAATGTCATCAAGTTGGGCTTCAAAATTGACCGTTCGATAACTTACCTTAGCTTTCGAACTGGAGTTGGATGATGCCTGAGAATCGTTACTTTGGCTTGAAGATTGATTATTATTATCGTTCGATGAAGATTCAGAACTAGACTTATTGCTAGAACTAGATTGCTTTTCAACTTTGTTGTCACTTTGGTTGCTCGACTTGTCAGAATTTGAACTACATCCAGCTAACCCAACACTAACAAACAGTAGTAAGGTCAGTAAAGTGGCCTTTATTTTCATTAGTAAACCCTCCAAATGTTATTGTTACAATTAGCATATCAAACGGGTTTGTGGCGAACAACTATTATCTATATTAAAATGATGAATCTCTTTTAGTTGGCTATCTATGACTTGGCTGATACTATTATCGATAATAAGGGGTGGACATTATGAAACAACTTTATTTAAAAACCCGAGATATTGTGATTATTATTCTGGTGGCATTTCTATTATCACTTACCACCGAAATTGTGCCGAAAATTTTATCGTGGACAGGCATCAGCTCAAAAATTTCAAACATTGATTTTCAGATGATTATTATTTTGTGGAGTGAAATCGTTGGGGTGTTTATTATCCTTGGCGTTTTTAGAAACAACCACCAAATTGCGGCGGTAGACTTCACTGACTGGCCTAAGTATTTAAAGGGACTTTTGGGAGGCGCTGGATTATTTGGGTTAGTTTGGATTGCCAGTGTCCTCCTAAAAGGATATTCCGTCAGTTGGGTATTTAATTTTGGCAAAACTGGGATTATCCTTCTCTTTTTTGGAGGCTTTTTAATTCAAAGCTTTTTTGAAGAAGTATTGTGTCGTGGATTTGTGCTTGGCTACTTTCTAACGAAGCACCGCGTGGTTACGGGAGTGGTTGTTAATTCATTTGTCTTTGCGGTCATGCATCTAGGTAATTCGGGAGTTACGTGGCTAGCTGGACTGAATCTGATTTTGTTCTCAGTCGTGATGTCCTTTGTCAGATTGGTTTGGGGGAACTTGCTCATTAATGGTGCGATTCATGGGTCGTGGAACTTTGCCGAAGGCGTCCTGTTCGGAACGTCTGTCTCGGGAACACCAAACATTGCTGGAGTGTGGCAATCACATGAAACCAGCGCTAGTTCACTGATCAACGGTGGGGAGTTTGGATTAGAAGCTAGTTTTATCTGCTTTGTGGTTTACGCGGTTGTCCTTTACTGGCTGGTAATCAAATATAAAAATAATAAGAAACACGAAGGATAGAGGTTTTATTGATTACTGATACTTAGGATTCGACATTCTTGTAACCGGTTTTATAAACTATATACTGAAGTTGAAAGAATAAGGGGAGGAATTTTAAATGGATAGATTAAAGGATAAAGTTGCGATTATCACTGGTGGCGTTGCTGGAATTGGACTCGGGATTGCTGAATGTTATGTTCGTGAAGGAGCCAAGGTTGTAATTACCGCTAACCATAACGTTGATGGTGGTAAATCAGCCGTTGAAAAGTTTGGTGATGATAAAGCCCTATTCGTTCAACAAGATGTTGCTAAGGAAGAGGACTGGCAAAAGGTGATCGATCAAACGATCGCAAAGTTTGGCAAACTAGATATTCTAGTTAATAATGCCGGAATTGGTGGGGCAAACGGGCTCCTTGAAGATTCCAGTCTAGAAGAATGGAACAAGATTGTTGGTATCAACTTAACCGGTAATTTCTTGGGTGAAAAGTATGGCATTAAAGCAATGAAGAAACATAATGGTGCTAAAGGCTCAATTATCAACGTTTCATCAGTTGCCGGTCTGGTTGGCTTACCAATGAACCCAGCCTACTCAGCAACCAAGGGTGGAACAAGAATGTTGACGCATGCAACGGCATTACAGTTAGCATCTCAAAAAGTTGATATTAGGGTAAATTCAGTCCATCCAGGCTGGATTGACACAGCTATCGTGCCAGATGACTACAAGGAACAGATTATTTCAACGATTCCAGTTGGCCATATGGGGGAACCAAAGGATATTGGTGAAGTTTGTGTCTACCTCGGAAGCGATGAATCCAAATTCGCAAATGGTGCGGAATTCGTAGTGGATGGTGGGCAGAGAGCCTAATCCGTAAAATGGGCAAATCAAAAACAGCCAGTGAAAATTTCGAGCGAAATTTTTACTGGCTGTTTAATTTTTACCAAATTGGCTTCTTGCCATTTGGCAATCTCTTTGGTTTAGCTGGTAATTTTTTGAGAACAAACAGGGTTCTGATTGAGAAGCAGATGGCCACAATCCCCGTAACGTAGAACCATGGATTATTTGCCATTGAGAAGTAAGGACTAATTTGAGCCCACATGTTGGAAGGCAAGAACGAGTTGATCGTTCCGATAATGATAACAATTGCCAAACCAGTTGAAGCTCCCATTCTGGTCCCTCGTTTTTCCCAGTACAAGCCAGGCATAATTCCCATCAAAATGTTGGTAAAAATATACCACTTTAGCATTGCTGGGTCGTTCATGAATACTCTGAATAAGTTGACGGTCGGAACCATTACCAGGACCCAGCCACAAACTCGAAGCCAGGCATCGGTGGTGGAAATATTCCCCCAAATTTCTTCTCGCTCAACGTAGATACATTTGACCAAGTTATAGACTTCAAACAAAGTCCAAGCAACTTCAGCGATTGCCGCGAAATTGAAGACCCAGAAGCCTCCAACCGCATGGGAGGCGGTCAAGAATACAAAAATTCCCATTGAATCAATTGCAAAGTAATATGAGTGCATGAGAATGTTGTAAGGCGATTTGCCTTCTCGGTTTACTAGTAAAAAGCTGTAAATATATTCAATAAAGCCGATGGCAAAAGTTAGTCCTGCGACCCCTAATGTAAGTACATATTGAGGGTTGTTTGGATTAAGCGCATTTACGAAGTCGTTTAAAGAATATGATGTTCCGTGGTACGTTGCAAAAATTGAATTTAAAAAATCCCACATAATAATTTTCCTTTCAAAATAATATGATTGCAGTAACTTTACTTGTTATTTATCTTATTGCTTAATACAATGTATTTGGTACCAATAAAAGTAAAAGTGTGTAATATCTTTTGAAAGGATTTTTATGGATAAAAGGATTGAGAAAACCAAGGAAGCGTTAACCAGTTCGTTATTTGAAATGCTGGAAACGCAACCGATTGAAAATATTTCTATAACTGATTTATGTAATCACGCAAATGTAAGCCGCCGAACTTTTTATGTGCATTACGACAACATTTACGAAATTTTTGAAGATTATCGGGATTTTTTAGCACTTAAAGTGTATCGAGCGTTGCAGAGTCCGGATTTAGTGGCGGATAATTTACTGGTGGTTTTTGATACGATCCTTATGTCCAATTACAAAGGGTTTCGGCAACTATGTCTTAATGATCGCCACCGTTCGCTAATTGATGATTTACATGTGATGTTGTTTAATACCCTCTGTGATGTGTTGAATATTGAAGAAAATGACGGCAAAAATCGGCTTATCCTACAATATTTGTCATTTGGAGTTATCAACTCTTACGTTTATTGGTTTAGAAATCCTGATCTGATGGATTACGACATGCTGACTAAGACTAACGAGCAGATTGTTAGGACTAATTTGGAATTGATTAAGAAATAAAAAGACCCATGAGGTTGAGGAACAACTCAAACTCATGGGTTTTATTGATTGTATCTACTGATTTGGTTCTTCTACCTTGAAATCGCGGTCAATCTTAGAACGCCCAGTTTGATAATCGAACTGCACACCTGGTTGGACATTGAATAGGTATACGTTAAAGTCTAAACTGCCGTCAGTACTGATAGCTTGTAGGTGGATTCCACGCGCCATTCGTTCTGAACCTCGGAAAATTGGTTTGGCGTAGAAAATAACTTTATGGTGATCATAAAGTGCCTGGCGAACTTTTTGTTCGTAAATAGTTTGGACCTTCTGATTTGAAAATGCGGTCTGGGTAAATAAATTCTTGGGGTTGTTCTGGTCACCCGCCTCACTACCATCGTAGCGACCGTTGGCATTAATCCCGCCAGAAAGGGAGTAAGCAATTAAGTGGCCTCGATTAATAATCGCCTCGCCGTCAACAAACTTCTGATGCCAAGCTGTCGGTCGAACATACTGCCGTTCACGGTCATCATTTGACGCTAAGTTGCGGTTTTCTAAATAAGCAACATTAGCCCCACTGGTTCGGTTATAATGATCTAAATTTTGATAGTCAACTTTGTTTTCCTGCCAGCTTTTGGGATTCAAAGTTGATTTGTTTTTGTTTACATAAACGACCGAGTTTTCGCCGGACTTAAAGTCTAAACTGGCTAACTTGTCAGTCTTTGTAACTGATTGGGTGTGAGTTTCGTGACTTGGGGTTGAACTCGGAATCAAGTTTCCCTTTAAACCACCGTTAAAAAGAGCGATGATTCCTAGGACAATAATCGCTGCGATGGTACTCTGGGTGGTTCTCTTACTGTAACGTCTACGTCTTTTTGCCATTTGTTTTTCCCCTCGATAAGCTATTAAATCAACGATACCAGATATTAGGTGATGACGGCAAGGCATACGGCGAGTAACTAGTAGTTTACATAATGAAAATATCGTGTAAAAGCTATGTAAAGGTTATGTTAATCGGGTTTTCAGAGCTCCTTTTCCAAGTACAATCAAAGTATCTTCATTGGGATTCGCGAAGATTAATACCATGAATTTGGAGATGGAAAAAGTGATTATTAATTGGAAACGAACGCTGATTTTATCGGTGGGGGCACTGGGATTGGTTGTGACGGCGCCGTTGATTTCGCGGGCAAACTCACATGGTGGACCAGAGTTCAGTTCACTGGATGCTAGTTTGGCCAAAAATAACGTAACTTTTACGGGCAAGGCACCGTTATATAACAAACCAACAACCAGCAAGGAGCGACAAGTGATGGTTGGCAACACCCAGTTGAAACAACTAGCAAAAGTTGGCTCATCTAGTCAAAACTTTGTGGCGACCAATCAAGAAGTTACTAAAACTGGTCGGGTTTACTATCGGGTGATTTCGAATGATAACCAGTATCGTGGCTGGATTTTTGGTGGGAATAAAGCTGGCAAATTTGGTGGGGGATTAAAGGCGTTTAAGACGTTCAAACAGATTGGTGTGCCCACTTCGCTAAGCAAATATGAATTCACGATTACCACACCTGGATTCGCTAACGATGGGAAGAATTTGACTTACACAGAACCGCTTGGCACGGTCCGAGGGGCTAAGCAGACGGTTGGTGATGCAGCCCCGTATAAAGACCAAACTTTCAAAGTCACTAAAATGGGAACTCGAACTCGTGAGGGTGATACGTGGGTGTATGTTCAAAGCACTGATAGTTCGGAAAGTAAATTAAATGGGTGGATTCTGTATAGTGGCTTAACTCCAGCTGAGAAACCGATTGCTCATAATGCGATTCGAATTGATATCGTAAATTCTGCGGGACAGCTCTTAAAGGCGGTTGATTACGTTAAACCGGCTGCTGAAGCTGGCGACTATCTTGGCATCAACTACTCTGAATCTGGTACCCCCGTTTGGATTCTTCGAGCTAGTGATAAACAGAAAATTCAAAAGTTGATTAGAGATGCCTTGGCTGGAACTGGTTATGGGATTGAAACCATTAGCGCGGCAAAAAATGGCTTTTTAGCTGAAGCCCAGTTTGGTGGCAAAACTTCGCTAACTGCTTTGCCAACGGATGCCACCCCGACGGATTCGCTGAAGGTCAATTTAGTTGATGATAGTGGCGGGGTACTAGGTAGTTTTAACTACACTAAGACTGCCAATAATGTGAATGATACGCTGGCGGTTGATAATAATGGTTTTGTTGGTTTGTCTGACGATGACGCAAATGCATTACAAAAAGATGTAAGTGATACGTTGAAGAAATCTGGTTACAGTCTGACATTATCGGCTAAGCAGAAGCAGGAGTTAGCCACAACTTCGTTTGGCAATACGGTGTATCTGAGTGGAGCCAAGAAAACCAAGACGATTGCGGATAGTGCGGTCAGAATCAAACTGATTGCTAATGACACTGGTAAAACAGTCACTTCAATAGATTACGTCAACACAGACGCCGATGATCCGGCTCCAAAAGGTTCTGACCTTGGGGAGAGTACGGCTACTGGCTGGACGCTTAAGCAGGATGACAATGCGGCAATCACTAGTCAAATCGTTGCAGCTCTTGATGGTACTGGGTATCAGCTTGACGGGAACAAGCTCTCAACTGGTGATGTATCAACAATTGGAGCAGCCAAGTTTGGTGACTCAGTTTCTGTGAATGTATTACCAGCAAATCAGTGATTGGAAGGGATTTAATAATGAAAAAGCAGCTAAAAATGGCCGTTCTTGGGCTGAGTGTGATGGTGGGAATGACTCTGGGGTATCAGACAGTGTTAGCGGACGTAATCTATGCTCCTGACCCAGCTAATAACATCACTCAAGTTGATAAGGGCAATGTTTTAAAGGAATATAAGAAGAAAAGTCTTAACGTGATAGACAATCAGACCGTGAAGGGTAATATGGATCGAAAATATAATGAGCATACTTTGACCCCTGATTCACCATCAACGGTTGATAATTACCAGACCACTGCTGATAGCAGTGCCCAGACAAATTTAGCCACCCAGTTTTTCTTACCCGATGGGTTCAATGTAACTGGATATCAGCATGGTAATTTCCAAAACGTCACGCTTGATGACCAGGGAAATGTTTACTTTATCGAGTCAAACGGTAGTGAAACCAACCTAGGAGTAATCGTGGAGTACAATCTTCAAAAGCTGCAACAACTCGGAGTTGGTAAGGATACAATGGCGCTATGGCGGGCGTTTAACTATTTCAACCCGTATACAAACGAGGGGCTGGCTCATAATCAGGACTACGAAAATGCCTTTAACGAAATGAAGCAGCCTAAACTAAAGATAAAGGCCCTTAACGCTAAATTAGGAGTGGTTAGTGATAAGCACGATAAGCGAGTGATCAAACTAGCAATCGCTAAAGCTGAAAAGAAGATAAAGGCGATCAAGCAAGAGAACAGTGAACTGTTTAAGAACGAGAAGATTGCAGCGGCAGCCCAAATTAGTCAACAAATCGATATTGGTCACGGGCAGACATTATCGTTTAATCCGCAAAACCAACACCTATATATCGTTAAGGATAATACGCTTACGGATTTAGAAAATCAGAGTGAGAATAATGACGTAATTGAGATGAACACCGATAATTTGAAACCGATTCGGGAATATAATTTCAAGATGTTTTATGGCGATTCTGATAATTATCAGCTCCACACCTTGACGTTTGATAAGCAAGGTAACGCATACTGGTGCCGGAAAACTGGATTGGGGATGATGTTCTTCTTTGGTCGCCTTGATAAGCATGATGTTCAATTTCAAGCAGCTCCATCGTACCTAAAGAGTCGTGGTGGTTCGCCAAACCAAGGGATTAGCTACAATGCTAAGAATGACAGGTTGTATTTTGTTTCGGATGATATTTTAACGTCGATTCCGACTCAAGAGGTGAGGGATGGCAGTATCAGCCCGAGTGATATTCACTACTATGGCTTTACCAGCAAGCGGGAATGTGAGAGTTTGTCGTTCGACCAGGATGGCTATGGATATTTGTTGATGTTGTGGCCGGCGGAGTTGGTAAAATCGTCGACGCCATTGAATTAGAAAATTAGATTGTTAATAAAATGGATGTAAAAGCCCAGCCTTAATTTCAGGTCGAAATTAGGGCTGGGTCTTTGTTTTAAGCCGGGTGCTTGTTAAATGTTGTAACTGTTGGCTTTCTCTCTTCGTTTAAAAAAATAAGCGCAATTATGGAAGAACACAAAAAAACAGTAGTAAATTTCAGGAAAATAAAATGGTTCTACAATATCTGTTGTTGGTGATAGATTTTTCTATCACTGATAGCAGATTTTTTGTATATTCTAAAGGTACACAAAAAACGGAGACCCTCCGTTTTAAACCACCCTACTAAAAGCGTTCAAAGAAAGGACTCCGCATGGATAATATTAGCAAAGATTTATTAAATATAAAAGATGAAAAAATAACTTTGATTGATAGTTCGGTTGGTAATGATGGTGTGACTAGGATTCAAGCTACGCTTGATTATGTTCCTAAGGCTTGTGAACACTGTGGAATTGTTAATGAAGGTCAAATAACCAAATATGGTTGGCGGAAGACAACCGTCCGGTATCCACGAGCGATTGGAAGCACAGTGATTTTAATCTTGAAACGCCGTTATTTCTGTTGTAAAGAAGATGCTGGT
>NZ_CATNVB010000032.1 GCF_951230165.1 Lentilactobacillus sp. Marseille-Q4993
GTTGTTATGGCTTTAAAAATATGGCCCATTTATTCATCAGAATCAGATTGATTCATGATTAGACAAAAAAAGCATCACCTTTCGGCGATGCTTCAGAAACTTCATCAATACGATTTGACTAAGTTCCATATTTTCCGAAGAATCATGGAAAATATGGTCCAGTTTATTTATCGGCGTGACTTATGTCCCAGCCTCCTTTTTATTCTCAGAATGAGTTTGATTATAATAGTTTCCCCACTTCTCCATGGTCATGATTATTGGTTCTAGGGTTTTGCCGAATTCTGTTAGTTTATATTTGGTTGTTGCCGGTAAGGATGGAATTAATATTTTATCTATAACCCCATCTTTTTCTAATTCTCTTAGTTGCAAAGCTAACATTCTCTTCGAACAATCACTCATACTTCGTAGTAATTCGCCAAAGTGAGTTGCATCACCCTTGATCAGATGATATATAATAACGCTTTTCCATTTACCAGATATAATTTGCAGAGTGCTTTCAATTGGACACCCCTCATCACAGTCGTAGATATGCCTTTTTGATTCCATTTTCAGCCCTCCAGAGTGTTTCCTGAATCTAATTATAGTTCTTTTTTTAAGTACGACTAGTGAAAAAAATGTTACTAGGTAACAAAAATTTCACGATTGTCTTCGTAAGGTGTATGGCCTATTCTAATCCTGAAGAAAGGAAGGATTAGAATGAAAGCAGTTGGCTTTAAGCAACATCTACCCATTAATAACCAAGCTAGTCTAATTGATTTTGAGGAACCGATTCCTCAGCCGAACGGACATGATCTTTTAGTGCAAGTTGAAGGAGTTTCCGTAAACCCGGTTGATACCGGAGTTAGGCGCTTTGGAAGAGGAATTCGTAAAACACCAAAAGTAATTGGATGGGATGCAGTTGGTACCGTAAAGAAGATTGGCTCAGAAGTTACTCTTTTTCGAGAAGGAGATAAGGTCTTTTATGCCGGTGATTTCAAGCGTGCAGGAAGTGACAGCGATTATCAGTTGGTTGATGAGAGAATTGTTGGCCGAGCACCTACAACCCTGTCTAATCCAGAGATTGTTGCAATGCCTCTTACATCCTTAACCGCATGGGAAGCATTGTTCGAGAAGTTACAAATCAATCCTAATGACAGACAAGTCAACAGTCATAAGACTATTTTGATTATCAATGGTGCAGGGGGAGTTGGTTCAGTTGCTACCCAGCTTGCAAAACTTGCTGGGTTGAGAGTAATAGCTACGGCTTCACGTGAGGAAACTAAAAAGTGGGTTATTGCCCACGGTGCTGACTTGGTTGCAAATCATCGCAATAATCTTGTAACTGAAGTTCATAGACTTGGAGTTAAAAACGTTGATTATATTCTCGAACTAAATAATATTGATCAGCACTGGAATGAAATGGCTGATTTAATTAAACCCTCTGGTAGAGTTGCATCAATCACGGAGAATAAGCATCCAATTGATCTAAAAAAGATGACAAAGAAACGAGTCACGTTTGCATGGGAGTGGATGTATTCAAAGTCTTACTACAGCACTGATGACGAGATTACTCAGCATAAAATATTAAATCATATTGCGGATTTACTGGATAATAAGAAGTTAAAACCAACTGAGACTAAGACGTTATCGCCAATTAATGCCGCTAATTTAAGGAGAGCTCATGAATTAGTTGAAAGTGGTAGGATGATTGGTAAGGTGGTTCTAGTAAGGTAGTAACAGCAAGTATAGATAATTATGGATAAAAATCCGATGAAATGAGATATCAAAAGCATCTTTATATGCTTGCTATCTCATCTTCATCGGATTTTTAATTTAGCTAATTCTATTTTTTAATAATGAATAAATACGAACATCAAATTTACAATGATCAGTCCGCCTCCAAACAGCAACCAGTCCATTGCGGTGATTCTAATCACCTGATAATGGGTTCGTTCTTGGTTTTCCACAAAACCGTGTGACGTCATGGCCTCCGCCAGGTTTTGTGACCACTGAATCGAAGCGAGGATTGCCTTGAAATATAGGGTTGGCGTCCAGAAGTGGAGTACCTCACCCCGCATTAACGCGGCTGTTTTAATTGTTTTGACCTCAGAAATGATTTTGGGCATTAAGTTGAACGCTGCCAACACCCCGTAGGCAAACTTGGAAGGCAACTTAAAGTCCTGTTCAAGGGTCAGCGATAGGTCGGTAATATTGGTCGTGATGGTAAACGTAGCGCCCAAAAATACGTAGGCATAGATCCGCGTAAATAGGACAAACGCAAAGTGAATGCCAGCGTCACCATACAGCCATTGGGAAACGAACAACCCAAGCGCTGGAAATAGTGGCCAGAAGATCAACCCGAGAAATTGTTTTGGGGACATCCTATGAAGGAGTAAATAAAGGAGGCTGACCCCAATCAACACTAGGTTGACAATTAGACTTTGGGTAAACGATACCTCTAGTGCCAAAATTACGACTAGAAAGAGTTTCAAGCCAGGATTCATTTCAAGACCTCCTGGTAGGTTAGATTATGAGCCGCAAAATCAACATGATAATCAATCAGGTCAATTATCCCTGAAAATTGGTGACTGATAATTATCTGCGTTTGGTTAAAGCGGATCTTTGCGTCCTTAAGGTAGCCGACAATGGTTCTCAATGAATCATAATCAAGTCCCTTCAAGGGCTCGTCCAGTAACAATACTGGGGGATTCATTATCAACATTTCGAGAATTTGCAGTTTCTTTTTCTGCCCCTCACTTAACGAATAGACGACTTGGTCCATTCTGTTATCCAGATGTAGTTCCCCAAGCATCTGGTTGATATTATCCTCAGAGTAGTTGGTAGTGAAACGATTCTTTAACGATAAATCCAGTTCTTCCTTAACGGTAATGTTCAAGAACTGACTTTCAGCATCTTGAAACAACAGGCTGACGTTTTGGGCATACTTCAACGGTTTGATTTTGGCGATGTTCTTCTTGGCATACGAAATTGTTCCCTGATATTTCGTTAGCCTCGTCATTGCGTCAAACAGGGTGGATTTACCAATCCCGTTTTCCCCAGTGACTAAAGTCGTTTTCCCCCGATAGAAATTAAAACCGTTGAGCTGGAGCAGCGAATCACCGTGGGGCTTCAAATTAAAGTCGGCAAAGTTGATAATCTTAGGATCACTGGCGCTTGGTTCAGCAACTACTGTTTCTTTTATTTTTGTTTGTTCAAATCTTTGAAAGAATGCATTTTTTTGAGTGTTATTTAACTTAGCTATATGGCGGGTAGCTGGGTCAAGATAGAAGAAGTCGTCAATGACTTCTTTGTAGTTGCTGAGATCATGGTCTGAAAGAATTATTGTTTTGCCGTGTTCCGTCTGAAGTTGTTTTAGTCTAGCAATCAAATCCACCCGCGTATCATAGTCGATGCTAGCAAACGGCTCATCGAGGACGATTACCTCTGAGTCCATCGCAATGATTGAGGCGAGTGCCAGCCTCTGCTTTTGGCCGCCCGAGAGGGTATTGATTTCCCGATTTTTCAAATCACTGATTCCCACAAACTTAAGTGCGTTATCAATGATGTCATCCATCTTAGCTGGGTCAGTCTGGATGTTTTCGAGAACGAAAGTCATCTCAGCTTTGACCGTATTCATGGCAAATTGCTGGTCAGGGTTTTGAAACATCATGGCAACGAGCTGGTTGCGGTCGCTGGCCGGAATGCTGGTAATATCCTTACCGTCAAATTGAATGCTCCCTGTTGCATTGCCCTCGACGAATTTAGGATAAAGGCCCGCAATGAACTTCAAGAGGGTGGTTTTGCCACTTCCTGAAGGCCCCGACAATAGGGAAAAGTGATTGGTTTGAAAGGTCAGGTTCTCATCCTCAAGCGTATTAGTGTTAGCTTGATTGTATTTAAAACTAAAGTTAGTTACCGAAACGTCAGCCATGTTACTCTCCTTTAGTTGGTTGATACTGATAAGTGGCTCCGGTCAAGCATGTTGACGATTGCCTTAGTCAATAATCCTCCAAAAATGAATGTTGAAATATATCTGGTTATGAACAAACCGAGAAGCATGATGATCGAGTAGTGCATGTACCCGTTTTTAATCATGTCCCAAGCAAAGGTTACAACAACTGTGGTAAAGATTGAGGCGTTAAGGCCAACCCAGTTGTACTTCTTGTAACCGGTGAGGGCGAAGCCTAATTCTGAGGCGACTCCTTGAACTAAACCAGAAATAAAGGCGCCGGCGCCCCATTGGCCACCCATGAATACTTCCACGGCTGAACCTAGAAACTCACCGATAAAGGCTGAACCGTAAGTTCTGATCAAGAACCCAGATAGTGGGCCAGCCATTGTCCAAAGACCCATGAGAATATCGTTGGCAAAAGGTGCCATTCCCATTGGGGTAAGGGCAACAGTTAAAGCAGTGTAAAGAAAACCTGCTCCCCAAAAGATGATACCGGTAAAAATAGCGATCAACGCAATGAGAATGATATTGCGTAAAGTCCACTGACTTTGTTTCTTGTTTTCCATAAAACAAGACCTCCAAAAAGTATTTCATACAAACTATGGAGAAATGTTAAGCAGATTGAATTTACGACGAAAAAAAGCCCGAGACTGAGAGTCCCGGACTGAATTAAAAATCATCGTAAATGCAATTTTTCCATTATAAATACAACGGATTATGCTCCCTTCGCTGGTACTAGCCAGATCAGGTTCGATGGGTTTTATCTCAGCCTAAAGGCACCCCAGATAGTTGTATGATCCCTGTTAGTATACAAAATTATTTGAATTTTAGCAATTCATTATTAAAACGGCCTGCGGTAAAATGATAGTTAGTACAGTTATTATTCACTTTAGGAGGAACTATTGTGGTAAAAGTAATCGCAGCCGACATGGACGGCACATTTTTAGATAGCAAGGGTGAGTTTGATACGGAAGCATTTCAAACTCAGCTGGATAAGATGGCAGCAAAGGGGATGCACTTCATCTCAGCCAGTAGCAATCCCTATTCGCACCAACTAAAGACCTTTAGCAAAAATAGTGGCCCAATTTCATATATTTGTGATAACGGCGCCCTTACCGTTGACGAACACGGTATCATTGTAAAAGAAGAGATCATCGACCCATTGTTACTTCATCAATTACTTGATTGGTTCAAAACTAAACCAGAGTTTGCCAATGCTGAGGTAACACTAGCCGGCCGCAATGGTTCGTATAACAACATGCCAGCCGACTCCGATGAGTTCAAGGCAACCAAGTACTTCTACGAAGATATGCAGGCAGTTGCTGACCTTAAGATGATTTTTGATGCTGTTTATAAGGTCGATGTCTTGTTCAAGGATGCTAACGCTTTGGAAATGGCCCTTGAAGTTAACAAAAAGTTTGGTGGGAAGCTAGTCGCTGTGTCATCAGGAATGAACGGCATCGACATCATGCTAAAAGGAGTCAGCAAGTCCGCCGCCATTGATGAGCTGCTCGCAAAGTGGCAACTTAGTTTTGATGATGTAGCTGCGTTTGGTGATAACGGCAATGATTACGAGATGATTAGTGATGCTGGTGAAGGTTACGCAGTTAAGAATGCTGCGCCTGACCTAACGGCGATGGTGCCTAATGTTCTTGAGCTAACTAATGACGAGAAAGCCGTGCAAAAGAAAATTGACGAGTATTTAGGCTAGAAACCGATTCTGCTTTGGCTCGGTTTTAAGTAATTCTGATAAGGAAAATGATGACCAGTCACTGGCGTTTCGATCCTGAAAGTAGTAACTCAGACTCGTATTATCCCACGCTGAAATGTAGTGGGTGTAGTTGAAGTTGGGATGGTCGTTCATTGATGGGTGGAACGGAATTGCGACTTCATGGAGGGTTTCAAACACGAAGTTAACGGCAACTTCAGCGTTATCACTTCGAGGCGTGCCGAGCTTTTTAATAGCAGCGTGTAGAAATCTGGTCGTTGGCGTGTTGGTAGCTTCTGGGACTTGGTGATTGGTAACTAACTGGCGGGATTTAGCGATAACCTGTTCGTCGAAGTTAGGGTCAGTCGGTTGGATGCCTAGGTAATCACCGAGGTTATTGACGTGTTGCTCGTAGGTTGGGGAGTTAGTCAGCACGCCAAGACGAGAATCAATCACGTGAAGCTGGTGGTTGATTGGTTCGACGATTAAAGTGGCCCCCGATTTATCCTGAATGATCCAGTGAAACGAGAAGACTTCGTTGCCAGCCAGCCATTCTTTGCCCACCAAGTGGACGGAGTCAAGGCCCTTCTTAAGACTTGCGATGGTGTCGTGTTCAGCGAGAACCCAGAACAAAAAGTCCTGAGGAGTTAGATTTAGTTTGCCCGTTGCGGGTTCGCTATTATAACTGGCTTTCAGCGGAAACATCAGCTCAGAACAGCTAAGCCCAGCAACGTTAACGCCATCGGCTACTAGTAGCTCACGGTCATCGACCATCCGACCACCACCAATGTATGGATACTTGATGGGACGAGTTCCTTCTAGGACCGTTGGGTAGGTTTCACTATTCATTAAAACGGGGCGCCAGTCTGCATTGACTGGGAAGTCCATTGTGCGACCAGCAATCATACTGTCGGTTAAAGTTTTCAGGGTTATACTTGTACACACAGCAATTCACCTACATTCATTTGGTTGTTGTTTTAAAAATGGTTATAAATAGTGTAAACTAAAGGCAATCACATTAAAAGGAGATACATCATGAAGTCAGCATGGAACCTGGTAGGGATGGGACTATGGCTCATTCTTATCGTTTATCTGATATGGATGATCCACGATATGCGCGCACGACGGCTAAAACTGATTGTGACGCAGAAAAAGACGTTTACTTGGGAGAACTTCACCCGGTCGGCAATTGAACTGGTAGTTTTCTTACTGGCGTTATGGGGAATGTCGTACGCTACTTTCTTCCAGGACGTTGCCAAATTAAACAAAAACGCGGTAACAACATCATACGAATACAAACCACTTATCTTGCAGTATGGTGAAAATTCGCACTACGTTACGATCTCAAATTCTAAGGGACGCAAGCCAATCCAAACTTATACATACTACGTTGATGGTGGTAAGTTCGAGGTATTTAGTAGTGACGCCACGATTTCCTATGGCAAGAATCCGTTAAGCGTACCAGCAGAGGCGTATAAGTGGAATAAAGAGTGGTTAACACACTTGGATTCTAGGTATCAGAATGCTTGGGTTGGTACCGTAACGACAACTTATAAGAAGAACTTCATTAACGGAATTGGGTTGCACGCCGGCCGTCAGGCTAATCGGTTCAATTTGATTAGAATTCCCGATAAGTCGTTTATGAAGGTAGAAGCCAAGTAGTTATGATAGAAGTAGCTTTGTGGGACAGAGATCATCTTCGGATGTTTTCCGTCCCATTTTTTTGACCATCGATTGATATAAAAAGGACCCAACGGCACCCTTCATTATTAAAAAACACCTAACATTTCAACGTTACGTTGAATTTGGGCCTAGTCAATGATAATCTGATTCAAGAGTTGTTTGAACTTTAGTGGTATGAAAAAAGTCTAAAAATTAGAACAATTTAATGATATACTAATGAAATGTTAGAAATCTTTAATCTTATATTGGAGACGATATTCTTATGAGCAAAAAAGCAAAGGGATTCACCTGGTTATTCGTTGCCGTTCTTGCCGTTGGTTTAATTAGTGGCTTCACGCTTCCCGGCTACATCAGCCATAAACAATCGGCATCACGAGTGCTTAGTCAATCGATTCCGACGAATACCAAGGAAAAATTAGATTCAAAATCGGTACGGGTAATTAACCTGAATAAGGGGAAGTACCAAGTGATAATGGGAGCCACAACCAATGATTCATTTATGTTTGGAACTAGAAAGAAAGCACTGCTTGGTTACGGTAAGACTAATGGTAACTTCTACACCAAGAACCAAATGATGAACGGAAAGTCAGCATCACTAAAAATCAATGCTCATCATTACTTCTCATACGGACGGATTCTTAGTAACGGCGAGAAACCAAGTCCTAAGGGTACGGAAATCAAAACTACCAAATTACATAATGTTAAGGTATGGTACGCAATCACCACTGAGCCAATTTCATGGCAAAGTGTTGAGGGACAGTACAATTAGGTAGATAAATAAAGTTAGATCAAGTCTTGGTATTCAAGTAGCTTGATCTTTTTTTACGCGAAAAGCATACTATTTTGACTGGTTTAGGGGTTTCATTTTCACAAGCTTTCCTTTATCATGGTGAATTGTGTCTTAATAACAAAATTAAATAGTGAAAGGAGAATCAGATGAAAAAGTTTGGTACTCAAAGCGTCATTCTCGTGTCAATCGGCATTATGCTGGGAATGAGCGAATTTATTATGGTCGGAATCATCAACGACCTGGCAGGAGACTTTCACGTCGCGATATCTTCAGTTGGCTTTTTGGTGACGCTGTTTGCGATTGTTTATGCCATTATTACGCCGGTTCTTTCGGTTGCGGTTGGTTCGCACCGTCTGTATCGAGTGATGTTGTTGTTACTGGGAATATTTACTCTGGCTAATTTGATGACGGCAGTGGCTCCTAATTTTGCAATTTTATCAATTTCAAGAATTTTAACCGCGATGGTTTCTGGAATCACCGTTTCAATCGCCATTACCTATGCGGCCGTCATTGCCCCAATGGAAAAACGGGCGTGGTTAGTGTCTTGGGTATTCTCTGGTTTCAGTATCGCTTCAGTCTTCGGCGTGCCGATTGGAACCTGGGTCAGTGAAAAAATTGGTTGGCGACTGGATTTCTGGCTGATTGTTGGGTTGACGATTGTCCTTATGATTTTATTTGCATTCTCCCTTCCAACCGAACTTCGGCAGGGTGAGTCAAAAGGACTTAAGTCGCAACTGGCAATGTTCAAAGACAAACGAATTATTTTGGGAATCTTACTGCCAACCCTTAACCTTGGTGGGGTGTACGTGGCTTATACCTACCTAAGACCAATCGTTACGGAAGGGTTAAAGTTCCAAGTTGCGTTTGTAACTCCATTCCTGTTTGTCTATGGGTTTGCGTCCCTTGCAAGTAATCAAGTGAGCGGTCGGTTAGCTAATCGAGATGGTTTGAAAACGATTGAAAAAGTTTATGTTTTACAAGCAGTTGCGTTGATTGCCTTACCACTGTTGTTCAATTTACCATGGGTGGCATTGCTATCACTAATCGTTCTTGGCTTTACTATGTATCTCCAAAACTCACCAGTTCAGCTGTTTTACTTGGCAGTTGCTGAAAAGGACTACCCTCAATCAGTGGTCTTGGCATCGTCACTTAATTCAATTTTTAGTAACCTAGGAATCGCAGTTGGTTCCGCAACGGGTTCGGTGATGCTGACCAGTTTGGGATTGAAGTCACTAGGAGTGGGTGGAATGTTGTATACTGTTGCCGCTCTTGTGGCCCTGATAATTTTGAATAGAGTTAGAAAACAAGTAAAATAATCACATCAAAAAAGAGAAGGCTAATTTTCACTTTCAAGAAAATTAGCCTTCTCTTTTTGTTTTTATTAATTGTAGATGTTTTTACATCATTCTTACGTCATCCGCAACTTCCAATCCAAGCATCAATCCCGCCAGTTTATCAGCGGTCTGGAAGTTTGGATCATTAACACCAGGGCGTGGGCTCGCCGTTGTGGCAAACCGAATCCCATCAAGAGGAACGCCCCAAATATAAATAGATGGTTGAGGTGTTCCTGTTGATGTCAGCATTTGGTCCGTGTCTTCGTTGACATCGACAGCAAACAGGCCAGTGTCCTCGTCACGCACCTTAAGTGACCGTTCGTGAATCATTGCGTTCCGTTTTAATTCTTCGAGCAATGGGTTCGATGTGTTCTCAATGTCCGCCTTTGGTACTCTGGCTTCAATTAATACTGATGATTTGAACACATCGGTATTCCGTTTTGGTGAGCCCGCAACGAACCATCCGTCCTTAGGTTTAACTTCCATTCCGGGAGCCATCACAGTAACGATACCGGCTCTGATCAAAGCTGATAGCTGAGCAGTTCGTAAGGCTGGGGCACCGACCGCAAGAAAGTTTCGGTCACGGAGAAAACTACCACGGAAGTCGCGAACAAACTCATCATTTGAAAAACGATGTTCCGCAACTAACTTTCTAAAGGTTGGCACGTAATCTCTCAGTAGTTCAAGGGTTGAGGTGATTGGGCCTGACTTGGATCCCTTCATCGCGTCACTATAAACTGAATTTAACCAATCAACAAGAACCATTTGATAGTCAGTTGTCGAAATCATTTGGACGTCTTTAAATGGATCGTTGATGTAGTCCCAATCAAAACTATCCATTTCGCTGAAACCATAGCTATCAATCACGGCTTGCTTATCAGTTGCATCAATGAATGCGCGTTTGAATTCAGTAGCACTCTTAAATGGGTAGGCGTCATCAATTAGACGAGTATAGTAATTGAGCTGCAAGTCGAGTTTTAAAAGATCGAGGAACTTTTCAAACGGTAATTTGCCGTTCTCAAGGTTATTTTCAATATTTTCGTCCGTTAGGAATACGGGCTTGAGCATTTCCCCGTACCGTTTTTCACTGATTGGTTTTGGATAGTATGGCATACCGTGGTGAGAGCCAGCAATGATTTTGGGTTCCCGTCCAGATGGTTGGTAGAACAGGTTGCCATCATCGTTTTCGATGTAACGGCCACCCCGACCAATCGTTAGTTCTGAAACGTAGTCAATAAAGGAGAGTGATAACCCTCTAATCAAAACTGGTTCACCGGCTGGTAAATCATCAACGTTTACGTCGCCCGGATGAGTTGGTTGCAGGTAAGTTAAATCGTGTTCCTCTGCGTATGACGCGAGCTTTTGTTCCTCATCATTGAGGTAATTATCTTGTTGACCGAGGGCCATAACTACCTTATTGAAGACCTCACTTTTTTCTGAAGTTTCAACTAACACCTGGTCATCTGTTTCGTTAGAAAGGTTGATTACCTGACTCTTGACCACTTCAAGGCTGACGTTATGTGGCACCTTAGTTTGTAATTCCTTGAAAACCCACTGGATGTACGCACCATAAAGAATTCGAGCGGGGTATTCATTCCCCTTGATAACTTTGGTTCCCCAAATGGTGGTCTCCTCAAAGCCAATTTCCTTCATGAAGGATTCTGATTCGTCAGTGGCAAGCCATTCGTACAGGGATGGACCGTCAAAAATCGTTGCTTTGGTATTGACTGAACTGTCTGTGAATAGGGAAACTTGGTCAGCGGGAGAATTCATAATCAGACCTTCCCACTGGTCAGTTCGCCAAACGCGACCGCCAATTCCATATGGGTCGTATAACTTGATCTCTAGTTTTTCGGATTGGTTAGTTCGGTGCTTGTATTGGTTTAATAGGGATGAGGCTACGAGAACTCCCCGAGGTCCCGCACCTACGATAGCAATTTTCATTTTAAAACTCCTATTTCTTCTATTAATAATCTTTTGGATCAACTTCGAGGGGACCGAATTCATCCGCATCTGTGTCGCGGAAGTCCCACCATTCATTTTCGTAACCGGTGAATCCGGCTGCGGTCATTGCATCATTTAAAATGGTGTAGTTCTTGAGACCTTCCTTTGTCCAGTTAGCAGTCTGGTTACGTTTGGCTAAGCCAGAAAAGTCGTCAAACGGTGTTGGCATTTCTAAATCATTGCCGTCCTTATCCGTCAACGTGATGTCGAAGGTGACGCCCTTTTGGTGACTGAAATTTGGATCCGGTTCAGCAACCCAGATAGGGTCAGGGTATACTTCGAATAGCCGGCGTTGAGCGTAGGTTGGTCGGTATGCGTCCCAAATCTTAAGGCGATATCCTTGTGGTTTGAGAGCAGCACTCGCCTTGGCTAGTTTATTAACGGTATCGATTCGCGAAATTGCTTGATCAAAATCGTATACCACTTGATGGGTGAAGTTATCGTCAGTTGCGTATTTCAGATCCACAATAATGTCGGGATCCGCGTCCTTAACGTTCATGTAACCCTGATTCTTTTTGTCTGCCATTCTGGCACCTCCGAAATTAAGGTAGATACTAATCTAATATTAATTTATTGGTTAATCATTATCAAATTTAGTTCCTCGGTAAATCCCGATATCATCGACAAATATTTTGCCGGTAAAATTAGTTGCTTCTGGTTTTGCCATGCCAACTTTTTCGTAAGCGATAGTTGAGGTGGATGCTGCTTTGATGGCAATTCCCATTTCTTTACCAGTATCGCCATTCAGTCCTGATGGGATGTCGATAGCGTGAATCTTAGCGGTTGAGGCGTTGGCCTTGGCAATCACGTCTTTGTATTCGCCCTCAACGTCACGAGCCAAGCCGCTACCAAAGAGGCCATCAACAATGGTCGTGTAGTCATTGAAGTCAGTGTCAGTATCAACGATTGGAATCTGGTAGTACTGACAGACTTTTAGCTGGGCACGGTGGTCTTCACTGGAGTGGTCAGGATTGCCGACCAATAATAAGTCAACGTCGTAGCCGTGGGTATATAACAAACGAGCCACAACAAGCCCATCACCACCGTTATTACCGTTGCCGACCAGCACCAGAGTTTTGGTTAAGTCTAACTCTGGGTTAGTTTGCATATCATTATAGATACCAAGGGCGGCCCGCTCCATCAAAACGAGGGATGGAATACCAATTTCCTCAATTGTTTTCTTATCGAGATCTCGTGATTCTTGAACTGTGATCAAATGACTCATTGTCGCTACCTCCTGCCAAATTTATCTCTAGTTCAATAGTCAGCTAAACCATTTCGAAATGCAAGTAAGGTTTACGTTTTCATGTAGTATAATCTAATTGACAAAAGAATGGAGGAATTATGCATGGAATTAGATGTTCCTTTGAATATGGACGAAGTAAATCAAAAGGTCAGCGAGCTGAAAGCGGCTGGCAAGGAAGCAACTGTGGAAGATGTTATTTACGATACGATTTTGCAGTCGTTCCAGGGGTATCTTGATGAGGCCGAAGAGGGTCATTATGATACGGCAAAACTGGTGGATGGAGAACTGGGTGTGTATGGGATAACGGATAAGAAGACTCATACGGTTGACCCTTTCTCCACCGATTGGATTGAGGATTTTAAGGCAAACGCAGATGCGGTTTTTGCGTATTTGGCGGATTCGGCGGATGAAATAGCGAAGGAGGGATAGGAAGCCCTCCTTTTTATATTGTTTTTATGATGTTTTACTAATCACAGTCCATATTGACCTTGGAACGCCATGGGGATAGGTTTGAGCCTGTAGTCTCAAACTCTACCCTTGTTCTAACCAAGCTTGACGCTTGGAAGAACAATTTCATGGCTGAAGGTCATATGGACTTTTGTGATTAGCGGCAGCGGAATCAATAAAGGACGGTAACCAATTGATATTGTTACATTCACTCCGTTGGCCATTTATGATTCAGCGTTTGCTTAACCCATCATTAGGTGGTTGAGTTTTCAACCGTAGAATCCTATAATTAGTAATCGTAAGGCGTCCTTAGTGTAATGGATATCACATGAGATTTCGGTCCTCATGATCCGAGTTCGATTCTCGGGGGACGCATAAGTACAAAATGTTGATATGTTGGGGATCTGCATATTAGTCCAAACATATAAAATATAACGATTGGTTCTTATCTAAATACAACACTAATTTATGAGAATACTATTTATCGGCCAGCAAAGCTATATGCGTCTGCTGGCCTTTCTTCTGTGCTCACTTGGCTTTCAAATTTATTGAAAGCTGATTGTTCCTAGGAATTCTAGGTACGCAAAACGATTATTTTCAAGTGTTTTAGTTAGGGCGAAAGCCATAGGGTCGAAGGCGTAGGCATCTTTAGGGGTACAAAAAATGTAAACTTCAACACTAATACACACTTGTTTCGTATTTGTAGCGAACTTGTCTAAAATATATGATTTACTAATTCATATAGGTAAAGGAGATGACAATATGTATACGATTAATCAAGTGATGTCCATTGTATATCATAATGAGTCAGCCGCAGTTTTGATGGCATTTATGACATATGCATTCGGATTCGCACAGTATATTACTAGCATGGTGATGCAGGTTAAGGGTAAGGAAGCACCTTTTTATTTTTGGATGCATGCTTGGTATTTTGGCCATGACCTGACGTTTTCATTATTATTTCATCAGTGGTTTACCACAATTCATTTTTGGCTGTTCGAGGTTTTATGGGCAGGCTGCGTGGCATTTGTGGGAATTGAGATATTTTCATTGTATTACTCAGTTAAATATGAAAGAAATACTATTTGGAAAAAATATCTTAAACACGATGTGTCTACAGGTGAGGGATGGCGTTATGGTATAGTTGGATATGCATTAGGGTTCTCACTGTTTTTCCTCATTCGATTGGGACTTGGTGACCAAATGTGTCTAATTCTCATGATGTCTACGAATGCAATTCTTGCCTTGGCTGTTTCATTTAAGCTCCAGGAAATGGGAAGTCGACGCTATGGAACAATTATGCTTGGATGGTTCACTTTGTCTGGCACGATATTTACTTTCCTGCCAAAGGGACTGGGATTCTTTGCGACCCTTATTCCTCCACTGGATGGTAGCTGGTTCACAGTTTTAGGAATTATTTGCACGTTATTTGCAGTTCGTTACTTAGTAATTGCATTTCGAATGCCAAAAACAACAGGACAAACAACGGTTGGAATATAGATTTATCAATCGATGAAAAAGAATGGATAAAATACAAAAGCACAGTCTAGATTTGCATTAGGATGTGTGACTTAGAGGCAATTATATTCAAAAAATAAAATTAGCTCACGAGCATTCCCAAACGGTACATCAGTTGGGTCATTACTCGTGAGCTAATTCTGTTTGTAACTATAGTTTTTTAAGTTAGACTTAATTAATATCCATTACCCTCAAAAGTGCCTTCTGCCTTTAGCTTGCCATTCTCAATCTTCGACAAGCCAAGCCAATCGCCACTAAATAGGTTGTGTTCGTTGATTGATCCAGACAGGAATTTTTTTAGTCGCTGTTGCACTTAAGGTTTAAATTCAAGCCTCCAAACAATGGCTTGCTCACAGTTAGGATAGTTAACTGTGAGGTGGCCAGGAATTGTTTGCTTTTTCCCGAATCCTGCTATTATATAAAGGGTAATAACATAACCTAGAGGAGGGACATATCATGGATGATTTATACACCAAGGTGAAAGCCGCCGAGAATCGACTAAGCACCTTACCGTTCACATTTTCTATTGGTGCCGAACACTTTTCGGTTAAAGATCTACAGGAGTGGCAGCGACGGGAGTACTTAAAGACGGCTAAGCTACTTAATAAACTAGTCGGCACGGATTTGAAACTAACTGCGGAGATGCCGCTTGTGGATATGAAGACAGCGGTGATTGCTGAGAAAATTAGAGTCGGTCAGGATACCCTCAAGGACGCCCTAGAAAGCCAAACTAAGCTGGCAAACTTGGCATCAAAGGTTGGGGTAATCACATCTTTGAAACGGAATAAGGTGGCGATTGCTGATATTTATTTAGATAACAGTCCAATTTCTGCCAAAGAGATTATTTCAACGTTTAATCGGATGATGACTGAAAATAGTAGTCAAAATCAGTATTATAATTTCAAGGCTAATCCAAATCACTTTTATAGTACCGGTTCAGCTAGTGATCAGACGGTGGTCGAAATGACTGGCGGGACAAGGATTGCTAACCAATTTACGTTACTATACGGTAAGGAAAAGGGACTAAAGACAAAACGGAATAGGAGCTTTACCTATCAAGCGGTTGGAACTGGCCAGCTAGACGATGGGTTTATAATTGGTGGTGTTCGTCATGAAATGACCGATGAAAGCAATCGATTCCACGCTCGCTTGCAGGTTGAATTTCCAGCAATATTACCAAACTTTATTATTAGACAGCACGCGGTTCATTTATTAGTTGAATTTAGTAATTGGTTGACTGACATTGTTATGCTCCACGAAAAATAGTTTTTCCGGACGGGTTATTGATTAATTATTGTTTAGATGTATACTATATTTGTTTAGAGATAAACTATACTTAATATAGTTAACTTGGGAGGCATAATGATTTCTAATGACGTTTTGAAACGGTTGATTGAATCCTTTATCAAGGTCAACAACCAGATGGACCATATTCAGAAGGTACCGATTAACATCTTAGGTGATGTGCAGATCAGTACGCGTGCATTACACCTTTTAGTTACGATTGGTAATTATGATAATTCAAACGTAACAATGATAGCTGATAGACTTGGGATAACTAAAGGTGCCGTTTCCCAGCAAATCAAGAACTTGCGGAGAGAGAATCTGATTAAAATCAACTACGCTGATGGAAATAAAAAGGAAAAGTTATTGTCGCTGACCTCAAAGGGGATGCAAGTGTTTGATGCTCATGAATCACTTCATCAGGACCTTTACGCAGAAATCAATAATAACTTGGCCAAACTCTCAGGTGAGCAACAAAAGCTCATTTTGGATACGTTGAATGACGTTTCAGGTAGCATTGCTAAGTATCAGGATCAGTTAGCTGCTGATCATGATTCAGCAGAGAAAAAGTGAATTGAAAGGTGGATTTTTTGATGTCAAAGGTAATTCTTGTTGGTGGTAACGGGTACATCGGAACTGAAATTACAAAACAGTGGGTTAAACGCGACCCTGAATCAGAGTTTTATGTGACTAGCAGAAGTGATAGAGAATCAGTTAAGGGTGACAATATTCACCATATCAAGGTTGATGTTAACGATGCTGAAGCATTTGAAAAAGCTCTTCCTGACACGGCTGACTATATCGTTTGCTTAACTTACGGTAGTATGGACGCTGTTAAAAATATTCGGGCATATGCTGAAAAGCACCATGTTCAAGCAATTGGTAACATCAATGCTATTGTTTTGCATGGGACTTCCGATTTTTCAGAGATGAAGCAAAAAGAGCTCGACTATCTTCTTGAAAGTGATGTTCGAGTTGAAAATGTTAATCTGACAACTGCATTTAGTGCGGATCGAAATGATGAGATTGGCAAGGAAATCAAGGCCGGCAAGCGAAACGAAAATTCACCAATGCACGTTTCAGTGGTCGCTCGAATGATGATTGATCAATTGACACAGGCTTGGTTAGTTGGTTAAAGAATAGACTCAAAGAAACATCCAAAAAAATTAGCCAAATTTTACTTACTTTACAAAATTACTCCAATGAAGATATTAAGCGGATCTCGAAGGGGTGGTAATTCAATAAGTAAATTTAGACGCTGAAGGGTATAATTTCTGGGTACTAAAAAAACGTTACCGAATAATTCAGTAACGTTTTTTTCTTTCGGGGAAGAAAGCTATTTTTATGTGGGAAATTTTATTACGGCGTCCGAATATTTACGACTGAAATTAAAATCTACAAATTCCAAGCAAGAAAAATACTTGGGGTGATGCTAGGAATTGCATTGAAAATAGACCAATCGTAATGTGTTGGGAAGGAAAACAATAATGAGTATGTCGGAGCCTGCTTCCCTGTGAGAACCAACTTGTTCTTAGTCAAATTAGTCAATGTTATCGACTAATTTGAACTTCATTGTAGTTTAAACCCCAAAAAGTAGGTTACAAAAAACACGAGAATGTGTACTAACTAACAATTAAATAGTCGAAGTTCTTTCCTAGTTCGGCTTTTTAACCGTGAGGGGGGATAGGCCTGTTTCTGATGCCTACAAGATAGTAGATTTTCTGCTCCTAAGGTGTTATTTTAGTGCCATGAATTATCGGTGGGAACGGGAGATAAATCAATGATAATATTTATGATTATTTCAATGGTAGCAGGATTCCTGCTTGCCAACCAAAATCCAATCAACTCTGATATGCGAGCAGTTGTGAGGTCACCATTTATCGCAGCAACGATTTCGTTTGCGATTGGAACGATTTTTTTAGCAATTATTTCAGGAGTAACTAGTGGTCAAGTGTTGCCAAGTGGTGAGTTTATCAGTAGCCATCCAGCTTGGATCTGGCTTGGCGGGGTGTTTGGTGCAGTCTATTTAACCTCCAATGTGTTACTTTTTCCAAAGATTGGGGCAATTCAAACAGTGATTCTGCCCGTGCTTGGCCAAATTGTTATGGGAACGTTGATTGACTTCTTTGGCTGGTTTGGAACGGAAAAGCTACCAATGACGATTTCTAAATTGGTGGGGATCATTGTTCTGGTTATTGGGGTTCTAATTGCTGTGGTTTTACCAAGTTTGAAAAATAAAGATGTCCGCAAGTTTGACTCGGATACAACGAACCAAGAAAGTAAACCAATGTTGATAGGTTGGCAACTCTGGGCAATTATCGCCGGTTTCTTATCTGCTATGCAGCAGGTGATCAACGGCCATTTAGGAACTCTGCTGGGGTCACCTAGTCAATCTTCGTTTATCTCATTTGGTGTCGGAGCAATTTTGATTGCCATTGTTGCGTTGGTGGTTGATGAACGAGTGCCAACGATAATTGAACTCAAGCAGGCTCGCTATTGGAACTGGTTGGGTGGTTTTCTGGGTGCCCTGTTTGTGTTTGCAACGGTTATCTCCGTTCCTAAGATTGGGGCAGGGTTGACGATTATGATGGGATTGATTGGCCAAATCTTTGGTTCGATTTTAATTCAGCAGTTTGGCTGGTGGCGGTCAATTAAGAATCGAGTGGTGCCTGCTCAAATTGTTGGTCTGGTTGTTATGATGATTGGAGTTGTCCTGGTCAAACTTGGCTAGATTATATTTCGCCCTGATTTCTGTTATTCTTAATCTATAACGTAAATCAAGGGGAGAATAATTATGGATAACGCAGACCGAAAAGCAAAGCACTTAGTGTATCTAGCAACTGATCCAGCCGTTAATGGTAAACAGCCGGAGTACCTTGACCAGGTGTTTGAATACAATCAAATTAAACCATCTGACCAAGAGAAGAAAGCCGCAATGCTTAAGGAGATGTTCGCTGAAATTGGCGAGCATTGTTACATTGAAACGCCTTTCCATGCCAACTTTGGTGGCCGAAATGTCCACATGGGCATGGGAGTTTATGCCAACTTTAACCTAACCCTTACGGATGACACTGATATTTATATTGGCGACCGGACAATGATTGGACCTAATGTCACGTTGGCCACAGCAGGTCACCCAATTAGACCGGACCTTCGAATGGAAGGCTACCAATATGACTTTCCAATTCATATTGGTAAGAACGTCTGGCTTGGTGCAAACGTTGTGGTTTGCCCAGGGGTGACGATTGGCGACAACACGGTAATTGGCGCTGGTAGCGTGGTTACTAAGGATATCCCAGCTGATGTGGTGGCGTTTGGCTCGCCATGTAAGGTGGTCCGTGAAATTGGTGACCGGGATAGGGAGTATTACTTCAAGAATCATAAATTGGATATTTAGTTCAGGGCAACCAAACTTGGTTGCCTTTTTAATTTGCAAGATTCATACAAGTTTCACAAAATTTTACTGGTGTTTGAGTGCATATGCTATTAAAGTTATATATTGAAACTATCTCAAAGATTTAAAAAAATTGAATAAAGAGGTATTAATGATGGCATATCAGACAGAAGTTGTTGTAGTTGGTGCGGGAGCCGGCGGCATGGGTGCTGCCCTAACCGCCGTTGATGCTGGCAAACAGGTAATCTTATTGGAAAAGGGAAATAAGATTGGTGGAGCAGGGATGTTCGGTGCTCAGGGCTTGTTTGCGGTTGAAAGTGACCAACAAAAGGCAGCTGGCAGTTCGTTCACAGTGAGGGACGCATACCTTGAGATGATGGATTACACCCACTATCGCTCAAACCCTAATATTACCAAGGCGATTCTAGCAAAATCAGCAGATACGATTAATTGGCTAGACCAGCACGGTTTGCAAACTGAATTAGTAAATAATACTCAGGAAGTTCATCAGTCCCGGCCAAAGGTGTACCACCAGTACATTGACAAGTTTGCGGCCTTCGACCGGATGATCAATTACTTCCAAGAAAAGGGTGGCAAATTACTGACGGAAACAGCTGCTAAGAAGGTTCAAACTAAGGATGGCCAGGTTAGCGGCGTTGAAATCGTTCATGATGGCAAGACTGAAGTCATTGAATGTCAAGCGGTTATTGTTTCTGATGGTGGCTACATTGGCAATGCTGACATGGTTAAGGACACCCTAACGATAGATAGTAAAGATTTGTACAGCATGGGTGAGCGAAAAGCGACTGGCGATGGGATTCGGATGTTAGCTGAAATTGGCGCGGACACTAGTAGTGTCGGTACGTTTGAAAACCACGCCGCGTCAGTTGATTCGCACGATAATCCTAAGTGGCACAACCAGACGATTTTTACGCTAACTAACCTACCATTTATGTGGGTCAACCGTGAAGGTGATCGGTTCGTTGATGAATCGGTGTGCTATGACTTTGCGTTGTGGGGCAATATCACTTACACAATGGGTGGATTTTACTACTTCCTGTTGGATCAAAAGACAGTTGACTATTTGCAGAATAATGAATTAGACTGGACGGATTCGTTTGAGCGGACGTTCAAGAGTTTGCAACATGAGGCGGTAACTCACAAGGTTGGTCCGTTTGAAAAGATTGACTCTGATTTGCAGGAGGCAGTGGATAACGGTGCAGCTTGGAAGGCTGAATCGCTTGATGAGTTAGCTACAAAATTGAACGTACCGAGTGATGAATTAAAACAAAGTGTAGACTCATACAATCAGTTGGTTGAAGCTGGTGAAGATAACCAGTTCTATAAACCAAGCAAGTTCGTGAAGTTTTCAGTTGAGCAAGGGCCATTCTATGCGGTTCGGGCAAACTCAACGTCATTGGGAACGATTGGTGGCATTAGAACCAATGAAAAGATGGAGGCCCTAACCCCTGATAACAAAGCCGTTTCCGGTGCTTACGTGGCTGGAAACAATGCGACTGGAATGTACGATACTTCCTATCCAACGATGGAGGGGATTAGTTGTGCGTTTGCTTGGAATTCGGGAAGAATTGCGGCGGAGTCGGCGGTGGAACGGCTAAATAAGTAAAATAAAACAAGGACACTAGCAAAAATGCCAGTGCCCTTGTTTTTGTTAGGCTTGATAGGAGATGTTTTCCGAGAAAGTGGTCCCATCACTGACTGAGTCCATGGTTTCAGAATTATCTGATTCGTCAGTCACAATTTTAATTGAGCTTGGTTTGAGAGTTGTAGTTGATTTACCCAACAAGACCAATACATATTCAATTCTTTTTGCATGAGCAGCTATCGTATCAGTTGATCCAGTATCAGAAATTGAATCATCAGTTGAACTAATCTGGTATCCGTTTGGGAAAATCAGTTGCTTCACGCCACCGTACTCAATGGATTGATTTGTATTGTTATTAACCACATACTCAATTTTGATTCTTGAATAATTGCGAGGCATTATTCTATCTTCCTTATCAAAAGTAGCCGCAGCTTCATCAACCTGATCATCAGTGTGGGCCTCAACTGTATCAACTTCGGTACTTTTGACTTTGACAGTTAAGGGCCCATCACTAAATTTGGTGTTTGGTTTTGTGCCAAGTCCAATTAGAGTTGCTTTTCCCAAAACTGGACTGTCCTTCCACTCCCCAATTTTTGAGGGATGTTCTAAGGAATTTGATGGAATTTCGTTTGGATCAACTTCCTTTTGCTTAGGTTTTGACTTATGAACTGGCTTAGCTGCTTGTTTTTCAGTGGTGACTGGAACTACTTCAGCTTTATCGCGATTGTTTAGTGCGTATAAAGATGAAACGGTGGTAATGCTTAACACGATTACTATCCAGACCATCCAGTTTTTATACCAAATAGGAGTAGCCACATTGTGCTGTGGTCTACTTTTACTATCTTTCTTAACAGGGCTACCTTGCTTTGAAGTTTGTGATACGTTGGTGCTTAAATCAACTTGATCAAAGCCACAAAATGGGCAGTATTTGGAAACTGCAGGAATGGTTTTACCACAATTGAGACAAAACTTACTTTCGTTATTCATGAGACATCCTTTAGAATATGTATTTGGCTGTTAAACTCATCTTGGAATCGCAGAAGTCCAAGAAGTAAAGCAGTTTAAACGGCACAAGTAATACTATATCTAAATAAAAGTAATATCGTCAATAAGTATTTTGTTCAGACTGTACTTGCATATTTCTTTTTGTACTTACCTGGGGATACCCCAACCTTAGTGCCGAACGTTCGAATAAAATTACTATAATTACCAAAGCCACTTTTATTACAAGCATCAGTGACTGTCGAACCCTCACGCAGAACTTCCTTGGCCAACTCGATTCGTTTTTCGATAACATAGGTGTGAATAGAGACATTCATATATTTTTTAAAGTATTGATCAATGTAATTTGGATTCAAGTAAAATTCCTGGCTTAATGCCGCTAAGCTGAGATCATTTTGGATGTTTTTGCTAATAAATCTAGTGATTTTTTTCCAGTAACTTAGGAATTTGATTTACTCTATGCTGTTTCAAATTAGTTGTTTTATTTGCAAATAATAGTATTTTTGAAAGCTCGATTCGTTCATAAATATCATAGGCATATTCCTTGTGGTCAATTATTTCAACTAATTTATCACATGCGTTGGTAAATTCTGCATTTTGGCTTTCATCTAAGAATCTAGTACTTACTTCTTGAGTTAAAGCGTCATAGAAACAATTAAATAAATTTGTTGTATTGGTTGAAATATTGGCAATTAGATTTGTATCAATGTTCAAGCAGACCCGTTCATAGGGAGTTGAATCGTGGGTAAGAACGCAGTGCCAAACACCGTTTGGAATTATTATCAGTGTCCGTGGTGGGATTGGAAATGCCTGATGTTCCGTGTAAAAGCTTGCATTACCTGAACGAATAAGAAGTAGCTCAATATGATGGGTATGAACATGTAAAGGGCTATCATGATTAACGCTCGTTACATGCTTACAGAACACATCCATGGGAATTGTACCGTCAATAGAAAGATTATCAATCAATTTAATCACCTGCGATTTTGCAATGTTTTGCGATAAAAAAGCAAAGAATATGCGATGTAAAACGCTTACAATGAGATTGTACAAAAAATTAACTTAAATGTAAACGCCACTAGCTAGTGCAATCTTATTATTTTTGAAAATAAGCAAAATTTTGATTGTTTGCGTAGAAGTTAATTTTGAGTCACGGTAAGAGGCAATTATTGTCAATTTTTTTTGCAAAATAATGTAAACGATTTCAAACAATCGCAATGAGAGGATGTTATAAATATGCAGGAAAAACAAGTTCGTGATGGCTGGGATGAATATGCCAACAAGGGTATCTATCAAGCAAAAGGAAAAATAGGTCTTGGTAGATCACTTGGCTTCGGAGTATTTTCATTCTTTAGTATTTCGATGCAGGGATTAGTTGGTGCATGGTTACTGTATTTCTACACCACTTTCTGTGGATTATCAGCTGGTCAAGGAGCAACGATTTTCTTAATTGGTCGTATCGCTGATGGTATTGCATCACTAGTTATGGGAAATATTTCAGATAATATCTACAAGTACAAGCTAGGTCGGAAGTTTGGTCGTCGGCACATCTTTATTTTAGCTGCTGCCCCATCAGTTCTTTTCGCCATCACGATGTGGATTGCGGGAATGAGCTTCTGGTACTACTTGGTAACGTACGTTATTACCACTGTTTTGATGTCAGTTCTTCAAATTCCTTGGGAAACTTTACCAAACGAAATGACCAAGGATTATAACCAACGGACGACCATGTCTACTGCCCGGATGGTTATCGCCGGATTGGGTAATATGTTGGCTCAATTTGTTCCAGCTCAATTGTTCAACTACTTCCCAAAGACTTCACCAACTCCATATTTGATTATGCAAGCTGGCTTTTCAATCGTTACCTTCTTCTTGATTTTCGTTACCTACAAGACTACTTGGGAACATTTCGTTACCAAGGCGGAAGCTAAGCGAATAGAAGCGGAAGCTTTACGTGAAAACAATGGTCAGAAGCCAAATCTTAAGTCAGAGATCAAGAACTACTTCTCAACTTTCAAGATCAAGAGTTTCCGAATCCACATGGGAATTTACCTTAGTTCTTACTTTGCTACAATTTTATGGTCAACAGCTTTCGTTTACTTTATCGTATATGTTGTTGGAAAGACTACCAGTGTATCAGGTTTCTTACAATCATTAAGTATCGTGTCGGTACCAGTTACTTTGGCAGCTGGATACATTGTTACGAAGATCTCACCTCGGGCACTATACTCGATTGGATATTCATTGATTTTGATTTCATGTTTGGACTGGGCCTTCGTTGCCTTAACTAAACCAGCGCACGTTATGGTTTGGTTAGTCATTGGTACCTTGTTCTACGAAGTTGGTTTGTACATTCTGTACTTTGTTCCTTGGAATGTCTTTCCATTTATCCCTGATGTTGATACCTTGGTTACTGGTAAAAACCGGGCTGGCCTATTTGCTTCAGTTATGGTCTTTATCAACCAAATTAGTGTTGGATTTGCTTCAGTTGTTGCGGGTTACTTACTTGATTTTGCTCACTTCAAGCAATCAACGACTGGTGCGGTTGCTCAACCAGAAAGCGCTACTCATATGATCACATTCATCGTTTCTGGTGGTGTTGGTATCATGATTGCGTTGGCATTGTTCTTCGCTCTTCGTTTCAAACTCAGCAAGAAGACATTTGGTGTGCTTGCTAGTGAATTAGTTAGACTTCAAAAGGGTGGTAGCATGAACGATGTTGATCCCGAAACTAAGAAGGTTTGTGAAGACCTAACTGGTGTTGATTACGATTCAATTACTGCCTGGAAGAAGAATGACGAAAAGTAACTATCGATAATTATAATGATTAGAGGGTGTTTGTTATGGATGAGAATAGTATGAACTGGAAAGATGCTTTAAAATCGAAGGAGACTTTTCATGATTTTATAACTGAATATTTTAGAACTCACAAAGAATTAAGAGGATCTTATGATATTCCGTCGTACTATGAAGAGTATACAGTTCGTCTTGATAGTCGAGATGGTATTGTAATAACTTTAGTTACTGGAATGAATCAGGGTGGAGCCTCAGCCCCACTTCCTTTTAAGCAAAAGGAAACGATTTCGATTGAAGATTTTAGAAATTTGATACTGCACAAAAAGTTTGCAGATCAAAATATGACTTTGGCAGATGTTTTTCAAACAATGGCGGGAGTACCTGATTCAGAAGATAAGTAACCAGATTGTCTTTTATATAGGCTGATATTGTTATTTGCAGAAGTTTGGGTAGTTGTTTTCTATCAGAAAATGGCTACCCAAACTGTGTATATAGTCTGTGACATAAATACGAGTGAAGAAAAAGTTGGAAGAAATAAGAATTAATAAGTTAAGTGGAAAACTGCTAATTGAAGATAGTTTTTGATAGGTAGCAGAGATTTAGCAAAAGGAGGAAATATTAATGCAGAACAAATTTTTGATTTCGCAAGATACCGTTGTTACTACAGATTTTACAAACGACATTTTACGTAATGCGGCAAAAATTTTAACTCGTGACATTGATGCGGTTGTTATCGCCAATGGCGACAAAAATGAAATCAAATTGATCCTTGATTTATCGATGGGCTCAAGTGAAAGTTTTAAAGTTACTAGGGAGTCTGACAATCAGGTTACTATAGCTTCAGGAACGGAACGAGGAGTTATGTATGGTGCTTTGGCTGTTTCTAGGACAGTACTAAAAGTGGACGATTTTTGGTTTTGGATGGATAAGTCACCAAAAAAGGTTCCGTATGTTGTGTTTGAAAGCCCTGAAAATATTACTATACCCAATTATCGGGTTAAGTATCGCGGATGGTTTGTTAACGATGAAGTGATGATAAATAATTGGGATTACCGAGAATCATCAAGTAATGTCTGGCAGATGGTTTACGAGACCCTACTTCGTTGTGGTGGCAACATGATTATTCCGGGTACTGGGCACACTGCTCATTTAAACTATGAATCTGCCACTAAAATGGGATTGATTATCAACCACCATCATGCTGAACCACTCGGGGCTGAAATGTTTTCAAGAGTTTATCCTGATTTAGATGCCTCTTACCTAAAACATCCAGATCTGTTTAAAAAACTTTGGCAGGATGCGATTTCAGAACAAAAAAGTGGTGACGTGATTTGGACCTTAGGATTTAGGGGCCAAGGTGATAGGCCGTTCTGGCTTGATGACGATCGTGAATATACATTAGCTGATAGAGCAAATGTAATTAATGATGTTATTCGGACCCAGTATGACTTAATAAAGCAGGAGATTCCGGATGCCCAATGTTCGATTAATATCTATGGCGAAATAACTGGACTTTATAATGCTGGATTGTTGGATATTCCAAATGATATTATCCAAATCTGGGCTGATAATGGTTATGGTCGAATGGTTTCTCGTCGTCAAGGAAACGATGATCCTCGATCTGATGTTTTGAGTGGCGCGGATCCAGATTTACCTCAAGGCGTGTATTATCATGTGGCGTTCCATGATTTGCAAGCGTCTAACTTCTTGTCATTGTTGCAGATTGATCCTCATTCAGTGGCTGCAGAGTTGGATAAGGTGCGCCAGGCTGGAATGGATGAGTTTGTTATGTGCAACACTGGTAATATCAAGCCTAATATTTTGTATCTTCGGCTGATGGAGCAGTCCTGGAAAGAAGATTTTAAGGTTAAGTCAACAGAAGAAATCCTTCAAGAATACGTTAGAAACTACTATTCAGAGCATCAAGATAGAATAGTTAGTTTGTATGAACAATATTTTGATACGATTTTCAATTATGGAGATTTTGAAGACCAAAAAGCCGGGGACGAATTTTATACCTACACTCTAAGAAAAATTGTTGCAACGTGGATTTCTCAACGGGATAAGCTGCCAGAAATGGAATGGTTAACGGGTGACAAAAAGTTTATCGGTGAATTAGCAATGATAAATCAATTGATTGCCAATCATGTGAAGCCGTTTGAAGAACTTGCTCAACATATTAAGGTAATGCTTGAGGAGTTACCTACCGACGATAGTAACCGGTTATACAACGATTTGTGGCTTAGTGTTGCTGTGCACTCATATCCAATAAAGGCTTTGAAATTAACGATCGACTCGTTTGATGCATTTTTTGCGAATAATGAAGACTATTACGTTAACGCGTTTTTAAGGGCTAGTGAAGCAGCTCAAGTGCTTCAAAATGTGATTATGGCTTGGCAAAATAATCCAAATAAAAAATGGGTTCGCTTTTATGATAATGACTGCTACACCAACATATCTTTAACTATTGATGTCTTAGGAACTCTTACGAACTACATTAGAATTATTGGTGATGGTCCCGACGAAGATCAATGGGAACGAGAGTACTTAATGGATAAAAGTGATGCAAAAATTATGTTGCTGTCTAATACTCATAAAGCCTATGATGATAATGAAATGGCGTTAAGACTACAAGGTAGATTTGGTAAAAACAGTAAATAACCAAAAGAGAAAGAAGCAGAAGCAATGACAAGTAAAAAGTTAACTATAATTTCAGCGGGGCAATCAAACATTGATGGTCGGGTTCCGGTTTCGGAGCTGCCAAAACCATTGCTATTGCCGATGAAGAATGTCAAATACTGTAGTAATTACACTCCAGACCATGAAAAGGGAGTATTCCAAGATGAAATCAAAGTCACTGACCTTTCCACAAACCGTTGGGGGTTTGATTTAGTTACCTATTATCATCTCTCCCAGATGGCTAATTATGATTTAACAGTCATGAAGTGTTCTGAAGGTGGGACGTCGATTGATGTGACGGGTGAGTCGGATGATCATTGGACTGCGGATATTGAAAAACTGGATAGTCCGGATCACTCACTATTACTCCAATTTAAGCAGATTATCGATGCTTGCAGAAAAGCTTCAGCGGATGCTCAAGATGTTAAAGCTATGTTGTGGCATCAGGGTGAAGGTGATCGAGCATCCTTTTCAAAGAAAGCTGCAGATCACTACTATGAAAACCTTAAGGCAATGTTTAAAGCCTGCAGGTCGTTTGTCGATAAGCCGGAATTACCAATTTTTTGCGGAACTGTCAGTCACAACTCCACTCAGTACGATGAAAAGGTTGAGACAGCGTTACTAAAGTTAGCAAGGGAGGATTCCAACCTCCATGTGATTGATATGCAACGGGGAACACTGTTGGATAACTTTCACTTTGACGTTGATAGTAGTGTGTACTTTGGTAAGGCTTTGTACAATGAGATGATTGCACAAGGAGTTGTGGAAGGCCCCAAAACAGAAGTAGATTATAAAGCATTTTGATTATGCAGATGGTGATGATAAATTTGAAATCATCGCCATCTTTTTTGAAATTGCGATTAAGTGAACCTAATTGATTATTGGTAGATCAAAAATTATTCAATTACATACTTTTTTGCAATAATTTGGTACAGAAAAGCAAAGAATTTTCAAATTTAAGCGTCTATAATTTTTGTTGTTCAGAATTATTAGTATTAAGTAAATTAAATAATTGCACTCAGATATTATTTGTTTTATTTTTTTACAGACTATTGTAAGCGTATACAAGCTTTTTCTTAGGAGGTAAGCAATGGATAATCAAAAGTAAGTAGTTCTAAGGCTGAATATTCCAACACTAAGTCCGTTCAAAAAAACGAGGCTGTGTTATGAGTACAGATAGAATTCAAAATTAAAATTAATCGAAAGATGGAGTGATATAAATTGACTGAAGTAAACGCTAAATTAACTGGCAAAACTCTATATGCATTTGGAACTAGTATTGTAAATGGACATCTCGCTAACACAAGCTTTGTGGAAGACATTTGTAATGCAAATAATATTAAATATCAGAAGTTTTGTGTTAATGGTGCAGCGTCTAGAATTACAGATCCAAATAATATTATTGACCAAATTAAAAATGCACCAAAAGAAGTACCAGATTTCATCGTATTTGATTCAATTGCTAACGATGCTTATGCCACAGTAACTGATGACCCTGATACGATGGGGAAAATCACCTATGGGTTTGAGAATGAGTTGGATCCTAAAACGTATTGTGGTGCGCTAGAAACAATTTGTAAAATGTTAGAAACAAAGTATCAAGGAGCCAAGATTCTTTACTTAGCAACCCACAAAACACCAGCCAGAGATTTGCGGGTTCAAAATATCATGCATGCCGTTTCGCTTAAAATTGTTCATAAGTGGTCAATTAAAGTTGCTGATTTGTACACGGAAGGGAATTTCAATGGCTTCCTCAAGCAGTATCAACATGACTATTCGTATGACAAGGTAGATGAAAATGGGAGCAATCATTCTGTTGGTGGAACGGGAACTCATCCAAACGCTGATGGTTATCGATTGTTCTACGACCCAATTATTACTCAAGGTTTGGTCGGGTTAGCGTCTGAAACAGATTAGATGTCCGATAGTACATTGGTAGATTGAGTTTAAATGAATAAATTACAACTTATTAGTAGGGTTACAATCTGATGGAGGTTGTCATGAAAAGGAATAGTACGTATATACACAAAGCTATAAAAGCAACTGGCTTGGTAGTTGTGGCTGCTCTTATGTTGGTGCTGACAGCTACGCAACAAGTTCAAGCCTCTTCTACTAGAACAAAGCCGGAAACATTTTATGTGAGTCAAAGTGGAAATGATTCCGCAAATGGTACCAGTTCAAGCAGTCCATGGAAATCAATTGCTAGGGTAAATAAGGCTCAATTTATTCCAGGAGATAAAATTCTTTTCCAACGTGGTGATACTTGGAAGGATACCACGTTAAAGCCACAAGGAAGCGGAGATGCTAACGCAGACATTACACTTTCGGATTATGGTAAGGATGCAGATTTACCTAAACTTGAAGGTGAAGGGCAAGTTTCAGACGTCATATTACTTTCTAACCAGCAGCACTGGACAATCAGTAATTTAGATGTCTCTAACCAAACCTCAGGCTTCGATAATGGAACAGAAAGTAACACAAATGGTGCCAAATTAGGAGACCTTAGAGGAATTCATATTACTGGAAAAGATGTTCCAGAATTAGATGGTATCCATTTAAACGGGCTTTATGTCCATGATGTTTCCGGCAGAGTCGAATGGGCTTCTGATATTGGACTTGATGGTAGTACGCTGAAACAGATTCAGCCTGGTGTTTATAAAAATGCTGGTTGGGATCGTTCAAAGCGAACCGGTGGAATTGTGATTGAAAGTTTAAAACCATCCGGGGATACACCAACTATTTTTAAAAATGTTTCATTGACTAATAGTGTGTTAAAGCGGAATAGCTATGGTGCCTTCACAATTAAGCAGTGGAGTGGGGGTAATAAAGGCCCTCAATGGGCATTGCTTAACTATCAAGGGACGCCACCAGATTATCAAAGTGCCAGATTTAAGCCCCATGAAAACATTACGGTGACAGGCAACTATATTGATCAAGAGGGTGCCTACAATTGTAATGGAGTATATGTAACTAGTAGCAAGCATGTTATGGTTGAAAATAACGTTATTAAAAATAGTGGTACGTGTGGGATCGAAATTAATTTAGTTGATGACTGCATTGTTCAAAATAATGACGTTTCGGGCTCAAAGCCTAAAGTTGGTGGTGCCGATTCTAACGGTATTGACGCTGATCGGCGAGTATCCAACACAATTTTCCAGTATAACTATTTACATGATAATGGTGATGGATTTTTAATTTGTGGTTTTGACTATAATGGATTGATTATTCGTTATAACCTGCTTAAAGATAATACGAGTGTGGACTTCCGTGATAGTGTTCAAGGTGGCTTTATTACTATCGATAATAACGTTATCTATAATACGCTTAAAAAATCTGGGCTTAACTTTTCAAATGCTAACTCCCAAAGTGAAAGATGGCAATTTGAAAATAACGTTTTGTATAACGTAAATGACTCAGTGAAGAACGTTCAATATGGAAGTGTAAATAGCAAAGTCCAGTATTCACATAATGCCTATTATGGCCCTGGAGTAACTAAGGTCTCATCAGATGAAAAGGCTGTTACTCAGAATCCAAAGTTTGTAGAAGCTCAACCAAGTATTCAACAAACGGGTGATACAGCTGCTGGTCGAGTTAAAGATTTTAGTGGCTTTAAGCTCCAGGGAAATTCACCGCTGATTAATGCGGGAACGCCGTACGTAAAAAACGCCGCTCAAGTTTCAATTGATGTTAACGGGAAAGATTATGATGATCAATCAATCTCTGGTAATCCTGAAATTGGGCTGTATGAATATGTAGCCTCAACATCAACATCAACATCAAACTCTAGCGCTGATAAAAGCTCCACGGACACAACATCTGTGTCATCTTCAATAAGCCAGCCAACTCAACCTGAGCCTGGTACTAGTGTAAGAAATGCTAAAAAGATTCCGGCAACTGCAGCAAAGAGAGCGGAGTTTGTTTACGGAATAAATAACTTGTACCTTTACAAGACAGTTGATTATTCTAAAAACAATCGGATTTACCATTATGTTAAAAAGCCAGCTAATTACCGCCCAATATTTAAAGTTATTGACTATGGATATTCTGCCAAAGGTCGGTTACGTTATAAAGTTCAAGATTTTAATCGAGCAAGTAGCACATATGGTAAGCAAGGGTACATTACCGCAAATTCAAAGTACGTAATTTCCGCTTATTATTCTAAAAATCCAACTACGGTTACAGTAATTAGTGCCAAGGGGATTAATTCATATCGTTCAAAAAATTTGAGTGGTAAAGAAAAAACATATAAGCAAGGAAGTATTTTAAAGGTTAAGGGAATCATTCAGCACAATTTGACAACTCGGGTTGTTCTTGCCAATGGTCAATATATCTCAGCTAATCGAAAATTCGTAATTGCTGGTAAGAAACACTTGGTAACTAGGGTTCGATCCAAGTCACCGATTAATTTATACAAAACTGTTCAGCTTACCCAAAGAGTAAAGCATTATAAGAAAGAGGCCGGGACATAAGTCCCGCCAATAAATAAACTGGATCATATTTTTCATGACTTTTTGAAAAATATGATCCAGTTTTTCTTTTATCAGTAAAAAATAAGAAAAATTAGCCATCATCAAGGC
>NZ_CATNVB010000033.1 GCF_951230165.1 Lentilactobacillus sp. Marseille-Q4993
CATCAATGATAAAGAAATTCAGGGCTATGCCACTAAGTTGAACAAGCGTCCTCGTAAATGTCTAGGCTGGAAAACACCATATGAGTCATTCTTTAACGTTGCGTTGCACTTAATTTGACAATTCAAGTACCATAAAGAACAGGAGAACCTTAGGGCTCTAAAAAACTAGATCATCGTCTTCGGAAACCTCCTAATTAGAAGACATCATATGTAAAGTTGAGATCGGTATAGCATGAATTTTTAATTGATAAGTAAGCTGAGCTGCTTCTTCTATCCCGTTAAATTGGCCACAAATTGCCGCTCCATCTATGATACCGGCAGAGTATCAGCCTTTTTCATACCTGTTTAGTAACTTAATCTATTTAATTTAAGTCATCTATTCATGTTTCGATTTTCATAAAAAAAGCACATAGGCTTCAATATTTGTACCTATTTGCAGAATATTATGAGATTATTATATTTTAAATATACATGGAGGAACTTAGTTTTGAGAATAAAAAATTTACTTTTTTTAGTATTGTCACTATGTATTATGCTGTTTGGATATTCAAAGATTGTAAACGCAGATACTGCAGATACAATCGACTTTCAAGGACACGTTGTTATTCAAAATGAGGCAAGGATGCTCACTACAGCGTTAAGCGATGATGATATGGCTAGTCTGCATAAGTTAACGATGCAGGAAAACTCCCGATACTCTACGCATGTTGATGGTAATTACACAATACTAGATGAAAAATTAGCTGACAGTGGTGCTGTAGTAACTTCATCTGTTGGAAGTACCAATACTTCAAACGATAAATTCACTTTAAAAGTTGACAAAAACAATCCAGTTATTTTTTTTAAAAACAAATTGGGAAACGTACTTCAGTCTGTCAAACTAACCCAAGAGCAATTACAAAGTAAACAAGGCGATTTCACAGTTACGTTAGATTTAATGCATCTACTAGATAACATGGAAGCGAACGGTTCTAATATGAATTCAGGTCAGAACTCTGGTGGAAGCAACCCAATTTATCAAGAATTAAAAATAGGCCAACAAAATGGGCATAAATATAAGAAGGGTGTCCGAGTTCAATGCAATGATTTTAATGGATATTATAACTTCTCACATAAGTATTATAGCCGCCGAGCCGGAGCCATGAGTGCTGCAAAGGCTGCTTTGAATTTTCAAGGAAGTGACTGCAATCACAATGATGTCATTTATGGTTGTGAAATGAGTGGAAATTCCAAATGTAAGGGGCTAACAAGTAACAAAAACTGCTCCGCTTTTAAAGGGGGTCTACCACACATGAATTGGTCGCACAGACTTTGGTGGAGAGTACCATAGAAATTTTGACAAAACCTACACAGAATTAAAACGGTACATTCAAGATATGCTAGATCTCTAATGATGAGTCTCTAGCTAATATCTAAACTCAAAAATTCAGAACTATAGTAGGCTTAATTACTAATGAGTTTCTGAGTTTACAAATGACATCACGTTGTTTCGAAATATGGCAAAGAATGTTATGCAGAAAAAGGTAGATTTTTCTTTTAAGTAGTTATACCTGTAAACCTATTTGTCTATTATTCTAGTTGATCCGAAAGGGAGTGTTGTTACGAGTTTGTTATTTTTTGTTATTTCACTAGTTTGGATTATTGTTCTACTATTTCAACACAAAAAACCAGATGCGTTTTTAATTGTAGTGTTTGTATTATCCTTGCTGATGCAAATTTTTTCATTTTTAACTTTTTGGAATATGCCATAAACACTAAAAATAATAAAAAGCACCTGATTAAATCAACGTGTAGTCAGGTACTTCGTGTAATCTCCCATCATATGTAAAGTTGAGAGTGGTATAGCATGTTTTTGGAGTTAGTAAGTCCCATCTATCCCGTTAAAATGGTCACCAATTACCGTTTTATCTATGATACCAGCAAATTATCAGTCTTTCCCATAGCTACTTCGCAACTTAACCTATTTAATTCAAGTCATTTATTCATGCTTGAATTGGCAATTTAAGTGCAACACAACATAAAAGTGCCCCATAATCGTTAGATTTGTCTAATAATTATGGGGCACGCACGTTCTAAATTAAACAGCTTTTTAATTAACTTCAGATGTACCTATTTATTATTTACCTAAAGATTTATAATTAAAGAACCGATTTTCATGCACTAAATACAACTGCCGAGGAGTCTTTTATATGGATATAGAATATAAAGTTAACGAACCATTACCGCTGAACGAAATGATAGCGATATACAAGAAAAATAATTTTGAAAAGTCATTGAACAATAGTCGCCTTATAAAGATGAATGAAAACACTCAACTCACTGTCAGCGCATGGAACGGAACTTCTTTAGTTGGTTTTGCAAGATGTTTAACTGATTTCGAATACAGTTGTTATTTGAGTGAAATCGTCGTCTTGCCAGAATTTCATAGCAATCATATTGGCACAAATCTTTTAGAAAAAGTACAAGAATATGTCGGAAATAGAGTAACAATCTCATTGAGATCAGATCCAAATGCTATAGAATTCTATAAAAAGTTAGGTCTTAAAAAAATAAATAATATGTTTCGAATACATCGGGAGGGATAACTAATGATAATTAATGCAAATGCTAAGATTAGTTCCAGTCAGCTGATTGATATTTTTGAAAGTTCCGGAATTCATCGCCCAATTAATGATTCTTTACGAATGCAAAGAATGCTTAATAATGCCAACATCATTTATACCGCCTGGATTGACGATCAGGTAATAGGTGTAGCACGTGGATTTTCTGATTTTTCCTATTGTTGCTTCATTTCAGATTTAGCTGTTAAGAGAGAATATCAACATGATGGTGTGGGGAGAGCCTTAATCAATAAAATACGAACAGATCTGGGAAAAAACATTTCGTTGGTGTTACTAGCTGCCCCCTCAGCAATCAACTATTATCCAAAGATTGGATTTGAATCAGTAACAGATGCTTTTAAGATTCAGCGCAAAGTATAGGTTCATCTAACAATAACGCTACTAAGTTCTTATCCTACCCACCATTTTTTTAAGACGATGGCACTATATACGGAAAACCTTGCCCGTGAACTTTGCGCCCGAGCCTTACCTTCTTTTTTGTATTCACAACTTTTGAGTTTTGACACCCACAATCACCCCCGTGAAATCAAGGGCATCAACCGGTATCAAAATATATATCTATAAGTGTAGCTGATTTGCGTATACACATTCCAGCCACCTTCTAACCCCATAACAAAAAAAGGCTCCCAACTGGGAGCCTTTTTTCTTAGAGTTGTTTAATTTGGAAATATTACTTTTCAACACCCTTACCATCGTACTCATCAAGCATAATTTGCTTAAGATCAGCAACCAATGGTTCTTGTGGGTTAGCAACAGTACATTGATCTTCGTAAGCTAACTTAGCAAGACGGTCAACAGATGCATCGAGATCTTCTTTATTGATGCCCCATGCCTTAAGGCTAAGAGTTACGCCAACCTTGTGAGCTAATTCGATAATCTTGTTAACCAAGGCTTCAGTAAGTTCTTCATCAGTCTTACCGTTCAAACCAATGTAACGAGCGATTTCAGCGTAGTCTTTGTCAGCACGGAAGTATTCGTACTTAGGCCATGCAGCAATCTTTTGTGGTAGCTTAGCATTAAATCTGATTACGTGTGGCATTGTGATTGCAATTGCGATTCCGTGGGTCAAGCCGAACTCACCACCAAGTTTGTGGGCGATTGAGTGGTTGATTCCTAAGAATGCGTTACCGAAGGCCATCCCTGCAAGGGTAGCAGCGTTATGCATTTCTGCTCTGGCTTGGCTGTCGCCGTTGTATGATTTTTCAAGGTTTTCAAATACTAACTTGATTGCTTGAAGTGATAGTGGCCGAGTGTAATCTGATGCCATTACGGATACGAATGATTCGATACCATGGCAAAGGGTATCAAGACCAGATGCGGCAACCGTTCCACGAGGGACAGTTTCAACAAATTGTGGATCAACGATGGCTACATCAGGAGTCAATGCGTAGTCAGCGAGTGGGTACTTAACGTGGGTCTTTGAGTCAGTAATAACAGCGAATGGAGTTACTTCTGAACCAGTACCTGAAGTAGTTGGGATAGCAATCATTTGAGCTTTACGAGGCTTGTTGAACTTGTATGCACGTTTTCTGATATCCAAGAACTTTTGCTTTGCGCCGAAGAAACTAGTTTCAGGATTTTCGTAGAATAACCACATGTTCTTAGCAGCATCAAGTGGAGAACCACCACCAAGGGCAATGATTGTATCAGGCTTGAATGATCTCATTTGAGCAACACCCTTGTTAACTGTGTCAGTTGAAGGATCTGGCTCAACGTCTGCGAATAATGAGTATTGAATTTCGTTTGGACGACGCTTCAATTCATCAAGCACCTTGTCAACATAACCATGTTCAACCATTCCTGGTGTGGTTACGATGAACACTTTGTTGATACCTGGCATGTCATCGAGGTATCTAATTGATGTCTTTTCAAAGTAAACTCGTGGTAGTTTAACCCATTGCATGTTATTTCTTCTCTTTGCGATAGTTTTGATGTTTAACAAGTCGTAGTCAGTAACGTTATGAGAAATTGAGTTTGCACCCCATGAACCAGTACCTAAAGTAAGTGATGGTGTCATTTCGTTGTACAAGTTACCAATTCCACCGAAGCCACCTGGTGTGTTAACAAGAACCCGGGCTGCCTTCATTTGCTTACCAAACTCAAGGGCGATGTCATCGTCAGTTGTTTGGATTCCGGCAGTGTGTCCCAAACCACCGTAGTTCAATAATTGTTCTGCGATATGGAATGCATCATCGTGATCATTTGCCTTGTAAACACTGATAACTGGTGATAATTTTTCACCTGAAAGTGGTTCTTTGATACCAATCTTTGTAAGTTCAACAGCAAGAACCTTAGTGTTGTCAGGAACTTGGATATCAGCCAGCTTAGCAATTGCCTTGGCTGACTTACCAGCGATAGGTCCAAGAACGTTACCCTTTTCTTGGTTGAACATAGTAGTTGATAACTTCTTGTAGTCGCCCTTCTTAATGAAGTAAACGCCGTTGCGAACAAGTTGTTCCTTAACGTCATCGTAAATTTCATGGTCGATGATGGCACTGTTTTCAGTGGCACAAATCATACCGTTATCAAATGTCTTTGATAATACCAAGTCGTTTACGGCTCTTAAAATATTAGCAGTTTTTTCGATATAAACAGGACCGTTACCAGGACCAACACCTAATGCTGGCTTACCAGTTGAGTAAGCTGCCTTAACCATGCCTGGGCCACCAGTTGCAAGGGTTGAAGCTACCCCTGGGTGGTTGATCAAAGCGTTAGTAGCTTCGATACTTGGTTGTTCGATCCATTGGATTGCCCCTTCAGGAGCACCAGCAGCAATAGCAGCGTCGCGAACGACTTTAGCTGCTGCGATTGAAGAATGTAAAGCCTGTGGATGGAAACTGAAAATGATTGGGTTTCTAGTCTTCATGGCAATGATTGATTTGAACAATGCCGTTGAAGTTGGGTTAGTAACTGGAGTAATTCCGGCGAGAACCCCAAGTGGTTCAGCAACGGTAATCAATTGACGCTCAACGTCATCCTTGATAACCCCAACTGTCTTGTGGTCTCTAATGCTGTGCCAGATTTCTTCAGTGGCGTACATGTTCTTGATTGCTTTATCTTCAGCAACTCCCCGGCCAGTTTCTTCGGCTGCGAGGATTGCAAGGTCCATGTGCTTGTCTTGACCTGCCATTACCATTTCGTGGGTAATATGATCAACCTTTTCTTGATCAAAACTATCCATTTCCTTTAATGCCTTTTGGGCATTGGCTACTAAACCATCGATCATCTTGTTTACATCGTCTGTTTTGTTAACGGGCTTTTTTTCAACTTTGTTTTCAATCATTGTTGTTGCCTCCTGAAAGTTTGCTTTGTTATCTTTTTCACAATATCTATACTAACACGTATTTTTTGAAAGTAAATAGTTTTGTTATTAATTTCACAAACTATTTTATTAAAAAGGCCAACTGCCTATATACACGGGCAATTGGCTTGATAAAAAACTTTTAAAAGTTTGCTCACTCAATGAAAGCGCTTACTATAATTAATTTGTGATTATTTTCGCTATTTAGATATCTTCTTCAACGGCTTCTGAATTATTTTCAGGAGCTTTTCAGATTCCAATCGGTCAATGATAACGTTAACTGCGACTTGAATGAATCTTTCGTTCAAATCGCTTTCTGACACGGCTTTGTGGCCCCGATTATCAATGTTATTCAATGAAAAGTTGAGTCGTTTAACAAAATTATCATACGCCTGTTGTGGGTATAGGTTGGCCGTTACTTGGTCGATTCCATGCCGAATCGTTTCCAATGAAAACGCTGGTTTTAATAAACTAATTAGAATAATGTCTGCAATATGCATCGTCTGGTACTTCTTTTTAACTGGAGCAATTATCGCCTTGTGTTTGACGTAGTTATTAATCATCGACGACGTCACTGGTTCTAATTCAAGCTGACCTAGATAACCATTTACTAGGGCGGTCACCTGATCCATGTACAAATCAAAATTAGGAAGTTCAGACCAGAGTGGTAGCTCCACTCCCTTTAGCTTTTGTTCCCATTTGATTAGCTGCTGATTATTTTCATCCATGATCGTGACCACCTTTTCTATATTATTACACCATCTAGTCTACTAGACTAGATGGTGTAAGTCAAAAAAACAGTTGTGTTTTTAAAGATTAACTATTCGCAGCCTTTTGAGCTCGTTTTCTCTCCCTAATCGTCAGCACTTTACTGATGACTCCCTGCATTGAAATGTAGATTGGGTAGGCCGTTGCAACTAAGACCCCACCGAATATCCAAATCATTGGGTTGAAAAACGATACCAACGAGAAGATGTTGTTAAAGAATACGATTACTAGTAGGAATGCGGCCAGAACGCCGAATACTAGTGCCACTTTAAGTCGGTTGAATGGCCGTGAAACCATGACCAAAGCTAGCCAGCAAATGGCCCCTGTGATCAATACCGACAAAGTCGAAGTGAACTTGTAATCTGTCCCAAAAATGACCCCAATCAGCTGAATTAACGCAATATAACCAACGATACAGGCTGCAGCTGGTGCCGAAACCACCAATACTTGTCGCATAAATTGATTGGTAATTTTACCGAAGTTAGGTTGTAGCGCCAGGATAAATGAAGGAATTCCAACCATTAATGTCGTTATTGGTGTCAATTGGATTGGCTGGAATGGGTATCCGTTTTGCATAAACATGAACATAATCGTCAGTGCAACTGAGTACATTGTCTTGATCAAGTACATCGCAGCAACTCGCTGAATGTTGTTGATTACCCGGCGACCTTCATTTAGAACCCCGATCATTGCATCAAAGTTGGAGTTGATCAGCACAAAGTCAGCGATACTCTTAGTACTTTCACTTCCGGAAGCCATTGCAATTCCACAGTCTGCTTGCCGTAATGCCAGAATATCGTTGACCCCGTCACCAGTCATGGCAACAATGTGCTTTTTGTCTTGCAGCGAACTGATCAGCCGTTTCTTTTGGTCAGGAGTAACTCGGCCGAACACCGTGTGGTCAGTAGCAACTTGCCCAAAAGCATCATCGTCCTTGACCGTCGACATATCAATGTATTTCTCCGCGTTTGCAATCTCTGCGTTTTTAGCGATCGTCGATACAGTCACTGGGTCATCCCCAGAAATCACCTTAATATTCACACCCTGATTTTTGAAAAACTGGAAGGTGTTCGCAGCATTAGGTCTAATAACATCACTAATTAAGACGTATCCCATTAGGTTTGAATCAACCAGTTTCTTATCTGCGGTAATTTGAGTTGCGGTTGCAATTGCAATTACCCGGTTACCAGCGGAAGCTAACTCTTGAACTCGTTTGGTCTCGGCCTCAGATAAGTTTGGAAAGACAAACTGGGGAGCTCCAAAAATGTAGTTGTCTCCAGTAGCTGTAGTAACCGCACTCCACTTCCGGTCAGACGAAAATGCAGATACTTCCTCAACCTGAACGTTGGGGTCAGCAAACTCATTGCGAATTGCATTAGCTGTTTCGTTTCGGTCACCAGTTCCGTAGACGATTGTGGCGACCATCTTACCAATTTGCTCAGTAGTGATCCCTTCAGCCACCGGAACGATTTCTTCAAACTTCAAATCGCCACTCGTTATGGTTCCCGTTTTGTCCAAACAAATCGTATCTACCCGTGCAAGGGTCTCAATTGAAGATAAATTTCTAACTAATGTATTTTTTCTAGCCAGGTGCATGGCTGAAACTGCGAGGGTCATTGAGGTAAGCAACACTAACCCTTCAGGAATCATCCCAATCATGGCGGCGGCAGTCCCTAAAATAGACTGGTTGATGCCGTTTCCTTGAAACAGTTTGACTGCAAACAGAATCCCACCAAGGGGAATAATCACAATTGTTAGGGCCTTTATGATGCGGTTGATCATTCCCAACAACATTGAAGGCGCATCCTCCCCTTGTTTAGCTTCATTGGAAAGATGATTAACAAACGTATCCTTACCGACTCGAATAACCTGCATCACGCCAGACCCACTGACCAGAAAACTACCTGACGTCAACTCATCCCCAGGTTCCTTGGTAATCGTCCGCGACTCACCGGTAATCTGTGATTCATCGACTTCCATTGACCGACTACTGATGACCTTACCGTCAACTGGAATCTGGTCGCCTCGGTTCAGCAAAACCATGTCACCCAACACTAAATCCTCTGGGTATAATTGAAGCTCCGACCCGTCACGGATCACTGAAATTTTTCCCTCTGCCAGGAGGACCATTTTGTCCACCTGTCGTTTGGACCGAATTTCCTGAATGATTCCGATAATCGTATTAAAGAAGGCAATTCCCAAAAACAATAGGTTCTTATAACTGCCGGTATAGAAAATAAGCGCTCCAAGAACCACGTTGATCAAGTTAAATAACGTGAATGTGTTATCCCGAAGGATTTCTTTCACACTTCTGGTCAGCGATTCTTCAGCGGTATTCTTATTGCCGTTTTCAATTTGGATGTTAACTTGATCGGTGGTAAGACCAAGTTTAGGATCGATGGATGACAGTTCAACGTTTGCCATGCTTTGCACCTCAGCTTTCAATATTATTGTACAAAATAACTGAGAAAATGCCCAATATCGGCATTAGATGTAAGATTCTTTTAATAAACCCTGACTAACCTAGTTTGGGTTTGCCCGAAAACCCGACAGATTCATATTATCCGACCAGTCCAATTCTCTATTTATACCTATACTATGCTAAAATGAAACCGTTACCTATTTTAAAGGAGGTCACCACCTATGTTTTCAATTTCAGATACATATAAACTAGCCGATGGCAACGAAATGCCCGCACTCGGTTATGGTACCTATCTAATCGACACCCCAGAATTAATGGATAAATCAATCGAGGAAGCCTGGAAGGACGGCTATCGCTTATTCGATACCGCCCAACTCTACCGGAACGAAATGTACCTAGGTGATGCCATTCGTAGACTTGGACTTAAGCGGGACGACGTCTTTATTACGGATAAAATCACCGAAATGAATCAAGGCTACGACACAGTTATCGAAAGTGCTGAATTCTCACTCCAACAACTTGGAACGGATTACTTTGACTTATTACTCGTTCACTGGCCAGTTGCCGATAAGTTTTTTGACACTTGGCGGGCGTTTGAAGAACTTAAAAAGCAGGGTAAGGCTAAGTCAATCGGGGTCAGCAACTATACGCAATCTCAACTAGAGCTATTGGCAACCCAGGCAAATGAAATGCCGGTTGTTAACCAAATCGAGACCCACCCATATTTAACTCAGCAACCAATGATCGATTACGACAAATCAAAGGACATTATCACCCAAGCGTGGAGTCCTCTTGGTCGCGGACTGGTTCTCGATGACCCAATGATCAAGAAGATTGCAAACCATCACGGTAAATCGGTAGCTCAAGTAATTTTGAAATGGCAGCTATCCCGTGGTCTTTCAATCATCCCTAAGTCCCAAAATCCTGACCGCATCAAGGAAAACACCGAGTTAGACTTCGACCTCAGTGATGACGAGATTACGATGATTGATATTTTAAACAAAAACCAACGGACTGGAAACGAACCAGAATTGGTGTATGAATTAGGAAAACAGTATTAACCAAGCGACAAATATAGAACACTTCAGTGAGACAACTTTACTGAGGCGTTTTTATTTTGAAAACCATCAAATACAGGATATCCGTTATCACATTTCTCTATTTGTTTAAAATCTGGTTTCAATCTGATTGCAACTATTGTGTTACGAGTAAAAATGCACAACAATGGTACATATTATGTTTATTGGGGAGTTATTCAATTGAAACTATCAACCAAAGCGTCGTGGAAGTCTCATATATCTATGTACGCAATTTACACTGCAATTTTTTTATTTATTTGTTTACTTACATATTCACTACCCTGGCTAGCGGGGAAATCTTTGATCTGGAATGTGGACGGAATCGCCCAACACTTTCCAATCCTAGCTCAATTCCAAAGTATTCTTCAGGGAACCAGCCACCAATCGCTTAGCAGTTGGTCATGGCATCTCGGGACTGGTGGTGACCTGTTGACAACGTTAGCCTTCTACGTAGTTGGGGATCCGTTTAGCTACCTGATTGCCCTCTTTCCAGCATCCCAACTCGAGCTCGGCTACCAAGTTTTGATTTTAGTTCGGCTCTACTTTGTCGGCCTCGCCTTTTTAGCATGGGCAAACCGACTTTCTTTCAGCAAACACAGTAAGTTGATTGGGGCTTTGATCTACACCTTTTCTGGTTACAACTTCTACGTTTCAATGCATCACCCATTCTTCTTGATGCCAATGATGCTGTTCCCAATGCTCCTACTGGGAATCGAAGAAGTTCTCCAAAAACGGCGGTGGGCTCCGCTTGCGATCGCAACGGGCTTAACTTTGATCAGTAACTTCTACTTCGCCTACATTCTGGCAGTTGGAAGTGCCGTTTACCTTGTGGTACGCATGCTAAAGATGCGAGATAACCACGAACGGGTTTTCGCTAGCACGTTTGTTTTGAATCTAACTAAGGGGCTCGGCGTTGGCCTTCTTACAGCTGGCTTCATCCTCATGCCAACGCTCCTCTCAGTGTTTCAATCACCGCGAACCATGTATCACGCTAAGTTTGCGAACGGACTGATGCTTTATCCCCTCAATTACTATCTAAACTTACCAAACCAACTGATTACTAGCACCACGATCAAAGGTTTCTGGTTTGTCATCAACATCAGTGGGATTGCGATTCTGGCGGCCATTTACGTCATTTACCACTTCAAAACCTATAAGTATCTGGCTTCTGTGCTGTGCCTAATTGCCGTTGCCGTTCTGTTTCCCCAAGTCAGTGCGGCAATCAACGCAATGTCGACCCCTTCAAACCGGTGGTTATTCTTAGCCGTCTTACCACTAGCCCTCGCAACCATGATTTTCGTCGATAACCTTCAAACGCTGACCGCCAAAGATTTAATTCTCCTTACCATCAGCGTTCTGGTCTTGATTGGGCTCACCTGGATCACCCAAGGATTTACAATGAATATGCGTGCAAACGACTTGTTAGCCTATGGTTTTCTACTATTATTACTAGTCTTATTTGCTGGTCGGGTGCCAATGCATGTTAAACCAACCTATTTCATCTTTATTCTTACGAGTATTGTGGTCATAAACGTTATTAGTAACGGCCAAGGTTGGCTAAGCCCCAACAACAGCCGTAACACCAATCAGGAACTAGTTAGTGGGGCCGCCACCAAATGGCTACACGATTACTTCGATGGAGCGGAAACCTACTTTAATAAATCGAAATCGTTCTTTAGAACCACAACTACCCATGACTACTACCCTCACAAGACGGCAGGAAACAACATCCCTACCTTCTTGGGATCACGAGATATCAATTCCTACTATTCAATTCAAAATGGTCATGTCTATCGCTTCAACGAATCGCTGGATAATCCGCAAGCAGTCGCAAACGGTCCTGTCGGTCAGGGTGATAACCGGACAACCTTGCTTAACCTTATCAGCGTTAAGTACCTGTTTGCCAAGACTGATATTGTCAAGAAACCCCAAGCGGTTCCTTACGGGTTCCACTACGTTCGCCATCAAAATTCTAGTCGCATCATCGACTACCCTGAAAAGCCCGTTTCCGGATTGTCTAACCATTCAGGTACCGTTCTGCTCAAAAACGACTTAGCCTTGCCACTCATTTACACCCAGTCCAAGGTAATTTCTGATAAGCAGTACAAGTCACTAACGCCAATCCAGCGGGAACAAAGTTTACTTAACGGAGTGAACATCGCAAACCCAAGTACTCAGTTTGCGAACGCCAGCGTAACAAGTCCGAAAACCGTTTCGTATCAAGCTCAATTATTCAAGGACAAAATCATTAATACCCCAATCAAAGCCGTTCTTTACAGAATGCGACACTCAGCCAACCCTCGATACCGAGAGACCGCGGAACAATATCCAACCGACCTGCCCCAACACAAGCACGCCATTTGGTCGAAGGCAACTGGGGTCAATCCTAACGGCAAACCACTTCAGAAACTAATCAAGCAAAACAAGCAAGTCTTAGCCACCAATGCTACCGCCAACTCAGACGGATTGCATCTAATGACTAGTGATGCCCAGGGCAGAAATTTGTCATACCGCTTGAAGTTAAACAATGCTGCTAAGTATAAAAATTCAGAATTATACTTAGTGATCGACGGGGTTAAGGCAACCACCCACACCACTAAGGACCGCATAGATAATTTAACTGCTCACTCAATCGTTAGTGGTAAGCCGGTATCAAAACTTGCTAAGGTAAATCGGCTAAGAACCGCTCTTCATTACCCAGATCTTGGAGCCTACACGCTGACCGCAAGTTTGGCAGACAGTTCCAACAGCATCCGCCAACTACCAATCAGCAACCTGTCTGATTATAAGAACCGCCAGCACATCGTTTTAAACCTTGGGTTCTCAAAGAAAACCAGGCCTTCTATCCTGCTCAACTTCAACGGGGTTAAATCGCTCCATTTCAAACACTTGAAGGTTGTCGCCGTACCATTCAACAAACAGTACAACCGAAAAATCACTAAGATTCAAAAGACTGGTCTTCGGAACCTAAAAGTTGCCGATAATAAGATCACCGGCCAAACCGATAGCCAAGACCACAAGCGCGTTATGGTATCATCGATTCCGTACTCGACCGGTTGGAACTTGACTGTCGATAATAAACCCGTTAAGACGTTCATCGCTAACCAGGGATTCATCGGAGCCTATCTCCCTGCAGGTAAACACAATATCAAGTTGAAATACATCACACCTGGGTTTAAATTTGGTATCTTTCTGACTGTGGTTGGCCTGTTATGGTTGCTCGGTCACTTTATCCTTGTCATTGGGATCAAGTTTATCCGACAAACTAAGTAAAACTTATCTTCATTATTGTCCACTTGTGCGTTACACTATTTATTAAAACCAATTTGCGCTTGAAATTTCGCTAAGAGTTCTGAAAATGACTTAAAAAAACGAACTTGCCGGCGTATAATTATAATTAGTTTGATAACTACCTATATTACTGAAAGTACTTACGAAATGAGGAATAGAATTTGGGCGATAGCCAGATAATAACCAATTTGTTTATCGTGATCGTTACCTTCTTCTTTGCGGCATTTTTCGTTGCTAGTGAGTTTGCCTTAGTGCAGACCCGGCTCAGTGCCCTTGAAGAACGTAGAAAAACATTGGGGAAAAAGACCAAGAAAATTGACCGTGAGATTCACATGGTTACTAACCTGAACGAGTATTTATCAACTACTCAAGTTGGAGTTAGTTTAGCCGGAATCATTTTAGGTTGGTTAGGTGAATCACTCGTCGTTACCCTATTGGTTGACGTCATGGAAGTGCACAACTCACCAATCAACCCAACAACTGCACATGCAATCGGAGCGGTAGTCGGAATTATCATTTTGACTTACCTAGAAGTTGTGCTGACAGAAATCGTGCCTAAGAACATCAGTATTGATATGCCAATGAAGGTTCTTAGTGTGATCTCAACGCCACTTCACTACTTCCACGTTGCCTTCTACCCATTCGTTTGGCTCCTTAATATTTCAGCCAACGGAATCGTCAAGATGTTAGGGTTGAAAGTTGCCAATGAAAATGAGGAACAATTCTCACAGGCGGAAATTCTCAATTTATCGAGAAACGCCGTTAAACAGGGTGAGTTGGAACAAAACGACTACCTATACATGCAACGGGCGTTTGACCTTAACGATAAGGTTGCCAAGGATATCATGATCGATAGAACCCAACTTGTGGTTATTGATATCACAACCACAGTTAAGGACGCCATTCAGGTCTATCTGCAACAGAAATTTAGCCGGATTCCTGTCGTTGCTGACAACGATAAGGATAAGATTCTGGGATATGTTTACAACTATGACTTGATTCGTCAATCCCAAGTCGATTCAACCATTGGGGTCGACCGATTGTTAAGAAACATTTCTACCACTCCAGAAATGACACCAATTACAGCCGTCTTGAATCAGATGATCAAGAAACGAACACCAATCGTTGTCGTTGTTGATGAATACGGGGGAACGTCAGGAATCATCACCGACAAGGATATCTACGAAGAGTTGTTTGGAACCGTTCGGGACGAAATTGATCCATCATTTACCGAATATATTTTCAAGCAACCAAACGGAACTTATCAAGTTAACGGTAAGCTTACAACTCATGACTTCGAGAGGTATTTCGACGAAGACTTCCCAGAGTTTACTAATTCAGATGCCGTTACGTTAGCTGGTTACTTTATCGATAATCATCCCGACCTTAAAGCCGGCGATACGATTACATTTAAGAACTTTGACTTTAAAATCATTGATTACGAAAATTCATTTATCAATTGGTTTGAAGTTACCAAATTATCAAAGCAACCACAGCCTACTTCCGAAGAAGAAAGCTAATCGATCCAAAAGAGGGTGGGACAACGAAGTCATTTTCCTATGGCCTCTGTCCCACCTTTTTTATTTGTTCAAAATCCCTATTGTCACCCTTGGAGGAAAACCGTGAAAAAGCTCTGGCAAAAAACACCAATCGTAATTTTATACACCGGATTTTTTATCCTACTGTCAGCACTGATTGTTGGTTTGCTATATATGACCGACAAGTCAGCTATTTGGCAACTTGACGGGCTTACTCAACACTATCCGATTCTAACCACGTTTAGGCAGATGATTATTGATTTTATCCATAACCCAGCCGGGGGATTCAATCACTGGTCGTGGAACATTGGTTTGGGCTCTGATACCTTAACCAACCTTTCCTATTACGTTACGGGTGATCTGTTCAACTATCTCATTGTTTTCTTTCCAAAGAGTCACCTTGAAATGGGATTCGCTGCGCTTATCTTTTTAAGGATGTTTGTGTCAGGATTGGCGTTTCTACTCTTTACTACCCACTACAACTTCAGCAAAATCAGCCGCTTAATTGGTACTTTAAGCTATGTATTTAGTGGCTACGCATTAGCGACCGGAATTCACCATCCTTTCTTCATTCTGCCACTTATCTTTTTCCCGCTGTTAGTCTACGGGATTGATAATATTTTACTCAATAAGTCGATGGTGCCCTTAGCCTTGGCCATCTTTTTGGTCCTAATTGGTAACTTCTATTTTGCTTGGATTCTGGCAATTGGGGCAGCTGTTTACACGATTGTCAAAGTTGGTTTCTTTATCAAAAAGCCAAATTTTATTTTCCTTCATGCCCTACTTAAAACACTCGGGGCAGTGGTAATCGGCTTAGGCATGTCCGCGGTTATTTTCCTACCCACGATTCTGTTAGCCCTCAACTCCACTCGAATTCATCAGAAGTTTGCTAACGGGTTTACATTCTTCCCAATCGATTACTATCTCAAACTACCAAGTGCCATTCTTCAAACCGGGCGAGCCATGAACTTCTGGCTTGTAATTGGAATTACATCGATTTCCTTCCTAGGTTTGGTATACATGCTAATTCACTTCAAGACTTTCTTGGAGCAAAATATTTTCACCCTAATTATTCTGATTGGGATTCTCATCCCTGCCGTCGGTGCAGTCATCAATGCCTTCTCCACCCCATCAAACCGGTGGATTTTGCTTGGTAACTTGCTGTTTGGGATGGCAACCATGGTGTTCGTCGAAAACATCACCAACTTTACTAGGCGCGACGTGGGAATCATGCTTTTAAGCGGACTAGGGCTGATTGCCATCATTTGGTTGAGCCGCGGTATGATTCTCCGTATCCAACGTCATGACTTGATTGAGTATGGTTTCCTACTACTTACTCTGATTGCAATTCTGGCAATGCCGGCCTTTAAATGGAGTGCGCGAACCAACTACATCGTAATTTCGTTAGTCTTTTTGGCCAATGTTGGTGCCAACATCATTGGAACGTACAGCCCCAACTCAAGCCAGTTTATCAAGCTTCAACTAAACCGGGGATTAGCTACTCGGCTCAGCGAGGACTACTATAACGGGGCAGAGAAATATACCGATGCTCAAAAGGGCTTCTTCAGAACCACCGTTGGTCCGAAATACCATCACGACAAGGAAAACGTGATGGCCAACTACACTAACTTGAATAGCAACGCACCAATGAACACGGCTACAAACGACGAGTCAGTATACCTGACGCTACAAAACGGTTATCTTGGGAAATTTGCCCGTTCGGTTGGTAACAGTCAGTTCTCGATGAACACGCCAATTGCCCAAAACGATTACCGCACATCACTCAATAACCTTCTGGGTGTGAAGTATATATTCGCCAAGGCCAATACCAAGAAGAAACCAATGATTCCTTACGGATATACTCAAGTTAAAAACATCGATGGTACCCCACTGATTTATAACGCCAAAACGCGAACTTATCCAAAGTCTGGGCTAGAGAATCAGAATGGAACCACGATTTATCAGTCTAAACTGGCCCTACCGCTAATTTACAGTCAAACGCAAACCGTTTCACCGTCCGCGTTTAATCGGCTCAGCTCCATCGATAAGGAGCGCGTGATGACCCAGGGAGCCGTCGTTGATTCGGTTAACCATGACAGGAACAGTTTGCAGTATAAGAGTCCAAAGAAGAACATTGATTACCAAGTAAAAATGGACACTCAGCCAATTATCTACAACGGCGATCAATTAACTAAGTACCGCCTCCATGTGTTGGATAAGGGAGAAAAGGCTTCTGATAAAGCCCTCCTTCAGCCCCACAAGAACGTCAATCTCGGGGCAAATTTAACAGCCACTAAGAAGGTAATTCAGGAAAACCGGAACATCATCACCTCTAACGCCACAAAGAATTCTGACGGATTAAAAGAGATGACTGCGGATGCCACTGGGGCAAAAATCAACTACCAGCTTGATATCAAAAAACCAGCAACCACTAAAAATAGCGAGTTATTCTTAGTCCTTAAGGGAATTCACCAAACTGACCCATCGTTTAGCGATAAGTTGAAGTGGGATGCTAACAATAAGTTGATGAACAATTCACTCTACACTAAGATGCAAAAGCTGAATAACTTTAGGCATCACCTACTCAATCAGTCTTACGGTGGTTACCAGTTTGATGCTTTTGCGGGTGGTTATCACACCGGGTTTACCCAGTACAATAACAACAACCTATCTAATTACCGCCAAATCAATGATATGGTTATCAACCTTGGCTACTCAAAGAGTGCCCGCAAAAAGGTGACCTTAATGTTCAATCAGGTAAAAAATATCAAGTTTAAGTCAGTCAAGTTAGTAGCAATGCCGTTTAACAAAGCCTACAACCGCCAGTTAACCAAACTTAAACAGACCGGCCTAACCAATCTAAGAGTTGATCAAAACGAGGTTACAGGTGAGTCTCACAACGCCACTGCCTCAACTATGGTTTCTTCGATCCCTTATTCATCTGGATGGAAGCTATCAGTTGACGGTAAGGATGCGGACACGTTTGTCGTTAATAAGGGATTTGTCGGCGCTAGTTTGCCAGCTGGAAAGCACGACATTAAACTAGTGTACTCGACTCCGGGTGGAACAATTGGCAAAATATTGTCATTGCTATCGACAATATTATTAATTATACTTTGCATAGTAAGTAAGGTTCGCAGTCATTCAAACACCGACGATGCGAGCCGCAGGTCAAAATACAAACACGCTAGACGGCGAATTTAGGAGAGATATTTGTGAGCACAATCAACATTCTTTATATTTCAATCGAAGGAAACACCAGATCTTTCGTAAACAAACTACAGGAGTACGCTAAGTCACTTCATGACATGGATGAATCTGCCCCGAATATCAACCTAAAGGAAGTCAGCGAACAAACTGACTTTGATAACGAGCAAAGTAATTACTTTGCGTTTGTTCCAACCTACCTTGACGGTGGTAACGGAATTGACAATGGGGTTAAAGAACTAATGACTAATGCCTTAGGTGAATACATCGATTACGGTAACAACGCTCGTCATTGTTTGGGCGTGATTGGTAGTGGAAACCGAAACTTCAACGAACAATATTGTTTGACCGCCAAACGATATGCAAAAAAGTTCAATACTCCATTCCTAGCTGACTACGAACTTCGAGGTACTGGGGCTGACGTTGAAAGAATCTACAAGTTATTAGTGGCAACTGCAAAATAAAAGCAATTCTAAAAAAGCCGGCAGAGTTTGGTGCATAATAAAAAAGCTTCGGAAGTGTGACAGAAAGCATAAGAAGGTGCTTTCGTCGTCCCAGCCTCGAAGCTTTTTTAGTTTTCGGTTCGTTTTCGTCTAGAATCAACAATCATCAAGAATACCATCGAAATGATGATAATTGCAGCTGCAAAGAAGAACAAGAAATGGTAATCCCACACGTCAATAATAAAGCCACCAATCAATGGCCCGATTGCCCGTCCAAATGACATAAACAGGTTATACATCCCTTGGTACTTTCCCCGCTCCGATGGCGTCGACAGCGCATCAATCCAAGCTGGAACCCCAGGAAATCCAATCATTTCACCAATCGTCGTTACAATCATTACGATCACAAACGCATAATACTCACGAGCAACAATCAGTCCTAGAAAAGAAATCGCAAAAATTGCGGTACCAAAGTACGTTTGGGTGCTGAGCTTAAACTTCGTCCCGAACCGGTTAACCAGTGGTTGAATACAAACAATCATTAACCCATTAAGGGTCCACAGCAAGCTATACTTTTCAAACGAGATTCCAAGGCCAGTCATCCGAACAGAAATAACACTTTCCCAAAGGGTGTAGGACAGATAGACAGTCAGAACCATCAGACAGATTCCCAGTAAAACTAAGTTAGATTTGCCATACGTGCCAATTCCCTTTTCAACGTTACCAGATGGTTCACGCCGATCAATATCAACATTGAACATCGTCAGCGAAAGGATTAACAACAGCACGTAGAAGCTGGAGGTAACAGCGAAAACAACGGTAACTCCATACTTCAGTAGAAATCCAACCAGTAAAGTTCCAATCACTACCCCTAGATTGGTTCCAATATAGAGAAGGTTAAATATTTTCCGAGATGACTTACTTTTGATTGTTGCCGCATAAGCATAAACCATCGTCATACAAGCTCCATCACCGAAGCCAACGAACAATAGCATTACCCCAAACATTGGCCAGCCATGAAAGAAAATCAAAATAATAATTGCTAATGTTGATGACAGGACGCTTAAGTTTAACGCCTTATATGGCGACCACTTATCAAACAGCTTACCCCCGACGTAATTTCCAATCATCATACAAATTGACATCAGTAGTAACGATGTTCCAGATACCGTTAGTGATTTATGCAAGTAATTATGAAGATACACAGTAACCAGAGGCCACATGAATGAAGCACCAGCGTTAAGTAGCAGTGAGCACAAAAAGATAACACTAAAGTGGACTTCTGATTTTTTTGCAAACACTATCTTTTCCCTCCCTTACTTTAATTTCTCATTCCATTTTCCCACACTTAGCGGTAAAACTAAACAACTTCATAGAGAACAGTAAAAGGGCCTAGCTCATCATCCCTGACTCACTAGGTCCATTTACTCTAAACTATTGGCTAAGATTATTGAAGATCAAATCTATAGGTATGAGCAGGTGCGTTACCGTACTTAACCTTAATTACTTGGTTCTTGCTGTTAACGATCCAGAAATGCTTGTTGCTTGAGAAATGAATGTACATTGTCTGGGTTGCTTTGTGATGACGTTGTCTGTAAGTAATCTTCCAAAAGTTAGTTGTCTTTGGTGATACTTTATAAACAGCGTAGTTAATGAGTTTCTTTTGATACTTACCATTGTGGTAAAGGTATTGGTTAAGACCCGTTGATTGGCTAAACTTAGTTACAACTTGGTAACCACTGTTCTTACCTGATTTCCAGGTTCCAGTTGGGTCTGAAATACTAATCTTTGATGAACTAGTTGCTTTTTTAGTTGAGCTTGTCTTTTTTGTAGTTGACTTACCGCTATTTGAAACCGAGTTCTTATGAGCAACTGCGGTTGATGCAGACTGACTAGTTTGAACATGGACAATGCGATAGAAGTATTCACCAGTAGATTTTCTAGCGTATACATACAACTTTTGGCCAGCCTTGAGTTCAGTAGATAAGGTAACTTGGAACTTGCCGTTAACAGCATCTGCCGTTGACTTAGCAATCGTCTTCTTATCAGAATTCCGGACGTAGATTGTGCTTCCCTTAGTAGCGTCACCAGTGATACTTGTTGAGTTGGAATAAAGATCATCGACATTCAACGAAGGTGAGCTCGCGTGGGTAATGTTACCTCCCACAAAGAAAGCTGCAATCGCAAACAACAACACTAAAAAACTGTTTCTTTTCATTAAAATTACTCCTATTGATTGATTTGCAGCCATCATTATATATCCTTGACGGGAACAAATGTACACATTGGGTTACTATTTATAGTTTTCTTAAACAACTTTTTTCTCGGCTAGATGTAAGCGGTTAAGCCATCTTAATAGTCCCTTGAAAAAAAGTTTCACAAACCCCTTTTGTTGGTCAATCATGTGTTATATAATGTTAGCGAAGTGGTATAGACATATATATCAATTTACTTAGTTAAGTTAAGAATAGGAGTGGAAATTTTGCCAACTGAAAGACGTTCATTGATAATGCTTTTTGGTGCTACTGGAGACCTTGCTACCAGAAAACTTTATCCAGCAATGTATAACTTGTTTAAAAAAGGAAACATCCGCGATCACTTCGCCGTTATCGGGACATCCCGTCACAGCGTTGATGATGCTAAATTCCGCGACATCGTAACTAAATCTGTTAACGATGCTGAAAAGAAGGCAGACAAGAAATTAGTTGCTGACTTTATCAAGCACTTTTTCTTTGTAACTCATGACGTTACTGATTTGGAACACTACAGCGTTTTGAAGGACAAAGCTGAAGAACTCGACAAAGAATTCAAGCTAAATGGTAACCGAGTATTCTACATCTCAATGGCACCCAACTTCTTCGGAACAGTTGCCAAGAACCTTAAGAATCAAGGACTACTATCAGAAGGTAACGGATTCAATCGCCTAGTTATTGAGAAGCCATTCGGTCGTGACTTTGAATCAGCTAAGGAATTGAATGATGCCTTAAGCCATTCATTTAACGAAGACCAAATCTACCGAATCGACCACTACTTAGGTAAGGAAATGATTCAAAATATCGAAGCTATTCGTTTCGGTAACACCTTATTCGAAGCCCTTTGGAACAACCGTTACATCGATAACATCCAAGTAACGCTTGCTGAAAACCTCGGGGTTGAAGAACGGGCCGGCTACTATGACAACTCCGGTGCCCTTCGCGACATGGTTCAAAACCACATTATGCAAATCGTTAGTTTGCTTGCGATGGAACAACCAGTTGCCTTCAAGGATGTTGATATCCGAGCTGAAAAAGTTAAGGCCCTCAGAAGTTTGCGGGTTTACAACGTTGCAGAAGCCTCAACTAACTTTGTTCGTGGCCAATACGCTGCTGGTGGCAACGGTAAAGAATACCGTGAAGAAGATGGCGTTCCAGCTGACTCAAACACCGAAACATTCGTTGCTGGTAAGTTATTGTTTGATAACTACCGTTGGTCAGGGGTTCCATTCTATATCAGAACTGGTAAAAAACTTGCTGATAAGTTTACCCGAGTTGACGTTGTGTTCAAGAAGCCACTCGTTGATATCTTCTCATTCCCACAAGATGGTAACACTCTCTTGAGCCCTAACGTTTTGACGATTCACATCGAACCAAACCAAGGATTCTCATTAGTTGTTAACGCTAAGAATGGGGATCAAGGATTCCACACTGAACCAGTTAACCTTGACTTCTATGAGAGTAGCCAAAGAACTCAAAACACTCCACAACCTTACGAACGTTTAATTCACGACGTCCTTAAGGGAGACGGAACTAACTTCTCAAGCTGGCCAGAAGTTGCCAACGCATGGAAGTTCGTTGACCAAATCAGAAGAGTTTGGGATATTCAACAACCAATGTTCCCTAACTACCTTCCAGGTTCAATGGGACCAGTTGCAGCTGATGAATTATTAGCTCGCGACCACCGTGAATGGATCTACAAATTAAACCAATAATTTAAATCATTACTAATATTGTTCATCCCTCAAGCATCATCAGAAACCTAATCGTTTCTGGTGGTGCTTGTTTGCTATCCCACTGGCAAATCGTTGCTGATAACCGTTTCGTACCTATCGTTAATCATAAATAAGTTGGCATGTAAGTTATTTTCATAATAATACTTAACGGTTCACTATTTGCTTGTGCAGTGTTAAACTTGTTACGTACGATATTAGAATTACAAATGAAAAGGATGGTAGAAGATGGCTGAAAAAGCAAACATTGGTGTTGTCGGAATGGCTGTTATGGGTAAGAACCTTGCCCTTAACATCGAAAGTCGCGGATACACTGTAGGTATTTTTAACCGCTCAAAGGAAAAGACTGAAAACGTTATGAAGGATCATAGCGAAAAGAAGTTAGTTCCTAGCTACACAGTTGAAGATTTCGTCAACTCACTAGAAACTCCACGGAGAATCGTGTTGATGGTTAAGGCTGGTAAGCCAACTGATGCCGTTATCGACGAATTACTTCCCCTTCTTGACAAGGGTGACGTCCTAATCGATGGTGGTAACACAAACTTCCACGATACTATGGATCGTAACGCTAAACTTGATAAATCAGGAATCAACTTCATCGGAATGGGTGTATCTGGTGGTGAATTAGGTGCTCTTCAAGGTCCTTCACTTATGCCAGGTGGCCAAAAGGAAGCTTACGATTTGGTTGAACCAATCCTTAAGCAAATCGCTGCCAAGGCTCCTGCTGATGGCGAACCATGTGTTACTTACATCGGCCCTAACGGTGCTGGTCACTACGTAAAGATGGTCCACAACGGTATCGAATACGGTGACGAAGAGTTAATCGATGAAAGTTACAACATTTTAAGAAACCTTGCTGGCTACTCAGTTGATGAATTAGCTGACATCTTTAAAGAATGGGATAAGGGCGAACTTGAAAGTTACCTTATCGAAATCACTGCTGACATTCTTACTCGTAAGGATGACTTGGGTGACGACAAAACTAAGCCTATCGTTGACATGATCCTTGATCGTGGTGCTAACAAAGGTACTGGTAAGTGGAGTTCACAAGATGCTCTTGAAGTTGGTGTTGACCAATCTCTTATCACTGAATCAGTTTACGCTCGTTTCATCTCAATGATCAAAGACGAACGGGTTGCTGCTTCTAAAGTTCTTCCTGCTCCTAAGGGCAACGTTGACTTCGATAAGAAGGAAATCGTTGAAAAGGTTCGTGAAGCATTGTACTTCGGTAAAGTTATGAGTTATGCTCAAGGCTTTGCTCAATTAAAGGCTGCTTCAGACCAATACGAATGGAACATTAAGTTAGGCGAAATGGCTAAGATTTGGCGTGCTGGTTGTATCATCCGTGCTCGTTTCTTGCAAAACATCACTGATGCTTACGACAAGAACCCAGCTCTTCAAAACCTTCTTCTTGACCCTTACTTCACTGATATTTGTGAGAAGTATCAAGAATCTGCTCGTGACGTGGTTGCTCTTGCAACTAAGGCTGGAGTTCCAGTTCCATCACTTGCAGCTGCCGTATCTTACTACGATTCATACCGTTCAGAAGTTGTTCCTGCAAACTTATTGCAAGCACAACGTGATTACTTCGGTGCTCACACTTACGAACGGGTTGACCGTCCAGGTAGCTTCCACTACCCATGGTACGAAGAACAATAGAAATTTAATTTCTGAAGTTAAAAGCACTAGTAATAATCTCGTTGAGGTTATCACTAGTGTTTTTTCTATTTATCGCTAAAATTAAACGTCAACATTTCCCCTAGTTTGTGAAATAAATGATAATATTAGGTTGGTTATGAAACCGCTTTCTTAAACCGCGGTTTCTCATTAATTTCACTCACAAAAAGGAGACGATTCACATGAAAGCAGCTGTATGGCACGGAGTTAAGGATATTCGGGTTGAAGATGTAGATTTAAAACCTCATAAGGAAAACGAAGTCGTTGTTAAGGTAGCTTGGGCAGGTATTTGTGGTAGCGATTTACACGAATACTTGGAAGGCCCCGTATTCATCCCCGTTGATCACGTTGATGAGTTAACCGGCGGTCACGCTCCTCTGACAATGGGTCACGAGTTCTCTGGTGTAATTGAAGAAGTTGGTAGTAACGTCTCCAAATTCAAGGTTGGTGACCACGTTTCAATTAATCCTACCATCACCCACCACAACGTTCCGGACGATGTAGATGTTTATGACGGATACAGCTTCATTGGCTTGAGCTGTGATGGTGGTTTTACATCACTAGTCAACGTTCCCGAAGAAAACCTTTACCTCTTACCACAAGACTTTCCATTAGAACTAGCCGCAACCATTGAGCCTACCGCGGTTGCAGTTCAGGCGGTCAAGGAAGGTGAATTGAAGTTTGGTGAAACGGTAGCTATTTTCGGGGCTGGACCAATCGGCGTGTTAGTAGCTGCGGCAGCAAAGGCAGCTGGAGCAACCAAAATTATTTCAGTCGATCTCTCCGATGTTCGTCTTGGTAAGGCAACTGAAATGGGCGCAACTGACGTGATCAACCCAGCAAACGAAGATGCAGTTAACAAGATTCGCGAAATTGTTCCCGGTGGTGTCGACGTTGCTTTTGAAGTTGCTGGGGTTCAACCAACGTTCGAGCAAGCAATTGATGCAACTAAGGCCCGGGGCAAAATGGTTATCGTTTCGATTTTTGCCCGCCCAATTCAGTTTGATCCAATGCAATTAATGAATGCCGGGGTTCAGGTAACCACAACGATTGCATACTCAATGAAGACATTCCAGCAAACCGTTGATTTAGTAACTAGTGGTCAAATCAATGTAAAACCAGTTATCACTAAACACATTGATCTCGATGATATCGTTGATGATGGGTTTGAAGCCCTCACCACTGATAAATCACAAGCTAAGATCTTGATTGATTTAGCTAAAGAGTAAGTATATAAATAAAAACTACAACGATAATTTCACAAAGGAAATTATCGTTGTAGTTTTTTTGTTCCTGATTAAAATTAAAATCTTACTCGTAGTGTGAGCCACTCAACCGCTTTTTTGCCTCGTCCTTAAGGTAGTAAGGGGTTATTCCCTGATCTACCGAGTTTTCGATCAACCGTTGCGCCTCTTTTCGAGCTTGAATGGTTGGTACCTTGATCGACATCACTGTTCGGTTATTCAGCAACTGCTTAACGTCCACTTTGGTTCTGTACTTTAATGGTTTTTGGTTGTTAGTCATTAGAACCCCTCCTATCCTTGAATCTACCTAAATAATAGCAAATTAAAACAGGAAAGTATATTAAACGGCCTAGTCGCGACTACTGATTTTTTCAAACTGTTGGTCATACCAGTCGTCCCAAGTACCAACTACTAGTTTGCCAGTATCGTAATACTCTGGGTCAATCGTCGAAATTACTTTGACAATGCTGTTGCTTCGACGATCAAACAGCGCGTCTTTAATTTGTTGTGGGGTGAATCCCTGATTTTCAAATACAAAGTGATTGAGATCAGTTAAGAAGTAATCAACCTTATACATGGAAATTATTTCAAGGTTATTTACCTTATACCTATCAAAATAAAAACCAATAAAGTCTTGAACGGCTACCTTTTTGGCGCTGTCACTAAGTTCATCAATACTAACTTTTTTTGCCATGGTGCCACCTCCTACTTCTATTATGCCACAACTAGGTTAAACAAAACCGGTTTCAGTAGTATTATTAAGGTACACCAACTGAAATGAGGGGATTTATTTGGCAAACGATAAGGTTTACACAGATTATTTTTTTGATGAACCAGCATTCAACACCCACGATGGCGGTTTTATTCAATTGGAGGAACAAAACGTTCCCGAACAACCGCTTAAGGTGCCGGAAGTGCTAGCTCCAGATAAAGAAACTGATACAGATATGTACTATACGGTCATTGCTCAGGAGGGAGAAGTTCAATTCCTACCAGGCCAAAAGACTAAGACTTGGGGATATAATACCGATTATCTAGGCAAGACTATTATTTTCAAACAGGGAAAAATGATTCACATTACCCTGAAGAATGAACTACCCGAACTAACCACTTTCCACTGGCACGGACTAAACGTTCCGGGACCATATACTGACGGTGGCTGTCACGCGCCAGTATATCCCGGCGAAAGCTCAGAAATTGTTTTTAAATGTGACCAGCCAGCTGCAACCCTTTGGCTCCATGCTCACCCATGTCCATCTACCGCTGAACACGTTTGGAAGGGCTTAGCCACTGGAGTTGTTGTTAAGGATGATATTGAAGCAAAACTACCATTCCCAAGAAACTATGGAGTGGATGATATTCCTGTGATTCTGCAAGATAGAAGTTTTGACGAAAACAACCAGTTAGATTACTTAGCTGATTATGATCCAGATGGGGTTCAGGGCAAGGTGCCACTGATCAACGGAACAGTTAACCCATATTTTGACGTCACCACTCAGCGGGTTCGGTTGCGCTTATTAGACGGAGCAAACCGTCGTGAATGGCGCCTCCACTTTAGCAACGACCTCGAATTTACTCAAATTGCGTCCGATGGCGGCGTTTTACCAGAACCAGTTAAGTTTACCCACTTAATGCTTACTTGTGCCGAGAGGGCCGAAGTAATCGTTGATTTTGGTGATTATAAACCAGGCGATGAGGTTACGCTTTACTGTGACGATATTGCCATCCTTAAATTCAAAATTCATGAGTTTGCTCGTGAAAATGTGACTCTTCCTGATCACTTAGTTGATATTCCAGATCCAGAAGTTACTCCCGGAACAACACCTCACCAAGTGGCAATGTCGGGAATGGATGAAATGGTCGAACTTAACGGTAAGAAGTTTGATATGCAGCGAATAGATGACAAACAGAAGCTTGGCAACGTTGAGCTCTGGAAAATCGTTAACACGAACGACAAAGAGTCCGGCATGATTCACCCATACCACATGCACGGAACCCAGTTTAGAGTGATTTCCAGAAATGGTCATGCTCCGTATCCAAACGAAAACGGTCTTAAAGATACCGTTAGCGTTAACCCAGGGGAAGTTGTAGTCCTAAAAGTTTGGTTTGAACATCTTGGCGTTTTCATGAACCATTGTCATATTATCGAGCATGAGGATGGCGGTATGATGGCCCAGTTTGAAGTCTACGATCCAGATCGGCCACAGACTTACAAACTGATGGATATGGATACTTTGATGAATGCATTTGCGGAAGAACGTGGTGTTAAGCGAGAAGATCTTAACATTCCTGGAATGGATATGTAGATTTTTCTTGCTATTGATAATTCCAGATGATACACTACTTATAGAGTAAAAAATGAATACGCCGTTAGGTGAGGCTCCTATACAGAAAATGCTACTGCTCAGAAACGTCGAAAAACGCCAATGAGTCAGCTGTTCTAGTCAGATTAAGGCTTGAACTAACGTAGCTGTTATTTCTTTCTAACTACGCTGTATAGTGCTAAAGCTCAACGATTGGCTGCTAAGTGTTTTTATGATGTCCAGCCAATCGGGGTTGGACATTTTTTATTCTATAAAAAACATTACTCGGAGGTGAAAGTCATGACAGCAGAATTCATAGATCCTGGAGCGTCTAAACACCAGTCTACCAAGGGAAAATCGGTTGGAATGGCTTTCTCATTCTAACCAATTAAAGAGAAATTGTTTCAATCGGTTTTCCCATCAGCAACCAAATACACGTTTTGTCGGTAAGAATAGTTAAGTTCCTGCTTGTTGGCTTTGCAGCCAAATTCGTCACAGGAAACCTCTCGTATTCGTTTGTTCTTACCTCAAAACTCGATGGGAATTCGATTGAAACAGTTTCTCAGTGGTTCCGGACAATTTGGCATTGACGTGCTAGTGTCTGGTCGAGTAATCGGTAAACGCTTCACTGCTTGGGAGACCTTGTGGGGAGAAATTAGTTCGTCGAGAATATTGCCAACCAACTGATAGTTAAGTAATTATGAGGGATATACCTCCAGGAATACAGTGGAAACTTATTTTTGAAAGTTAACTGCTGACTATCAATAATATCATTATAAAAACACCAACGTAAATTCGTTGGTGTTTTTTGTTTTCCCTATTTATTATAAGTTGCCAAGTATTCATCAGATTTTTTCTGATCGAATTCATGCTCAGATTTTCCAATAATCACCGTAGCAAGTGAATTACCAACCACATTAACTGCTGTCCGTCCCATATCGACAAGACGGTCGATTCCAGCGATAAATGTAAGTCCGGTAACTGGAACCCCAATTGTGGAAATCGTGGCTAGGAGGACCACGAATGAGGCTCCTGGGACCCCTGCCATTCCCTTAGACGTAATCATAAGGACAACTAACAAAGTAATCTGTTGGCCAAGTGACAGGTGAATATGATATGCCTGGGCTAAGAATAAAGCTGCAATCGATTGATAGATTGCTGAACCATCCAAATTGAACGTGTAGCCAGTCGGAATAACAAACGATACAATTCCCTGACTAACCCCAAACTTGTCCATTTTGTCGATCATTCGTGGTAACACAGCCTCTGAACTTGCTGTTGAAAAGGCTAAAACAATTTCATCTTTGATAACCTTTAGCAAATGGAAAATATTAAACTTAAAAAGTCGAGCAACTAGCCCCATAACAACAATGATAAAGAAGATCATCGTTGCGTATGTAATAATCACAAAGTATCCAAGCGGTATTAATGCCGAGATTCCCATTTCAGCCAACGCTACCCCAATTAATGCACAAACTCCAATTGGAGCCACGTGCATTACCCAGTTAGTAACTTTAAACATGACCTCTGAAACGGCCTGTAAGAAGTCAATAATCACTTTTCCCTTCTCACCAATTGCTGCAGTTCCAAGACCAAAGAAAACTGAGAAGAAGATAACGGGCATCATATCACCCTTGCTAAGCGAAGCAAAGATGTTGGTTGGAATAATTCCCATCAGGGTTTCCCAAATTCCAGAATGTTTTGCGGCTTTTGCAGTCGCCATGTATTGAGAAATGTCACTGGAATGCAGTGAATGAATGTTGATCATTGTTCCTGGATGTAAAACATTGGCAACTACCATTCCTACGGCAATTGCAATCGTGGTCATTAATTCAAAGTAAATTAACGTTTTAAGTCCAACCCGACCTAATTTCTTAATATCACCAATACTTGCAATCCCGACAGTTAAACAGGAAACCACGATTGGTAACACAATCATTTGAATTAGGCTAATAAACATGGTTCCAATATTTTGCATTGTTGTTATAGCAATCTGATTACCGTAAAAAACAACTCCCAAAATAATCCCCATCACTAAACCAAGCATAATCTGCCAACCAAGTGATAGTCGGTACCACTTATAATGTTTCATTTCTCTCCACCCAATCTATCTAAATTTTTATATAAAAGAAAGGCCTTCGATAGTTAAAAACTATCAAAGGCTTTCTGAATTGCGTGGCAACGTCCTACCCTCGCAGGGGGCGATCCCCCAACTACTATCGGCGTGCAAAAGCTTAACTTCTGTGTTCGGCATGGGAACAGGTGTATCCTTTTGGCTATCGCCACCACACTATATTCAT
>NZ_CATNVB010000034.1 GCF_951230165.1 Lentilactobacillus sp. Marseille-Q4993
ACCATCAATGATAAAGAAATTCAGGGCTATGCCACTAAGTTGAACAAGCGTCCTCGTAAATGTCTAGGCTGGAAAACACCATATGAGTCATTCTTTAACGTTGCGTTGCACTTAATTTGACAATTCAGGAACCTATTAATTTGGCTTTTACATACTAGTAATTCAGTTGAAGTTATTTTATTATAAAAATATAACAAAAATAAAATATAGGGGTATTTGATTTATGAAAAAGGGCGGAGCTTTACTTATGTGTGGCTTGTTACCGTTACTTGCGTTGGCCGGTTGCTCTACTAGTGGCAACTCAAGCAACAGTAATAGTCAATCGCAGAAACAAACTAGTACAAATAATCCAAAGTTTTCTGAGTACAAGAAAAAAATTGAAATTGCGAAGAATTTGAATGAAAGTGGTAACTATGAAGGCTCAAGTAATGCAATGAACGGAATTAAAGAAGCTGATTTGAATAAGAATGGCTTTAGTTCACTAAAAACTGAGTATTTTAAAATCAAACGGAGTAATGATTCGGAGTTGTCAAAAAGTACTAAGAAACAAAATACTGAGAGTCAGAAATCTGACAAGAAGAATGTCGATTTAAGCACAAATGATAGCTTTTCTAACTATTCCAAATTTGTTGGTGATTATTCCTTTTACGATCCCGATTCAGATCGGTCTCAAAGCGATTTAGAGATTGATTCTGATGGTAAGATCGTTAAATCTAATGATGGCGGTAAAAGTTCACATGGTGTGGCTACCGTTTCGCCAGAAACCAAAGATGTTCTTTCTTATGATGTAACCACCGATACTGATAAGACGAAAACTATCTCTTCAAATGTTAGAGTTGATGTCACTTGGAGTAATGGGGACACAGAGACTTACTATGGTTACACATCGTATGCAGGCGATTCTGTTTTAACTGATGGTCAATCTCGTGATGGAGGCGTCAATGAAGTTTGGGTTCAGTAGTCTATTAAGTGTAGTGGTAGCAGTTCTGCTCGCTGGATGTTCAAGCGGTGCGTCAAAACCAGTTGATAATAACCACGCAAAAGAGTCTGTTTCGGTCACTAAAAAGGTCAGTAAGCCAACCCCCGTTAAAGTTGATAAGTCCAAAAAACTGGTTACTAAGCTGATGAAATCAACTATTCAGACAGCTGGTGGGAAGACATCAGTATATGTTGGGTTACCACGGTCTAATAAGCATTGGCAAGAAAATAATCAGGTTCAACGGTCAGCAAGTGTTATCAAGCTGTATATTTTGATGGCAACCTTAGCTAAGGTTAAGGAAGGTAAGCTGAGCCTAAACCAGCCAGTTAATATTAGTTCAAGGGATACGGTTGGTGGGACTGGTAGTTTGTCTGGAACGGGAATTCATTCAATGCAGCTGGGTAAGTTGCTTAACTTAATGATTAAAAATAGTGATAACACAGCCACCAACGCGATGATTACGCAGCTTGGTGGTGTAAGCAAGTTAAATAAGGCCATCAAAAAGCGTGGTTTCAAGCAAACCAGTTTGAAGCGAAAAATGTTGGACTATAACGCATTGAACTCTGGTCGGGACAATGAAACTAGTGTGGCGGATCTCGGTAAACTGTTAACTAAAGTTTCGACAGGTAAGCTGCTTGGCAAAACGTATGACAAGTTATTTCTAAACTACATGCGGGGAAATGCCAATCAAACTAAGTTGCCGGCAAGGGTTAGTCAACCTTGGGTCGTTCACAATAAGACTGGCGAATTTCCGGATTATGGGGTTCAAAACGATGCAGCTGTGTTTACGCATAATAGCAAAAAGATAGTAGTTGTCGTTCTATCTCAGGGTAGCCAAATTCAGCGCCAGACAAAGGCAATGGCTAATTTGGGTTATAAATTGACTAATAGCAAAGTATTACTGAAGTGATTATGAAGACGTCAAGAATTTCAAAATGAAATTCTTGGCGTTTTTTATGGCTTTCTTTACTTAAACAGTGGAGCAACTAACCCAATGAGACCTTCATAAAAATATAATATTTGCCGATAATGCTGCTGTGACGGGAAATGACAGCAAGCTGCCCAGACCATTTCAAATATTTTGTTGACTTTTTGCTTACCTACTCATATAGTTAGTTACATAAGTAATGAACCAACATGGAGGATAATCATGACTAAAACAATTTTAACAACTCAAGACGTTCATAAGATCTACGGTGAAAAAACAGAAAAGCCTTACGAGGCACTTAAAGGAATCTCATTCTCAGTAGAAGAGGGTGAGTTTGTTGGAATCATGGGTGCGTCTGGTTCAGGTAAGACGACGTTGCTTAACATCTTAGCTACGCTCGACCAACCAACTTCTGGCCAAGTTGCAATTGATGGTAAGGACGTTACTAAGTTACGACCAAACCAAATGGCAGACTTTAGATCACAAAAACTTGGTTTCATCTTCCAAGACTTTAACTTGGTTGAAACATTAACTGCTCGTGAAAACATCGCTTTGCCACTTTCACTTCAAAACGCAAAGCCAAAGGCAATCAAGGTTGCTGTTGAATTAGCTGCCAAGAAAGTTAATATCGAAGACATCATTGATAAATTTCCAAATCAACTTTCTGGTGGTCAAAAGCAACGGGTTGCCGCTGCTAGAGCTTTAGTCGCAGAGCCATCAATCATCTTTGGTGATGAACCAACCGGAGCCCTTGATTCTAACAACGCTCGGGAAATGATGGATGCACTAACTGACATTAACTCGCAAGGAGTTTCAATTCTCCTTGTAACCCATGATCCATTCTCAGCTAGTTTCTGTAAACGAATCATGTTCATCAAGGACGGTAAAATCGGTGATGAGATCAGTGCCGAAGGTAAGAGTCGTCAAGACTTCTATCAAGAAATTCTAAACCGCCTTGGAACATTCGAACAATAAGAAGAAGGAGCCGAATAAAATGTTATTAAAATTATCATTAAGTGGGATTCGTTCCCGATTTAAAGACTATCTGGTTCTGTTTTCAGGCTTGATTATGTCATCGGCAATCTTCTACATGTTCGAATCAATTGCCGTTAATAAGGAATTTGTTACTTCAACTAGTGTAGGTAGTATTGCTCGTTACGTCTTCATGCTAGGAGCAATTTTGCTTGGAATCATTACGTTAGTGTACGTGTCGTATGCTAATACGTTCCTGCTAACAATGAGAAAACATGACTATGGTCTGTTCATGATGCTCGGAGCCCGTCCTCGAAAGATTGGATTATTGATTGGGCTTGAAACCATCATGATTGGAATGATCAGTACGGTCATCGGTATCGTGCTTGGTGCCGGAATCACCCAATTAATCAGTGGCTTCATGTTTGATACCTTAGCCTTACCAAAGAATAATTTTTCAGCCATTTACGGACCTGCTATTTTATACACATTGATTTTCTTTGCAGTGCTGTTCGTACTCTCTGGTTTTCTTAATAACCATACTTTTACTAAGTCATCAGCTCTTGACTTATTGAAATCAGAACAAAACACTGACTGGAAGCAACCTTCAAAGTTGTCTTTGACGATTCAGGGAATTTTGGGCCTTATTCTGTTGGGTGTTGGTTACTCAGTAATGTTTAGAATCAATGACCTTCAAATGGTTGGAATTGGGATTGCTCTGGTAACAATCGTTCTTGGAACGTACTTCCTATTCCGCTCATTGTTTGTCGCTTTGTTAGATTCGATTCAACATACCGCAATGGCTCAAAAGGGCCTTGGCTCATTTACCATTTCGCAGCTTAAGTTCCGAATCAACGACTTTACGAAGATTTTGACCGTTGTTTCGCTTTTGTTTGCCTTGGCTTTAGGTGCTATTACCGTCGGAGTTGGGTTTAAAAACTTAATTCCCCAAATGGCTACTGCTAATGATTACTACACCTTAGCAATCACCAACCCAACTGCAAAAGAGAAGCAATTAGTTAATAAATTGGACGGTAAGACTGTTAGGACTTACGATATTCGTTCGGGTCAAACTGGGAACTACCTTAACGCTGCTCAATTTGAAGAGCATCCATTCTATTACCCTAAACGGGTGAAGGATACTAATAAAGGTATTCAAGTTAAGGTTAATGACAAGAAACAAAGTTACTCTTACAAAATAAGAAAAGCTTCCATCACTGATATGAACAAACGTGGTAGTGAAGCTAACCAACGCTTGGCATCACTGTTTGATGCTAAAGATCAAGCCAAGCAAATGAAGATCGTTAGCTCATCAACGTTTGCTCAACTTGGGGGCGAAAAGAAACAAATCATGATGGTTCGCGTTAAGGACATGGCTGCTAACAACACCGTTCTTAACAAAATTAACACCATCCAACAAAAAGCCGCAGGTAAAATGGGTGTCGTTGGTGGTGCCTACACGATGTACGTATTGATGAACGGAATTTTTGGTAGCTTTGAATTCATGGGAATTTTCCTAGGAATCGCATTCTTGGCAATGCTTGCTAGTTGCCTAATGTTCAAGATTCTTAGTGGGACCTCGGTCGATGCTAAGCGATACGCAATGCTTAACAAGATTGGGACTCGGCGGTCAGTAATGAAGGGTTCAATCAGAACTCAAATCTTTGGCTTGTTTGCCCTTCCAGCTATCTTGGGATTGATTGATGTCGTCTTCGGTCTGCAGATGTTCGTCTCAGCCCAATTACTGACGGATCCTTACCCAGTATTCTATGTATCTGCGCTGGTATTTGTGATACTATATCTCGTGTACTACGCGGTTACGGTTGCAATTTACAACAACTTTGTGGTGCCAAAGACAAAAATTGAAAAATAAGGGGTAGGTGGCATTAATGCAGTTTGAGTTTGATAATTCTGAACCAATCTACCGCCAAATCGCAGAGCAAATTGAAAATACAATCGTTACCGGTGGTTTTGTTGAGGGGGAGCAAATCCCTTCAACCACTGAAATTTCAAAGGAGTTCCATATTAATCCAGCAACGGTGCTTAAGGGCATGAACATGGTCGTTGACCGGGGGTTGCTGGAAAAACGACGGGGACTAGGGATGTTTGTTTCATCAGGTGCTCAAGACAAAATCAGGAAAGAAAAGCGAGATCATTTTTACGATCAGTACGTTAAAAGCCTCGTTTCCGAAGCACGGAGTTTGAACATTTCTGAGGAAGAATTAATAAATCAGATAAAGAGAGGTTTTGAATAGTGAGCCTATTAACAATTGACCACGTATCAAAATCGTTTGGTTCTCATAATGTGCTAAACGACGTGACGTTACATTTTGAAGAAGGAAAGATTTATGGCCTTCTTGGACGAAATGGGGCCGGAAAGTCTACTTTGCTAAACATCATTACCAACCGCATCTTTCCGGATGCAGGTGACGTGAACATTGACTCTGAGTCGGTGTTTGATAATGATAGTAAACTTGGCCTAATGTACTTAATGAGTGAAGTTGATCTTTACACTAACGGTACGAAACTTAGCCAAATTATTGATGAAACGGAACTGCTTTACGGTGGTTTCGACAGGGATTACGCCAACCATTTGGCTGACGAGTTTGACCTGGACCTTAATCAAAAATTCGGGAAGCTATCTACTGGGTACACTTCTATTTTTAAGCTGATTTTGGCACTTAGCGTTCCCGTTAAGTTTGTCATTCTGGATGAGCCAGTCCTTGGACTTGATGCTAATCACCGTGAGTTGTTCTACAAAGAATTGATTCAAACATTTTCGGATAATCCCCGGACGTTCTTGATTTCAACCCACTTGATTGAAGAAGTTGCTAATATTATCAGTGATGTGGTCGTGATTGATCAGGGACGCGTGCTTTTGGATAAGCCGGTTGAAGATGTTTTGGAAAAGACTCACTCGGTTGTTGGACTAGCATCAGACGTTGATAAGTACACTAGTGGTCTTAACATCATTGGAGTTGAAACGATGGGAACCCTCAAGACTAACTACGTTTACGGTGACCTTGATGACCGGATCCTACCCGATACCGTTCAATTATCTAACTTTGATTTGCAAAAACTATTTGTGTTCTTAACGAATAACGCTAGCAAGGGAGGAAGCAAATAATGAAGATTCAACAAACTTCAAAATTATTATTTAAGCGTCAAATCTCCCTCGTTGGTTGGATGTATCTATGGGCAATCGGAATCTTGATTATCCTGCCGTTTGTCTTATCACTGCTAACCGGAACTTTGAACAACTTTAACTGGCGGGGAAACCTGCAAGCTGATGGGGTTGTCGCAATCTTCTCTTTCTTCATCTTTGCGATTTCTGCGCTGACGTATGAGAATTTTAAGTTGCTGATTCAAAACGGAATTTCAAGAAGAACTTTCTTCATTAGTCAGCTTTATGTTTTGATTGCTATCGCAGCAATTGGGGCGGTTGCCAATGTTTTGTACGGTTACCTGACTATGCCACTGACCGGCGTTGAAAAGTTTGATACGTATTTGAATGCTTATGGTGGTTTCTTCACCAACGATATCGTGTCGTTTATTGCAAACCTAATCTTTACGTGGTTAACCACATCGGCGATTGCGATGACTGGGATGGCAGTTGGTAGTTTTCTATCGTTGTTTTCAAAACGGCTTCAACGCTTGATCTTGATTGCCGGACCAATCGTGGCCTTTGTGACGCTAATGTTTGTGGCTAGATCAATCGCTAGCTATAGTTTGAGTGTTTCCTGGGTGGCCGATTTTGTTAAATTCATTATCGGGTACGCAAAGACGGGACCGTTCAACCCCTTCCCATTTATGGGAGCAAACTTGATTTGGGCCGTTGCGATGGCTAGCTTATCGAAGTACTTCTTTAGTAAGAAGCAGTTAAAAAGAGAATAATCATTTAAAAATAGTAAAACAACCGCTTCGAGGGAAACCTCGAGGCGGTTGTTTTTGTTGGAATATTATGCAGTTACAGCATCTTTTGGTGCTTCTGCCCCAAGGCTTTGGAACACCTCTTCCTCCTGCCGCTTACCTTGAACGAATGTCAGGGTAAAGCTGACAACAAATGCAATTACGTTAGCAATCAGGAATGATGGGATGGCGTGAGGGGCGATGCTGATGAAGCCCAGTACGCTGTTTGATCCTAGTGAAACGGCAAGAACGTGAGTTAGACCCAGATAAATTGAACCAAATGCTGAGCCAATTATTGATGAGATAAATGGGAATTTGAGTTTCAGATTAACACCAAACATTGCTGGTTCAGTGATGCCAAGCAGCGCGGAAAAACTTGCGGACGATGCTAAACTCCGTTGCTTAGTTTCCTTGGTTAGGAAGAAAACGGCAAGGGAAGCAGCTCCCTGAGCAATGTTAGAAATGGTGGCGATTGGGAAGATAAAGGTTCCACCAGTTGACTTGATGTTCGCAATCAACTGAGTTTCAATCGCTGGAAAGCTTTGGTGAAGTCCAGTGATTACTAATGGGGCGTATAATAAGCCTAGGATGCCGGTTCCAATCGGGCCGGTGGTGTTGTAGAGAGCCAGTAGGCCGTTAGTTACGCCATCGCTGACCACTCTCATTGCAGGTCCTACAATAACGAACGTTAGGACACCAGTAAACAAAATAGCTAGTAATGGGGTAAATGTATAATCCAATGTTTTTGGCATCTTTTTGTGAAGCCATTTTTCAGTGGTGGCCAATAGCCAAGCAACCGCCAGCATTGGGATTACCGATCCTTGATAGCCTGCCTTGGCAACATCTAGGCCAAGAAGATTCCAGCTTGTTAGGGTGTGATGAGCAATTGCTGTGCTGACATCATAACCACTAACTAAGGCGGGTGATACCATCATCATTGCCATTGCGGCACCTAGATAGGGATTACCACCGAATTTTTTAGTTGCGGAAAAGCCGATTAGAATTGGAAGAAATGTAAACGGTGCGTTGGCCAACATATTAACAAACGCAGCGGTTCCCCGCAGACTCGGGTACATTTGGATAATAGATTGAGCCGCGAATAAATGGGGAGCCGTAAGCAGATTATGAATCGCCATTAAGAGACCTGCGGCAACGATTGCCGGGATAATAGGGACGAAAATATCTGCCAAAGTGTTGATGAAGTTAATAAGTTGTTTCTTGGTGAAAACCAAAGAATTTTTTACGAATGCCAAAGCACTACCTCCTAAAAAAAGTTACTTTGCCAGTTTACCGACTTTCAGAAAATATGCAACCGTTTGAACAGATTGTATTGTGATTGTTACATAACTTGGGTGATTGTAACCTGTCATTAATGAAAGAAGTGATGAAAATGAAGTATTCAAACTATCATATTGCCAAGTTTGTTAAAAAAATCAACCGATTCACGGTGATTTGTGAGTTAGACGGCCAAGAAATAATTGTTCACTTGAAAAATACTGGTCGGAATGTTGAACTGCTAGTTCCTGGCTATGAAGTAAGTGTTGTCCATAATCCTGGTCCCAAGCGTAAAACTGACTATGATTTGGTTGCGGTCAATAAACTTGGCCATTGGATAAATATAGATAGCCAGGCTCCAAACGCTGTGGTTAAGGAAAGCTTGGCAGAATCATTATCAATTCCAGGAGTTCCTAAATTAGTAGAATTTAAACCTGAGACCAAGATCGATGATTCGAGGATTGATTTCTGGGGGCTAACTGCTGATAAACGTAATTGTTGGATTGAAACTAAAGGGGTAACGCTAGAAATGGATGGCATCGCCAAGTTTCCAGACGCTCCAACCACAAGGGCAGTGAAGCATGTCAAGACGATGACCAACGCCGTGAAGAATGGGGATCATGCATACCTATACTTTGTCGTCCAGATGGATTATGTATCGGATATGACGATTAATTTAGCGATGGCACCAAAACTTGCTGCGGCAATTAACGATGCCGTCCGTCGAGGGGTTCACGTTGTTGCCTGTGATTGTGTAGTAACTCCGGGTGAAATGAAACTACGACAGGTAATTAACTTTAAGTAACGATAAATTGACATTTTTCGTTGTGTACCAGCCATTTATCAGCTAAAATCATAAGTATGGTTTTATGTTTTTATGATTTTTGGGGATATGGAGGGAATTATGAAGTTTAGGGTTATTTTTGCGGCCTTTATTGCGTGGGCGTGTTTGGCTGTTCCGCAAGCTCTTGCGAGTAGCAAGCCAACGCCAACTGTCAGTTATTATGTCACGTTGAAACCATCTGCGAATAAATATGACGTTTTGACAAGCCTAACTGACGATCCAAACGTTGAAAACCAGACTGAAAATACATATGCTGGAAAAACCGTTCACGTGTATCGGGAACAGGTGAAAGATGGAGTGACTTATGAAAAGTTCACCTATAACCATCATGTGGTTGGATGGCTCAACGATAATGCTTTAGGGCACACTTATCGGAAACTATCCGTGAAGATGGTTGGTCAACGACCACAATTACCTACGGGTTGTGAGATTACTGCGACTACTATGATGCTCAATTATGCTGGTGATAACTCAACCAAGTTTGAGCTAGCACGGGAAATGCCACGAAGTTCTAATCCGAATAAAGGGTTTGTTGGGAATCCTTATTCCAAGTCGGGTTGGTGGATTTATCCCAAAGGACTAACTAAGTTAGTTAAACATCATCTTGGCAGTTCGATAGATATGACTGGCGACAGTTTTAGCCAAATCAAGGACCAAATTAATGACAATAAACCGGTAGTCGTCTGGGTTGCAGGCGTTGACGGGTTTGTTAATCACGCCTTGACCGTAACTGGTTATTCAAAAACGAGGGTATACTATAACGACCCCTGGACGAAGAAAAAGACTAGTATGTCAATCAAGGCATTTCATCAGCACCGCAAGGCGGACAAATATAGAGCATTGGGCTATTAGGGAGAGTAACTACAAATGAAAATTAAATTGGTATTAGCGACAGGCTTTGCAGCCTTGTCAATGGGGATTACTGCGAATGCAGCTAGCCAGACAAACTACATTTCAACTAATCCGACGATTGTTAAAACAAAGAAAACAATCAAACTTTACAAAAATGAAGCAAGAACTAAGACTCTGAAAACCGTTAAAAAGGGTGAATTTCTTCATATTAAATCAGTTGTAAATGCTGATTCGAAGGCGCCCTCTTTAAAGACCACGGGTGGTAACTATTTAACTGCGAACAAAGCGTTTGTTGCAAAGAGTGCGGGGTATCAAAATCCTAAAAAGTACTATCAAGTTCAATATAAGCAAATCAAACCCTACGGTAAGATCGGTTACACGGTTAAGCGTGGCTATGAAGGAATTAAAACTAACTTCATCATGCGGAAGATGCACACCTATGCGGGTTACAATAAATATAATCAGGCAACATATTATGCCGTTAAGAATTTCCAACGAAAACATCACCTAAAAGTTACTGGTAATGTTGACGAAAAAACTTGGTTGAAGATGGGTTATTCTAAAAAGGCTTGGACGGGAATTGATAGCTATATTGCCCCATTGAAAGCTCAAGCATGGCAAGGTCGGAAAGCTCATATTGAAGCGATGATCAAGCAAGCGTACAAATATATGGGTAATCCATACTTGGTTGGATCATCATCAAGTCCGAAATATGGGACGGATTGTTCAGGATTGGCAATCCAAGCACTCTATGCTGGTGGAATCAATCCACTACCTACTAGTTCAATTCATCACGCATATCCAGGAAACGAATGGAATTCACGTAACCTCTGGGCTGCAAAGAAGTTGAAACGAGTAGCGTACAGCCACCGTCAACGTGGAGACTTAGTGTTCTATTATCAACCTGGAACACATACTATTTGGCATGTTGCTATTTATCTTGGCCATAACCGAGTTATCGAAAGCTGGCCACCAAAAATCATGGTTCAACCAATTAAGAATGGTCAACGTTCATACATTGCAGGAATCAAACGACCATTCATTTAAATTAAATCAAACGGAGGCACATTCATGACGAACCAAACCGACACCAAATTGCTAATCTTATACTGCTCACTCACTGGAAATACTCAGCGGGCGGCCAAAACGATTCAAGAACTCACCGATGGAGATCTTATTAGAATCAGACAGCACGAACCATTTCCTGAGGCCTATGAAGATTACATGAGGGTCGCAAAGCGTCAGTTTGAACTCCAATTACTACCAATCGTTGATACTGCTGTTCCCAACCTAAAGGAATACGACACGATTATGATTGGGTACCCAACCTGGTGGTCACAACCACCAATGGTGATTCATTCACTATTTGAAAAATTTGATTTTACTGGTAAAAAAATCATTCCATTTTCAACTAGTTCAACCTCACCGTATGAGGATACAGAACCAATCATTAAGAAGTTAGTTGAAGAAAACCACGCGGAATTTATCCCTGGTTTTAGATACGATAATGATGATGTGGATCTTGAAAAAAGATTAAGTGAATATGGATTGTTGTAATCAAAAGGCTGACCCCGTTAATGGGGTTGGCCTTTTTAACTTTGGGCATTGATAACCATTATTGACATTTTTATCGTTTGCAAGGATAATCATAACTAAAAATGACCGGTGGTCAGTTTTGGAGAAACCGATGAACTTTTTAACTAATCAAGAAAAGGAAAATAAGGCTAATCAAATTGCGGTAGCTGCTTTAGGCCTGTTTAATACCAATCAGTTTACCCAGATTTCAATGAATATGATTGCCTCAAAGGCGGGGGTATCCAAGGGAACCCTTTTTAATTATTTCAAAACAAAGGAAAATGTATTTATGTACTTACTGCTTACCGGGTACCAGCAATACTTTGCGGAACTGATTACCCGTCTGGATAAGTCTCCGGTACATAGCTGGGATACAGTTACCGAGTTTATTCAAACAACTACGGCTGAATTAGTTATTAGTCATGGAACGTTATTGCGACTGAATTCTCTCCGCCAACCAATTCTAGAAGTTAATGCGGATCAGGACCAGACGATTTCAGAGCGAAAACGGTTATATCAAGTTAATGAAGAATTGGGGCAAAAGATTCACGACCAATTTACGGAGATAACTGTTAGTGACGCTAGCCATCTGTTTGTGATTCAAAGTGCGATTATCAGTGGTTTAATGAACCTTTCTGGATTAAGTGATTTCAATCGGCAACCCGTAGCGAACTTTAATGATTTTGATATTGATATAAAGACCGAATCTGTCCAATTAATGACGGATTATCTTAATGGATTTGCGGAAAGGAACGGAATTGAGTAGATGGTTAATCAAAATATGATTCGTAACTTTGCGATAATTGCTCATATTGACCATGGTAAGTCGACGTTAGCGGACAGAATTATGGAACAAACCGAAACAATTAGTCAGCGGGAGCAACAGGACCAGTTACTAGACGACCTGGAAGTTGAGAAGGCCCATGGAGTGACGGTGAAATCGCGGACGGTGACTAATCGTTATCGGGCCGATAATGGCCAGGAATATGAATTGAACTTTATTGATACCCCTGGCCATGTGGACTTCGCTTATGAAGTTAGTCGAAGCTTATCTGCGTGTGAAGGTGCAATTCTCCTGGTTGATGCCACCAAGGGCGTTCAAGCCCAAACAGTTGCCAATTTTCGGCTTGCCAAACAGGCAGGGCTTAAAATCATTCCAGTTATTAACAAAATTGATAGCCAATCTGCGGAAGTTGACCGCACTTTGGCTCAAATCCGTGGTCTTGATAGCAGTTTGGCTACTATTGATGCGATTAAAATTTCCGCTAAAACAGGGGGTGGGGTCCATGATGTGTTGGAAGAAATTGTGGCTTCAATTCCAGCTCCAAGTGGCGATAAATCGCGCCCACTCAAAGGGTTGGTGTTTGATACTCAATACGATCAGTTCAAAGGGATTGTTGCGTATGTGCGCGTGGTTGATGGCAGAATAGAAACTGGAGTCAATGCCGAGTTAATGGCAAATCACTTGCAGATAACTCCAAGTGAAATTGGAATTTTAAGTCCAATGCAACAGCCAACTAAGGAATTAGGAGTTGGCCAGGTTGGCTATGTTGTCACGGGAATCAAGGACCCGGGTAAGGTTAGAGTGGGTGATACGCTTACGATTACTCAAGGTGGAGCAACCAACCCCCTTCCAGGATATTCTGAAGCCGAGCCAGTTGTATTTGCTGGAATCTATCCTGATGAAACGTCATATCCTGATTTGAAAGCTGCAATTGAGAAGGTTGCTCTTAATGATCCAGCTTTTCACTATCATGAAGAAGTTTCTGACGCATTGGGACCGGGATTTAGATGCGGGTTTCTTGGTGGCTTTCATTTACAGATAATTCGGGAACGGTTGAAGGATGAATATGGGGTTAGCGTGTTAGCAACATCTCCTAACGTAACTTATCACGTGGTTTTGAAAACGGGTGAAGAAATTACCGTTGCCAATCCAAGTCAATTCCCAGAATTTTCAGAAATAGAGTGGGTGGAAGAACCGTACGTGACAGCGATAATTACCACGCCAAATGAGATGCTTAACGATGTCATGAAGTTGGCAGAGAAGTATAAGGGCGAGTTAGCGGACTTATCAGATGAAGACGGCTTGCTGAGAGTTACGTATAGTATGCCACTAGCGGAAATTGCGTTTGATTTTTTCAATAAATTGAAATCAATCAGTCATGGTTATGCTACGTTGGCTTCGAGTTTTAAAGAATACCGCATTGCTGATGTAGTGAGGGTTGACGTTAGAATTAACTATGCAGATGTTGATTCACTGGCATTTATCACGCATCGAATTGATGCTCCCCAACAAACTCAAGAATTGGTCCATAAATTGAAGTATACAATTCCAAGAAAACTATACCCAATGCCCGTTCAGGCTGTAGTAGAAGGTAAGGCAATTGCTAGGGTTGATGTGCCACCATTGCGAAAGAATGCAGCGGTGAGTGATGACAAGAAGAGTGTGTCGAAGAAACAGGCTTTATTGAGAAGGCAAAATATTAATAAGCGTAAATCAGCTCATAGTGATATTAAGTTACCTCAGAGTGTGTTTAACGCTATTTTGGAAACAAGAGAATAGTAAAAGGTAAAAATTCGGTAGCCAGCGTTAGTCTGCTACCGAATTTTTTTGATTCAATATTTACACAATTTATACATTCGATTTACCGAATATAAACATTGATTTTCTACAATGAACTTGTAGTTAAGAAATACTACAAATTCAAGAAGTAGGTGAGTTAGATGGCAATTCAACTGAAACACGTTAGTAAATCTTACGATGGTGTCCCCGTTCTCGAAGACGTCAATGTCACGATTCAAGACGGTGAGTTCTTCGTCATCGTTGGGCCTTCCGGCTGTGGTAAAAGTACGTTACTCAGAATGATTTCTGGGTTGATTCCGGTCTCCGGTGGCGATGTCGTTATTGATGATCAAGTCGCAAATGACTTGGCCCCAAAGGAACGGAACTTATCCATGGTATTCCAAAGTTACGCATTATTTCCATTTCTTTCGGTTCGGGATAATGTGGCGTTTGGATTGAAGGCTAGAAAGATGCCGGCAGATGAAATTAAAAACCGAGTCGATAAAGCAATTGAAATGGTTAATTTGGTTGATTTTGAGACTAGGAAGCCAGCCGCTTTGTCCGGGGGTCAACGCCAACGGGTTGCCTTAGCAAGGGCAATTGCTTCGGACGCCAAAGTTTGTTTGATGGATGAGCCACTGTCCAACTTGGATGCTCAATTAAGAGCCAAGATGCGACTGGAATTAAAAGAACTGCAACGCCAACTGGGCATTACCGTAATCTACGTTACCCACGATCAAGTCGAGGCGATGACAATGGCCGACCGGGTTATGGTACTAAACGATGCTAGGGTTCAGCAGCTCGACACCCCAATCTCTATTTACAACCGACCAAACAATGAGTTTGTATCACGGTTCTTTGGAACTCCTCAAATCAACTTGCTCACTGCGGAGGCTGAAGGCGATGACTTGAAAGTCAACGACCAGTTGGTATTCAAGTCCAGACGGGTAATGCCAGATTCCGGGAAATACACGGTTGGAATCCGCCCTGATGATTTGAAAGTGGTTGTTGATACTCGTGATTCTAACGCGCGGGTCTTGTCAGTTTCTTACCTTGGCGACCGAACAGTCGCAACTGCCAAGCTAACTCCGGGTGAGGAGATTCGTTTGGTGGTTTCCAACAAACTTAGTATTCGGGATGACGATTTAATCAGAATCGAGGGTGCTAAGAAGCTATTTGTCTTTGACAGTAACAATCATACTTATGTATTTGATGAAGAGGAGGTCCCAGCATATGGAACAGCAATCAGTACCCAGTAAAACGGGCGTGGTTGGTGCCGGTCATCATTCGGTATCGTCACGGTTAAGTAAAGCGTGGGTTAGGGAACACATGGCGGCACTATTATTTTTAGGGCCATCATTACTAGTCCTTGGAATTTTTGTCTTTTATCCAATGTTGAAGACCCTGTATCTTAGCTTCTTCTTAACAAACGATGCTGGTGAAGGAACCGTCTTTATCGGCCTAACCAACTATATTTCACTTCTTAAAAACCCAAGCTATATTGCCAGCCTGGTAGCGACCCTGACTTATGTCATTTTAGTTTCAGCAATTACCGTTGTTTTAGGGTTAGTGCTAGCAGTTGCAGCTAATCAGCATCTTAAGGGAATCAAAATTTTTAGAACGTTGTTTTCATCAACGATGGGGGTTTCGGTCTCGGTAGCGGCCATTTTCTGGCTGTTCGTGTTCAACCCATCAGTTGGAATTTTGACTCAGTTATCAAACGCGCTTCATTTGCCAGTCTTGAACTGGATGACTGATCCTAAACTGGCGATGGCCGCGATTGTTATCACCACGGTTTGGATGCACCTAGGGTTCACTTTCTTAATCTTATTTGGTTCGTTGCAACAGGTACCAAGCAGTTTGTACGAAGCAGCGGAAATTGCTGGGACCTCAAAGTGGTACCAAGTCTTACATATTACGGTACCAATGATTTCACCAACGCTGTTTTTCGTAATGATCGTCACGTTGATTGATGCCTTCAAGAGTTTTGGGCTGATTGACCTCATGACTGCGGGGGGACCAAATAACGCAACTAACCTGCTAGTTTATCGAATCTACCAGGACGCATTTTTAAACGGTAATTACGGTCAGGCAAGTACCGAGTCGATTATTTTAACTGTAATTATTGCGGTAATGACGTTACTTCAATTCAAGCTACTTGAGAAACGGGTGAATTACTAATGGAACTAATGGGACCAATTCCGACGAAAAGTCGGCTCGAAGCATACGCAAAAGTTGCTAAATATGGATTCTTGATTTTTCTGATGCTGATCGTGGTCAGTCCGTTTATCCTTGGAATTTGGACTAGCTTTCTCCCAACGGCGGATATTGCTAAGGGAGCGCTGTTTAGCTCACACATGACCTTTCAAAACTACGTTGATGCGGTGACGACCACCCCGATCCTTCGGTATCTGTTTAATAGTTTGGTAATCTCAACGATTACAATGCTAGCGCAGTTGCTATTCTGTTCGATGGCTGCGTACGCGTTTGTGTTCCTCAGATTTAAGGGCCGTAAGGTGCTATTCTACGTGTTCTTATCAACCATGATGTTGCCGTTCGAGGCTCAAGTAATTCCAAACTTTACAACGGTGCGCCAAATGGGGTTGCTTGACCACTATGCAGTAATGATCGTGCCGTTTTTGACGACGGCGTTTGGAACCTTCATGCTCAGACAAGCATTTATGCAAATGCCAAACGAACTCAAGGAAGCCAGCGACATTGAAGGCTTATCCCACTTACAGTACTACTGGCACGTTGCGTTGCCATACTGCCGAATCAGTCTGTTGACGCTCGCTGCTTACAGTTTTCTTGGGAGTTGGAATCAATACCTCTGGCCAATGTTGACCACCTTCTCGGACAAGTTTAGACCAGTCCAGGATGGGTTGAAGCAACTGCAGTCACAAGAAACGTTCAATAACTGGGGGATGATTCAAGCAAGTGCCGCCATTGTGGTGATACCAACCTTGATCGTTCTCTTCATTGGGCAACACTACTTTAAGGCTGGGCTCAACGAAGGTTCAGTTAAGTAAAGGAGATCGCTATGAAACGCTCTAAGATATTTGGGATGTTGGCTTTACTGCTGATGTTTTCAGTTGGCTTGGCAGGGTGTGTCAAGACTAAAGCAGCCAGTAAAACTAAAATTGTGTTTTGGAATGAGATGACTGGTCCGGCGGAGGTTCAGCTGGATAAGTTTGCTAAACAGTTCAATGCCTCACAGTCGAAGTATGAAGTGGTTCCGGAGTACGAAGGAAGTTACAACGGGGTGGTTCAAAAAATCATCCAAACTCACGGTTCTGGGGCATCACCAGCCCTTTTTCAATCGTTTGATATCTCAACCACTCAACTTGGTAATTTAAAACTGGCAACTCCCGTCCAGAAATTTATCGACCGGGATAATTACGACATGAGCAAAATTATGCCCGTTGCCAAGAAGTTCTACTCAAAGAATGGCCAGCAACTTTCAATGCCATTTAACACCTCTCAACCGGTGCTGTACTACAACGCTTCTCTCTTGAAACGGTTAGGAATCAAGAACCCACCTAAGGATCCAAGCTACAGTGATATCACCAGGGTGGCAACTCAAATCATTCAAAAGTCCCACGGTAAGATCAAGGGCCTTTCTGTTGAAGAGTACGCATGGCTGTTAGAAGAATTCATGGCCAACCAGAAGGAAGAGTTTGCTAATCATGATAATGGCCGGAGCAGCACCCCAACCGCGGTTAAAATCGATACGCCAGCCGCTAGAACCGCTATGCAGTGGGTTCGCGATAATATCAAGAAGGGTAACTTTATGAACTATGGCTCGGGAAGTAACGCTGCGGCTAATGAAATGGCAGCCTTCTTGTCCGGTAAACTTGGTATCTTCTTGCAGTCATCCGCTGATATTGGGCAGATCACCGCTGGAACTAAGGACAAACTCGGCGTAACGTTCTATCCTCACGCCGATGGTCACAAGGCGAATGGCGTGGCGATTGGAGGAGCTTCTCTTTGGATTTCGAATGATAAACCTAAGAACGTTCAGAACGGAGCTTGGGAGTTTACCAAGTTCTTAATGAAACCTGAAAATCAGGCTAAATGGCAGGAGCAAACGGGATATATGGCTTTAAATAAGGAATCGCAAAAGACGGATACTTTAAAGAATTTGTACAAGAAAGTACCTGCTGCCAAGGTACCAAGTGAACAACTTGCCCGGACGGTGCCTAATGATGCTAACTCAGGAATTTTGTTGGAGGGCTTGGTTCAAGAGCGGGTGTTAACTCAGACCGCAATGCAGCAAATCTACGGTGGCAGTAACATCAGCGATTCACTTAAGACGGCAGAAGATGGAATGAACACGTTTATCAAGAATAACAATAAGGCGAACGGTTATTAACTTGGAGGTGCGCTATGAATAAAACGTTGATATTTGGACATCGGGGCTACCCAGCCCGGTTTCCAGAAAACTCATTGGCTGGATTTGCATTTGCGTTGGAACAGGGAATTGATGGATTGGAATTTGATGTTCATCTGACAAAAGACAATGTTCCGGTGGTCATTCATGATGAACGAATTGATCGGACAACTGATGGTTTTGGTCGGGTTGTTGATTATACTTATGATGAGCTTCGAGAATTTCATTTGGAAAACGGTGAGGGCATTCCAACCTTAGCCGAATTTCTTTAGTTGGTCGGGAAGAATGATGTTCGCTTAAACCTCGAGTTTAAGACAAACAAAATTCACTACAAAGGAATTGAAAAACAAGTAATGGCAATGGTTGCGGATGCAAATCTGGTTAATCCAGTAATATACTCTTCATTCAACCTAGAAAGCTTACGAATCGCCAGACAAATTGTTGCGGATGGTCAGTATTGCTTGTTAACTGATCGTCGGGTCAATCATCCGGCTGAGTTTATTTATAAGGAGCACCTTAGTGGCCTTCACCTACATCACTATCAAGAAGCCAGTGATGTCACTGAACGAATCTGGACGGTCAATAATGAGAGTGACATTCGGCAGTTGGTACTAGATGGCGTGGCAGGGATCATTACCGATAATTTTGAATTAGCCAGAAAAGTGCGCGATTCTTGTAAACGAATTGCCATTCAGTGATAATCGTTTTCAAAAAGCGGTTACATCAATTGGTTACCAAGAGGCTTATAAAAATTACTATTCTTTTTTAGTAAGGGTTAGTGAAAACAACTAAGAATAAAGGGCGATTTGACTGGAACGGCTTAGATAACTATAATCTAGTTGTAATATAAATTCGCCGTTATTAGAATCTTATTCCAGAATTATGTTTTATTGATGTCGCGTCTATGTTACATTATACTTGTCTGATAGTTATGGTTAACAGGGATGTTCGAGCATGCATTCAATCGTTGGGGGGCGTTGTTCGCTTTACCCGTGCGACCAGGCAACATAGCTTTCAAGATGCCTATGATTCAGACAAACACATAATGTTTCCAGTAATAGGGAAAAGTCTGGTGGAGTGATAATCGCTAGACTTTTTGTTTGTAATTTGTGAATATATAAAAAGAGGACTTCCGTATGACCAAACGGTCATATGGACAGCCCTCTTTTTGATTAGTTAATTATTATTGGTTATCTTGATCATCATCGCTCTTGATTTTTAGGTAATTTGCTTGAACCAACAATTCTTTTGAACGTTCATCGGCTGGTACATATCCCTTATTAAACAGATGCTTGAAGTACATCATGTTGTAGAGAAACGCCCAAATGATGTTAACAAAGTAGTCAACGGCAATTCGAGCATCGATTAACGGAATATGAAATATCATTGATGTTCCCATATAGAGAATGAAATCAACGAAAACCATACAGAAAAAGTTGTACCAGTCTGATCTGAAAACGGCTGGTAAGAAACCGAAGAAAAATAGGGCTGTGAATGAGAAGCCGACCTTGGCAATTCTAATTTCACCAGTCTCCTTATTAACTACGGTTGCGTAGTTTGGTGGAATTGGCAACATACCGTTATTGTTGTCATCATCGTTATTGTTATTTCCGTTACCCCAAGGATCTTGCATGGAATCCTTCTTTCTATTTCTTCATGAATTTAACGACACATTCAATTCTGGCCGTTTGTGGCAACAAGTCAACCGACTGAATGTATTCAACCCGATACTTCTGAGTTAATTTTACTAAATCTCGGGCCAATGTCGAAGGGTTACATGAAATATAAACGAATTTTTTTGGCTCGGTATCTAAGATGGTATTGATTAGTTCGTCGTCCAAACCAGTACGGGGTGGGTCGACAATGATTGCGTCTGGTTTGAAACCGTCAGCGATCCACTCAGGCAGAATATCTTCAGCCTTACCAACTTCATAAGCTGCGTTCAAAATACCGTTCTTGATTGCGTTGACGTTAGCGTCGTCAACGGCTTCTGCAATGGTATCCATTCCACGGACTTCCCGAACTTCGTTGGCAATTGACAAACCAATCGTTCCGACACCAGCGTATGCATCAACGACTTTGTCTTTACTCCGAAGGTTCAGTGCTTTGAAGGCTTCATCGTATAGAGTTGGGATCATGAAAGGGTTGGCCTGCATGAAGGCTCGAACCGACAAGTCAAACTTGAGATCCCCGAGCTTTTCAGTGATGGTGTTCTTGCCATCGATCACGGTCGTTTCATCGCCCCAAATGAGGGATGTTTTTCCTGGATTGACATTTTGAGCAACACTGACAACTTCTGGTAATTCTGCGTGAATTTTTTCCAAAAGTTGGTGTTTTTTGATAAGTTTCTTACTCTGAGTGATAAAGGTTACCTGAACCTCATCGGTAGCTACGGCAGCCCGAACCACAACGGTTTTGATGATTCCAGCATTTTTATCCTCGTCGTAGGCTGGAATACCAAGTTCCTGAATAAAGTCGACGATTTTTCTAATGACCTTCATCACTAATGGGTATTGAAGTGCTGATGTTTCAAGGTCAACGACGTCGTGAGATCTGGTCTTGTACAAACCAGCGACGATTTTACCATCAATTTCGCGAATCTGGAATGTCGCCTTGTTTCGGTAACCGGTGGGGTCATCCATTCCGATCGTAGGTAATAGCTTGTATTTACGGTAACCTTCGGGTTTGTACTTTTCGAGAGTTTCGCCGATAATATCGCGTTTGAACTTAAGCTGTTCCTCGTAGGCAAGGTTCTCCAACTCAAAGCCACCAACTTCATTGGCATAACTATCGATGGGTTCAACTCTGTGAGCGCTTGGCTCAAGAACCTCGATGAGGTCGGCCCTAATGAACTTGTTGAGGTCTTTGGTAACGCGAACCCTAACTGTTTCGGTTGGTAAGGCTCCGGGTACGAACACTAACTTTCGTTGGTAGTAGCCGATTCCTTCACCGTTGATTCCGAGGCGTTTGATATTCAAATTGAACTCTTCGCCTTCATCAACCTGGACAAGTGACTCGTAATATTTTTCTGAATTATAGCGTGACATGAATACTTCCTTAATGTGTAAAATTCGGTGTTTATTAATGTATGATAACACAAACCGGCGCCCCTATATAGTAGAAAAAAATAAGGAGGCATAGCAGCGCGGTATTATTAATGATATTCTAAAGTAAGAAATTACATAGCGGGGGCAAAGACAATAATGGTTAAACGATTTGGATTAATGGTGGCGTCAGTGGCAGTAGGCTTTATTATTTCTGGGGGTGGAGCTTCTGCTTCGAATTCCAAACCGAACCAAGTAGTTCACCAACAGGAGTCTAAATCAGTAAATCCAACTGGTGATTTGGTTAACACGGCAAGGGTTGAACAGAAGATAGTGATGGCGGTTAAGGGACTGACTATGTATTTAAATGCTGATTTTAACCGTGATGAGCGGGTGGCAATTTATCCCAAACAAAAGCGGATTTATCGACCCCAGTTTCAAGTAACCGACTACGGTAAGGCCACCAACGGTGAGCTTAGATATAAGGTCATTGATATTAACAAGAATAGTCAGACGTTTAAGAAAACAGGGTATATTACAACCAGCCAAAAAGTGGTGGTTAATGCATACTATTCGTCAATTCCTAAGAGGCATAGGATTAAAATTATTGCGCCGAAGGGAATCAACAGTTACAAGCGGTCGTCCCTTCACTCCAAGGCTAGCCATTACAGAAATGGCAAGACTTTATCCGTTAGCCGAGTGGTAAAAACGAAGCTAACAAACGTCTATCAGCTAAAGAACGGTCGGTATGTCTCCGCGAATAAAAACTTAGTTTGCTGGTAGGGAAAGAAACGATTTCGTTTGAAACGGTACCAAATTGAGTTTAGAATAAATGATAACAAAAAGGAGGAATCATTCATGTCATTAACTGATACTTACACCTTATACAACGGCGTTAAAATTCCCCAAGTCGGGTTTGGAACTTGGCAATCAGACGGCGACGATGCGTACCGAGCAGTTCGGTGGGCCCTTGAAGCTGGCTACCGCCATATCGATACCGCTGCAGCTTACGGTAACGAAGACTTCGTTGGTAAGGCAATCAAGGATAGTGGGGTTCCCCGTGAGGAAATCTTCCTCACCACTAAACTCTGGAATGCTGATCACGGTTACGAAGCAACCAAGAAGGCGTTTGCTGAATCATTATCAAAACTTGGTACGGACTACGTTGACCTTTACTTGATTCACTGGTCAAACCCAATCAAGTTCCGTGATAACTGGAAGGAAGCTAACGCTGAAAGTTGGCGGGCGATGGAAGAGTTCTATAAAAATGGGTCTGCCAAAGCAATTGGTATTTCTAACTTTAGACCTCATCACATGGACGCATTGCTAGAAACTGCAAAAATTAAACCAATGGTTAACCAAATGTTCATCAACCCATCGGACATGCAACCTGGAGTTGTTGAATATAATAATGATCATGATATTTTGACTGAGGCGTACAGTCCACTCGGAACTGGTGCAATTTTCAAGATTCCAGAATTGAAGACCATTGCTGATAAATATGGCAAGACACCAGCTCAAGTTGTTTTGCGCTGGTCACTTCAACACGGATTCCTACCACTACCAAAGTCGATTCATGAAGACTACATCAAGTCGAACACAGAAATTTTCGATTTTAAACTCGAAGATGCTGACGTTAAGACGATTGATGGTTTCCACGGTAAAGCTGGATTAGCAACAGATCCAGATACTACTGATTTCTAATAATTAAAGATTAAGGCCTATTCATTTGACTGGGCTTTTTTATATTTCCTAAAATTCACAATTTGTGAATCCGATTTCAGTAATCGAGAATCATTAATGGTAGAATTGAGTCAAATGGTGCAATAGGAGGGATGCTTTGTGGATAAGAAAGTAGCAATCGTAACGGGTGGTTCGTCAGGAATTGGTAAGGAAATCGCCAAACATTTATACCGGAATGGGATGGAGGTTTATGCCCTGTCAAGACGGGTCGATGAGATGAATGACCTTGATGATCTCGGTATCAAGACGAAATTTATTGATGTGGCGGATTACGATAGTGTGGAATCAACCATCTCTGATATTGTTGATGAGGCTGGTCGAATCGACGTCCTTGTTAATAACGCCGGCTTTGGGGCCTTCGGTTCAGTTGAACAAGTGGATATTCGTGAGGGTGAGTACCAGTTCAAGGTTAATGTGTTTGGGGTTATGAAACTAATCCAGACGGTATTGCCAACGATGCGAGCTCAAAAGTCCGGTCGGATTATCAATATCTCCTCGATCGATGGCAAGGTAGCTAGCTTAATGGGTAGCTGGTACGTCGGTTCCAAGTTTGCTATCGAAGGGATCAGTGATGCATTGCGTCTCGAACTTAAACAATTTGGTATTGATGTCGTTGTGGTTGAGCCAGGGGCAATTAAGTCTAACTGGCGGTCAATAGCAATGAGCAAACTCAAACAGTCATCTGGTGATGGCCCTTACGCTAAATCTGCACGAAAGATTTCCGATTTCTTTGAAGTTGCCTATAAGTACAGTTCAAAACCGATGGTTGTGGCAAGAGCGGTTGATCAAGCAGCTCTCTCTAAGAGACCCAAGACCAGATACGCTGTCGGCTCAGGAGCTCATACACTTCTTTGCCTCAGAAGAATCCTGCCTGATAAGGCCTTCGATGCCTTTATGGATGGTTTGATGGATTGTGCCCAGAAAATCCTTAATAAGGAAAAAGCCCAACGAAATCAAATTGACCCAGAACCTGAAGTAAAGTAAAATTTAGATATGAGAAGCACTAGGGGTGCCACATGGCTGAGACGAACGCGTTGTTCGATCCCTTTGAACCTGTAAGTTAACACTTTCGTAGGGAATGTGTAATGGTCGAGTTATAGCCGCTATCTTCCGTACGGGAGTGGTGGCTATTTTTAATTTAAAGGAGAATCACGATGAAAATCGACCTACTGAATACTTTGCGAGAAAAGAACCCAATCGCCTTCAATATTTCTAATTTTGTTACGGTCCAGGATGTTGCTAACGGCGTTAACGCAATCGGTGCATCACCAATTATGTCTGAGGAAAAGAATGAGGCTGAGGCGATGGTAAAAATTTCAAACTCCGTTACCGTTAATCTGGGTGCATTTACCGAGAGTCAGTTGGATCAAATTGAGGCGGTAACCAAGTTTGCTAATCTGTACAATAAACCAATCGTTATCGATCCAGTGGCAGTCGGAGCGGTTCAATATCGGCTTGATAGGTGCAATCAACTATTGGATAAAATCGACGTTGCGGTTATTCGAGGTAATGCAGGGGAAATAGCTGCGCTTGCTGATGTCGAGTGGAATGCCAAGGGAATCGATGCGGGGGAAGGAAATGCTGACCTTGAGGCGATTGCTAAGAAGCTGGCTAAAAAACGGGATTGTGTCGTTGTCCTCAGTGGGAAGACCGACATCATCACGGATGGGGAGGCCAGTGTCCGCGTTTATAACAATACTGACTTATTCAAACTTCACGTTGGTTCAGGTGATATGCTATCAAGCACGATTGGAACCTTTGTGGCCATTGAAGACGACTATTTCGAGGCAGCCCAAGTAGCCACAACGGTCTTTGCAGTTGCAGGTGAAGTAGTTGCTAACCAGATGGAGCGACCACTTGCTGGTTCATTTGGTCCCCAATTGATTGATGAGCTTCATTTAATTGACGTAAAAACAATTGAAAAACACGCAAATTTTGACTAGGAGGAACGATTGATATGGTAAACGAAACGGTTCAGGCACTAACGATTGCTGGAACTGACAGTGGTGGTGGTGCTGGCGTGATGGCTGACATCAAAACAATGCAGGAGCGCCACGTATTTTCAGCTGCCGTCGTAGTTGCAGTCACGGCCCAGAATACGTTAGGTGTTGATGACTTTATGGCAATGCCCAAAAAGATGATTGATGAGCAGTTTAAGTCTGTGGCGAGCGACTTAAAGATTCGGGCTTGTAAGACAGGGATGTTAGCAGATGTAGCAACCGTTGAGGCGGTTGTCGAAAATCTAAAGAAATATGATTTGGGACCAGTAACGGTTGACCCCGTCATGATTGCTAAGGGTGGGGCAAGATTGCTTTCTGAAGATGCGATTACGACTGTTAAGGAACAATTATTGCCGTTAGCTGATATTTTGACTCCCAATTTACCTGAAACCGAAGAGTTATCGGGGATGAAAATTGAAAGCAAAGACGCAATGCAGGAGGCCGCCAAGAAGTTACAGTCACTTGGTGTGAAGAACGTATTACTAAAGGGTGGCCATAACATTGGTGACGATGGTAAATCCTCTGACTATGTATTACTTGAAAACGGAGATTCCTTCTGGGTCAGCGCAAAACGAATTGATACTAATCGGACTCACGGGACTGGCGATACTCTTTCTTCATGTATTACAGCCGAGCTAGCAAAGGGCAAAGATGTTGCAACCGCAATTCGAATTGGCAAGCAGTACGTTCAAGCGACCATTGAAAATGGGATCCAAGTTGGGCACGGTCACGGCCCACTAAATCACTGGGCAACGATAGAGGAGGATGACAATGACTAAGTCGTTTAATAAACAGATGCTTCAGGCCTATTTCATTTGTGGCACTCAAGACATTAAAGGAGAAGGAAAGTCTATCGTTTCGGTGCTGACCGAAGCCCTTGATGCTGGGATCACAGCTTACCAGTTTAGAGAAAAGGGACCAACTGCATTGACCGGTGATGACAAGCTCAAACTCGCGCGGACTTTAAAACGAATCTGTGATTATTTTGACGTCCCATTTATCGTTGACGATGACGTTGATCTGGCCAAGTTGGTTGAAGCCGATGGCGTTCACGTTGGCCAAAAGGATAAGAAAGTTAACCAAGTTATCAGTGAAGTTGGTGACCAAATGTTTGTCGGCTTATCATGTGACACTGCTGACCAGATTGAGGAAGCAAATCAAATCAAAGGTTTAAGTTACATTGGTAGCGGCCCTGCTTTTCCAACCCAGTCAAAGGATGATGCAGACCCAGTAATTGGCCCAGATGGGATCAAGCAGCTGGTTGCTATCAGTAAGCTCCCTATCGTCGCTATTGGTGGGATTACTGAAGATAACATTGCTGAATTAGAGGGCACTGGAGTAGCTGGAGCTTCGGTTATTTCAATGGTTGCCCAGAGTGATGACGTTAAGAGGACCGTTGGGATAATCAAACGAACATTTAGCGAATAATTTAAAAAAGCACTTGTCACACCATTGGTTAAAGCATAATGTATAATTATTAATCTTTATCGAATGGGGTAGTTATCATGCAAGTTGCACACTCACGCAGTGGCAAGGGAATCTTTTTGGTGGTTCTCGGTGCCACGCTTTGGGGTGTTTCGGGAACAATGGCTCAGTACGTGTTCTCTGAATACCACGTTTCACCGGTTTGGGTAGTCGGCGTTCGCTTGTTTTTTGCGGGGTCGATTCTTCTGATTTGGTCGCTTGTGACCAGTGGTCGGGAAGTGTTTAAAATTTTCTCTAACAAACGCGATGCGATTTCAATCATCTTGTTTGGATTACTAGGGATGATGCCTTCCCAACTTACATACTTTAGTGCTGTCAGTTATAGTAATGCCCCTACGGCAACGGTGTTACAAAATTTAGGACCGCTATTTATTATCGTATACGTTGCGATTGCTGGACGTAAAATGCCCCGGCGAATCGATATGATATCGATTGCAATTGCTTTGTTTGGAACATTCATGTTGGCAACGAATGGGCACTTCAATCAGTTAGCTCTAACCCCAATGGGAATGTTCTGGGGACTATTGGCCGGCGTGGCAACGGCGGTATATACTTTGATGCCAAGAAGATTGCTTAAGGTCTATGATGCCCGAATCGTAGTTGGTTGGGCGATGTTTATTGGGGGCTTCCCATTTATTCCAAATACTTTCTTTGGTAATTCGGTACCGTTGGATTCTGAATTAGTGTTGCTATTAGCACTGATTGTTGTTGTGGGAACGGTGTTCACTTATTTGTTCTATCTATCCAGTCTAAAATATATTGCGGCAACGACAACCGGGATGTTAGGTGCATTTGAACCATTAACCGCAACTGTTTTAGCGGTTACGGTTCTGGGAACCCCACTTACAGTGCCAGAGTTAGTCGGTGGAGCAATGATCCTGTTGACCACATTTATCCAAGCGCTGGGTACTAAATATTAAGTCCGAAGATAGATTCGCTGTTTTTTAATTTCTAACAAATAAAATAAAGGCACTCCTGTCGGAAAACAGGGGCGCCTTTTTCTAAATCGTTTTTACCAACACAAAATGCTTCCAATTTCTATTTGGGGGGAATTAGGTTTTAAACCGAATGCTCAAAAAGATATCTTATCTTTGGGTGAAAATAAGTATCGTCCGGTTAATTATCATTTAAGTAGTAGTGGTAAAAATTATTCAGAGAAATTAAAACAACAAACGTTGTTTGTATATAATTTAGTCCATAACGGTTGATATGCCAACAACACTTTGACCAATAGTGTCGCCTGATTGATAAATTTTTACTGGTAAAAAGGCGGATTACGTCATTGGCACCAGAAACTACTAGTTGTCAATGAGTTACAAAAGTGTAATAATGTTTATACTTGTGTTTACGAATTTTTAAGGAGAAACAAATGATCATTGAGCGGCAAAACATGTTTAATATTAAGCGAATTGAAAAGCAAATTAAGGATAGTCCAATGGCGAAACAGCTTGATAGTTTGAAACAAATCTCTGAGCTGTACTTGTTGAGAAAAGCGGCTTTAAACGAAATTGGAACTAAACTTGAGAACCTTGATGCCGAGTACAATGTTAACTTTGATCATAACCCAATTCACCATATGGAAGAACGATTGAAGGAACCTAGTAGTTTGCTTGAGAAGCTGAGTCGTAAAGGGTATGGACTATCGCTTGAAAGCATAACTAAAAATATATACGATGTGGCTGGCATTAGAGTTATCACTAATTACGTCTCAGATATTTTTAAAGTTCAGGAAGCGTTACTTAAACAAGATGATGTCACTCTTATCAAGCAAAAAGACTATGTTAGTCATCCTAAATCAAATGGATATCGAAGCCTTCATCTAATTGTTTCTGTTCCGGTCTTTCTTGACGAAGGTGTTCATGAGACCCCCGTCGAGATTCAGGTGCGAACAATGGCAATGGATACGTGGGCTAGCTTGGAACATGAATTGAGCTATAAGAGTTTTGCGGATGATAGTGAGGCTAAGAAGTACTCCCAGAACCTAAAGGAGTACTCGGATCAGTTATTCGGCATTGAAACTAATATGCAGAAGATTTTCGACAGGTTGCAAGAAAAATAAAAGCCATTCCTGTTTGGGGCAGGAATGACTTTCAGAATAATGGCTGTACACTTTTTAGTGTGATAGAGAAATCTATCGCACTATTTTTTTGGACGCAAAAGGACACCTGTCCCTTTTGCTATAATGAATTCACCACAAACCATTTAGAAAAGAGGAAAACAGATGTCC
>NZ_CATNVB010000035.1 GCF_951230165.1 Lentilactobacillus sp. Marseille-Q4993
TTGTCTATTTTCGATGATACAAGCGAATCAAAGGTATGAATACACATACCACGAGCTCAAGGCCCAATAAGATCCGGAGATCTTATATTTAAAGTATAACTGGTCAAGCTGTTTTTTTAAATAGGAATGGGTTGGCTTATTAAGTATGCTTTAATTACATAAACAAGGACCTTGACTAATCGTAGGAAAGGGAGTGGGACAGAAAGCATACGAAGATGCTTTCGTCGTCCCACCCCCGCAGAGAGCACTACAGAAATCTTTGATTTCGTCTTAGTGCCTCAGCAAGAACAACAATTAGTGAATTCTGCGAAAAGCGGGATTCACTCTTGATGTTTACTGCAGACCAACAGTAACTGAGAACCATGAATAATGGGTCTCAGTCCTGATGGTTACTGCGTGTAGCAAAAATTTAGATAAAAGCAAAAATGCAACGATAATTTTCATGAAAATGAAATTATCATTGCTTTTTTTCGATGTGATTATTTATGTCTCAGCCTCTTAATGTTTTAAATGAATGCAGCCAAGATAAATACTGCAACTAATCCTAAAATTACTGAAATCGTCATTGACCTAGTCCAGTAAGCAATTCCAATTACCAATACCGCCGCAATCAACTCTGGGGCTTTATCAACGATTGAAACTGAATAGCTAGCATCAATGAATAGATCCTTAACGACTAGCGCCGTAAACAGAGATACTGGAACATATCTCATCCATTCGTTAAACCACAATGGAATTTTACGTTTCCGGAAAAAGAGTAGTGGGACGAACCGTGGGATAAACGCCACCACAAAACACGCTATAATTAGCCAAAAATGTTGAGTTGTGTTCCATTCCATAAAATTACTCCTACTCTTCTTCTGCGTCTTTTGGAGAACCAGCTGGATTCTTTATATTCCTCAGTAATCCGTTGGCTGGTGCATATTTTCGAATGAGTGCTTCGATTGAAAAACCAATAAACGAAGCAATCAAAGTAGAGATTACCAATCCCAGTGTCGATTTGGTCAATACCATGAAGTAAGCAGCCAAAAATGCTGAAATAACACAAATCAGCATAATTAGCCCGTTCTTTAATTGCATAACAATCATGTACAAGAACAGAGCCGTTAAGGCAAAATGAACCACCGTGAGATCAATCTTGATAGCACTCCCGATCACACTTCCGATAATATTACTTACAGTCCAGAATGCTAGGGTGTAGTGCTCAACGTTAAGAGCATCCCGCGGGGTGAACTTCTTATCGGTACTAAATTTCAAATAATTGATGGCATAATTTTCATCGTTCATCGACGCGGCGAATAACGCCGTAAAGCCTAATGAACGGCCGTGCAAGTATTTCGACAAACTGGATCCAAGCAAGGCGTACCTTAACTCAAGGAAAAACAACATCAACACCACTGAAAACATTGGTGCGTTAGTTGCCAATAGTGAAGCAATCAAAAACTGAGCTCCACCCGAGAACACAAGAATTGAGACAAGGGCCGTCATGTAGATATTAAATCCAGATGCATGAAGCAAGATTCCACACGCCAAACCAATTGGAATGTAACTCAAATCAACTGGAAGGGAGACGTCAAGAATTCTTCTCCAATAGGGCTTCTGTGCTTCTAACTTAGCCGTTTCTTTAGCCAAAAGGATTCCTCCATAAAAAACAATTCGAACCATTTTTTCAAATAAAACCAATCTACATTACATTATATTTGATAATTACCAAATAATAAACCGTATAATTACAAATTCATTTATTAAAACCAACTTGTAACCGCTCTCCATGCCAGTACAAAGGGATTTGCCTTTTCGACTTTTTTACTAGCAACTAAATCAACTTTAGCCATTTGGGGAGTTATTGATGAAAATTTCTTTCCGTTCAACATTAAATTAGCTGTCGCTAACTCCTTACTGGTCTTAATTGGTGCCTTCAAATGCTTTTCCTTTTTTAAGAACTTACCGGTCACCTTGAACGACTTACTAATTGGCAACCAAACCCAAGTTCGACTTGCTGTCACCAACTTAACGGTTTGATCCTTAGCGTTGTCAACTTTGATATGCTTGGCTCCGGTTAACGAGACACCTTTGTCGATAACTACTGGCTGATGATTCTTGCGAACCCACTTTAATAGTTTTGCCGTTTGAATGTATCTCGCTGGGTCCGTTGCCCCATTATTGCGCGTACCTAAAACAACGGTGACAAGTTTCCGGCCCCTAGTCGTCGCGGTTCCAACGAAGCAAGAACCTGCCTGATCTGACGTTCCTGTTTTTAGACCATCAACCTTGATTGACTTAGGCAACCACTGATTGTTTCCCAACAATTGGTTGTGGCCATCGTACGTTTTGCCATCAAACTGAAACTGTTGTTTACTAGTAACTTCCGTAATTCGCGGATATTTTTTTAATAACTGCTTAGCCAGAATCCCAATTCCTCTTGCTGATAGCTTATTCTCAGCGTTTGGTGATGCTGACTTTAGTTCGAGTTTACCAGTCAACTTATTGGTAAGACCAGCGGCGTTATAGAACTGGGCGTGCTTGATTCCCATTTTCTTCGCTGTCTGATTCATCTGTTTGGCAAACCTTGCCTGTGAGCCAGCCACTTTATTTCCGAGGGCAATCACCGCCGCGTTAGCTGATTCAATCAAACTAGCCTTAACTAACGACCGAACTGAATAACTCCTACCTGCTGTCAAAGGCACATTGGTCAGTTCAGCAGCCGTGCTCAAATCAGAAATATTCTGACTGATTTTGACCTTTGAATCCCATGATAATTTATGATCAGCAATTTGTTGATGAACAATATAAATCGTCATTAGTTTTGAAATTGAAGCAATCGCCATCGGTTTATCAATGTTTTTCTTGTATAAAACTTGCCCCGTTTTAGCGTCCATTGCTAACGCTGATTTAGCCTTAACGTTTGGCAATGAAGATGAGGCTCTGACAGGGATCTGAGCAAGAAAAAAGACGGCTGCCATTAGCATCCCCGTCATCAACATCCGCTTGATTATTCTCATTGAACTACTCCTTTTGGGCTCTCAGCGTCTCCCGCTGGTTTAGAAATTTTGAGTCCTGGTTTGATTGGGATATGAATTGCAAAAGTTGTTAATTCGTCGCTTGAAGTTACTTGAATATAGCCACCATGAAGGGAAACAATACTTTGGGCAATTGCTAGGCCAAGCCCCGATCCCCCCGTATCCTTGTTCCGCGAGCCTTCTACTCGATAGAACCGCTCAAAGATCTGGTTGAGTGACTTCTCGGGAATCTTAGGCCCATCATTTGAAACGTTGACTTGCAGCTCATTTTCGTTGAGCATCTCACAGTCAAGAAAGATATTATGGCCACCATTTCCGTATTTAATCGCATTGGAAATCAAGTTGTTGAATACCCGTCCTAGCTTTTCAGCATCAGCTTCAATAAATAGCGGACCGTCATAATCCCTTGCAGAAATTTTTAGGCCATGTTTGTTAGCATCGAGTTCAAAACTAGCGACTAGCTGCTCCATCATCTGGTTGATATCCAATTTATTGATTGATAACTTGGTATCAGTCTGCTTGACCTTAGTGTATTCAAACAAATTATCAACTAACGACTTCATCTGCTTAGCCTTCAAATAAGCAATTTCGGTGTATTTCAGAACATCATCCATACTTCGGTACTGTTTGTCCTGAATCAAGCCCAAATAGCCCAAAATTGAGGTTAAGGGCGTCCTTAGGTCATGACTAACATTCGTTATCAATTCATCCTTAGAGTGCTCAATTGCCCGTTCTTCCGCTAGAGAGTCGTTAATCGTATCAACCAACGCGTTAACACTGTCCACCACTGATTGGTGGTTACTAGAAAGGTTGAAATTGATTCGATGATCCAAGTGACCGTTTGCTATGTAATGAAGCTCGGAGATGATGTGCCGTAGCTCCATTTGATGATAACGCCGAATAAGCCGCCAATACACGACAGCGGCATCAAACGCCAGCATTCCCAGAATGAAGATGTTTTCCCAACTCCAAACGCGGTAATGCTCTGGGCCGATTAGGATTGACCGTTTAATAATAAAGATTCCGTCCCGCAATCCCGGATTGGTAGCCAACGATTGGTTAATCAGCACCAAAATCGATAGGTTCAACAGCAACAGAATGATTATCGTTACGATTCCCTCAAAAATTAATTCAGTTTTTTCACGACCAGTTAACTTCACCAGCTATACTCCGTTCTAATGTGATTCAACTTTGTAGCCGACACCCCAAACAGTTTGAATAACCTTCTCGCCGTTGGTTGCTTCTTCGATTTTGTCCCGCAAATGACTAACGTGGACCATGACCGTCTTGGCTGAAACGATACTTTCCTGACGCCATACTCGTTCAAAAATCTCATCCGCTGAGAAAACGCGGTTGGGATGGCTAGCGAGTAAGTACAAGATACCAAACTCAAGCGCAGTAAGTTGCACGGGGGTTCCAGTAATCGTCTTCACTTCATGTGAATCCTTGTTGATTGTGAGCGGACCAATGTCAAGAACATCGGGAGTATCGTCAGTAACGTGTTCGCTGGTCCGACGTAATAGGGACTTAACCCGCGCCATAACCTCCAATGGGTTAAATGGTTTAGTTACGTAATCATCCGCCCCACTGATCAGTCCTTGGATTTTGTCCATGTCTTCAGTCTTGGCAGAAAGAATGATGATTGGAATCTTGGAGTCTTTTCTTACTTCCTTAACAACATCGATTCCGCTCATCCCTGGCATCATAACATCAAGAATCATCAAGCCAATTTCCTGCTCAGTCCGAAGTAAGGTAAGAGCCTCTTCGCCACTAAAGGCTGAAAGTGGTTCGTATCCTTCATTTCTGATGTAGATTTCTAGTAATTGGGCGATTTCGCGATCGTCGTCGACAACTAAAATTTTCATAAAAAATAACCTCGTTAGTTTTTCGTAATTATTAAATGAGTGCTAAAAGCTGACTCTATTATAACAGTCATAACATTAACCTATAGTTTACACCAAATAAGGGAGGCGACAACTGATAGGTAGGAAGGTTTGGGGAAAGTTAAGGAATAGAGTGCTGACACAAGCGGTAATTATTGAGCACTAAATTATAAATCAGTGGGCGAGCAAACGAAGTGCGCGGACGCTGATTTTGATTTAGGAGAAATAATTGCTTGTGGAAGCCGTTTTAATAGAGTGCTGACACTTTCGGGATCTTCTGAGCATTAGCTAGAAAAGAAGGGTGAGCAAACGTAGTGCGCAACCTTCTTTTTGATGCTAAGTGAAGAAGATGAAAGTGGAAGCCGTTTTACTTAGAGTGCTGAACGACTCGGGAGCTTTCGAGCATTAATAAGAAAATCGGTTTGAGTAAACGCAGCGTACCCTCCTACCTCACCAATCTCATCACATTCTCCACCGTTCTCGCAATATCAACCTTCGCATCCCTCAACGCAATCTGCAGCGGCTTAACTCCCGCAACCGTCCCAAACAACGCATCGAATATCTTATCGTCCGTCAATTCCTTGCTTCCCTTACCAACAGTTCCAGCAATCGCAATTACCTTGCAATTTGGCGACACTTCCTTAGCAGCCTTAGCAACCCCAAACGGAGTCTTGCCTAGCTTGGTCTGAAAATCAACCTTTCCCTCACCAGTAAACACCAAGTCAGCATACTTAACCTTGTCTCGAAAGTCAGAGTATTCAAGAACAATATTTATTCCGGGTTTGATTTTTGCGTTTAAAAACGCCAGCATTCCTGCTCCAAGACCACCAGCAGCCCCACTTCCAGGAATATGATCTACCCTCCGATGAATAGTCTGGCGAATGACCTTTGAATAATTAACCAAAGCCCGGTCTAATTCATGAACCATCCCTGGAGTTGCACCTTTTTGGGGTCCAAACACGACAGAGGCTCCGTTTTTACCTGTCAATGGGTTTTTAACATCTGAGGCAATGATAAATTGAGTCGATTTGATTCGCGGATCCATGTCCCGCATATCTATCCGCCTTAGTTTGCTGAGTTCTGCACCACCGGGCCCTAGTTCCTGGTTATTGGCATCTAGGAAGTGGATTCCCAGTGCCTGAGCCATTCCGGCCCCACCGTCGTTTGTGGCACTTCCACCTAACCCAATAATAATTTTGTTGATACCTTGGTCGAGGGCAGCCTTAATTAGCTCACCAGTTCCATAAGTAGTGGTATGCATTGGATTACGTTCGTACCTATCAACGTACTGAACTCCACTGGCAGCGGCCATTTCAATCACTGCCGTTTTCTTATCTCCTAAAATCCCGTATGTAGCCGTTGTTTCTTCGCCAATCGGATTGGTCACTTGTGCCGTTTTCAAACTACCGCTAGTAGCTGTTACCAATGATTCAACGGTCCCCTCACCACCATCAGCCATTGGAACCAACACGTATTCCGCATCAGGAGCAACTCTTTGACAACCACTAAAAATAGCAGTCACCACTTCTCTTGAAGTTAGCGATCCCTTGTATGAATCGGGAGCAATCACAATTTTCATATTCCGCCTCTTCCCATTTTCTTTAAAATTCTAAGTATTTTGGTGCTACGTAATCGGTTAGCCAGACCCCACTCTGTGTCTTATAAAACGGAGTTCCATCACTGGCAGCCTGCCCAGCCTTAACTCTAATAATCACTGGTTTTGAATCACGTCGTGCGCCAACCTGTTGCGCCATCTCGATCGTTGACGACAGATGGACAAAGTCCCGGTCCATCTTTTTGATGCCTTGATCCTTGATCACCTTTGCCGCTGAATGAGTCGTGCCATGATACAGGATTGCGGGTGGTGTTGTCGGTGGTTCTAGTAATTTAACTGGAATGCTATGCCCATAAAGTGCCCTAATTGTGTGGCCTTCAATTGCGTATCGTTGTTTATCACTTGATTCAATTATCTGATTGATTAATTCAAGACTAATCGGCCGTTGGTAATGACGGTTGAACTTTGAAATAAACTCAGTCAAATCAACTCGACCATACTCATCCATATTAATTCCAATTTTTTCTGGGTGATGTCTCAGCGTGTATGACATTTGTTTGCTAATTTTCGTCAAATCATGGTTCATAGTATCGCCTCAAACTACTCAATTATAGACTTAATCTCACGAATAAATCGATTTCCAAATCGCTCCTGAAGGGCCTGCCACCAGTTTTGGTCAGTATAATTGCTTAACACCGGTTCAAGCCACTGATTAGTTGGTAATAGTTTCATCAACCGATGGACCGTAAATTGGGAAAACAAGAAATTCATTCCGTATAGTCTAGCCACCAGTGACTGAAAATCGCTACTATCCACTTCAATTCGTAACTTATTTACGTTGTTTCGTGATCCAATCATTAATTTAGAATTCATAAAATCCGTCATTAAGTTAAGCGGCTTCGCTTTATGATTCTCATCAATATCAGCAGGCAGCTCAAGCAAACAGACAAGCCCGTTTTGCTCCATCTCCATAAATAATTTCAATACCGCTAGTTCAACTGGGGTCAATTCACTCGCAAATCGGTGCCAATTTTTCATTAATTCCGACTTAACTTCACCGCTATCAATAATCGATTGGTCGCTTACGATTTCTACAGCTCGGGCGTTTTCCAACCAGCTCTTATGAGATGCAATTCGTAAGGTTAACCACTTGATAACCCCATTATCTTCAACTTTAATTAGCCAGTACGAACTATTAGAGCTTCTAGCAAAGTTAACGGCAACCAATTGCATATTTACCAGCAAACCAGCTTTTACTTCTGTGATCATTCTTTGTTCTGACTGCATGAATTCCATTTACTCAGCCCCAAGACACAGTGATGATTCTTTAACTAAACTTTACACTAATTATACCCGTTTTGATACCAGTTTTTAACGTAGAAAGATTAGTAAACCAAAAAAAGCCAACCCAGAACATTTCGTTCCAGATTGACCATTCTAGTTGGTTAACTTTTATTTGTAATTAGGAGCTTCTTTAATCATTGTAACGTCATGTGGATGTGATTCTTTCAAACCAGCGTTAGAAATTTCAACGAATTGAGCATTATCGTTAAGAGCTTGGATATCCTTAGCGCCTGTGTAACCCATTCCTGAACGTAAACCACCAATCATTTGGAATGTGATGTCATTAACGCTACCCTTGTACTCAACTTCACCTTCGATTCCTTCTGGAACCAATTTGTTGGCTTCATTAACGCCACCTTGGAAGTAACGGTCAGATGAACCATGAGCTTGACTCATTGCAGCAACTGAACCCATTCCTCGGTATGACTTGTACTTCTTGCCATTTTGTTCAAATACTTCACCAGGAGCTTCTTCAGTACCAGCAAGCATACTACCAAGCATTACGGCGTTTCCACCGGCTGCAAGAGCCTTAACGATATCTCCTGAATACTTGATTCCACCATCAGCGATGATTGGCTTGCCCCACTTACGGGCAACCGTTGCTGAATCAAAAACGGCTGTTAGTTGAGGAACTCCAACTCCGGCAACGACCCGAGTGGTACAGATTGAACCAGGACCAATTCCAACTTTGACAACGTCAACGCCTGCTTGGAACAATGCATCAGTTCCTTCTGCAGTAGCAACATTTCCAGCAATCAAAGTTGTATCTGGGAAGTGTTCGCGAATTTCCTTAACTTTTCTAAGCACTCCAGCTGAATGACCGTGAGCGGTATCAATAACGATTGCATCAACCCCAGCTTCTAAAAGAGCAGTTGCTCGATCAAACGTATCTGAAGTAACTCCAACGGCTGCGGCAACTAGGAGTCTGTCCTTGTCATCAACAGCTGCCTTTGGATGATCATTATCCTTAGAAACAGCCTTGACCTTAGCAACCTCTGCAGCTTGGGCTTCAATACTCAAGTTCTTATGAATAACCCCTAAACCACCGAGTTGCGCCATTGCAATCGCCATCTTTGATTCAGTCACAGTGTCCATTCCGGCACTGATGAACGGAACATTCAACTTGATGTTCTTTGCAAGTTGGGTCGACAAATCCACATCATTCGGTAAAACGTCACTCGCTGCAGGTACCAACAAAACATCATCAAACGTGTAACCCTTTTTACCAAACTTATTATCCCAGTTAACCATTTATCTCGCTCCTCTAAAAATTTGATTGTTTAAAAATATACCACCCTATTCACGAACAATCAACATCTAATTTACAATTCTAATCTTGTTCTAATAAAAAGCGCCCTTTCCGCATAACCACGGGAAGAACGCTAATTAGAAAATGCTATTAAAATAAATTGGTAATTTTTAAAAATCGAACTTTATTTTGGTATAAAACCGAATGTTCGGATTTAGAACAATGAGCCAGTGATGTTATAGTTCTTTTTGAACCAGAATTGGCCAGCTAAACCGATAGCACCAAGGACGATGTAGATAATTGGGTTAAGCACTGGATTGATAATTCCAGGAATCATTCCTGCTACGAAGAATACCAACATCCACACAGCGAAGAAGCCGACAATCATTATAATTCTAATCCATAGTGGATATTTGTGTTTTACCCCAGGGGCAATCAACATTGTCAACAATGGGATTCCCAATCCAGCAATAACCGAACTCAATACAATTCCAGTGATCCCCATTGTGGCTTGGGCAGCATTCTTACTAAACAATGCCATAATTCCATACATGAAATTGAAAATCACAAAGAACAGAATCATATTGTAAAACGCATTTGGCCAGTAGTCAGCTTTTGTGACAACTCCTGGCTTGGACTTAGGTGGGTTAACGATGCTATCAACCTTTTGATCAACCGTTCCCCACATATTCCGAGCAGTCTCACCCGATTTCTGGCCCTCTAGTAATTCTTGAACCATTTGTTCAATCTGGGCGCTCTTCTTTTCGTCAGCCAGCTTTGTTCCGTTAAGGGCCTTATTGAACTTGAACATGTACTCAGCATTCCTCTTAGTCAGACCGATATTGTCAAACTGAGAGTGAACGATTTTTGCACTTCGATCGCGGTCCTGTTTTACATTCGCATTTCGTTTTTGGTTTTCGTCAGCCAATCAATGTTCCTCCTGTCTATACGTTGAATCTAAATTCAACGATGTCACCGTCTTGCATTACGTAATCTTTACCTTCAAGGCGCAACTTACCGGCCTCTTTAACTGCAGCGGGTGTCTCTAGTTTATCTAAATCGTCAAACGCCATAACTTCAGCTCGAATAAATCCACGTTCAAAGTCTGAGTGAATAATCCCAGCTGCTTGTGGTGCCTTGGTTCCAGTCTTGTAGGTCCAAGCCCGAGTTTCCTTACCACCGGCAGTGAAGAAGGTTTCGAGTCCTAGTAACTTGTAAGATGCCCGAATCAACCGGTTCAAACCAGGTTCTTCAACCCCCTCAGCAGCCAAGAAATCAGCTTTATCAGCATCATCCAGTTCAGCAATTTCTTCTTCGGCTTCAGCAGCAACCGCAATGGCTTCTGCGCCTTCTGAGGCAGCAAAGTCCGCAATACTCTTAAAGTACTTTGAGTTCTCGGGATCAGCCATATCATCTTCTGCAATATTGGCAACATAAAGGACTGGCTTTGAAGTCAGTAGGAATAGTCCCTTAACGATTTTTTGTTCTTCTTCGTCAAATTCGATGGTCCGAACTGACTTACCAGCTTCCAACACTGGCTTGATTTTTTCAAGCACAGCTAATTCAGCCTTAGCTTCCTTGTCATTACCCTTAGCAGCCCGTTGAACCTTAGCAAGGCGCTTATCAACAGCATCAAGGTCAGACATCCCCAATTCAAGGTTGATAGTATCAATATCATCGAGGGGATCAATTTTACCAGAAACGTGAGTAATATTATCATCATCAAAGGCCCGAACAACGTGAACGATTGCGTCCACTTGGCGAATATTTTCAAGGAACTTGTTTCCAAGTCCTTCACCCTTGCTGGCACCCTTAACGATTCCGGCAATATCTGTAAATTCAAAGGTAGTAGGGACAACCTTGTCAGCAGGAATCAGTTCCTGAATCCTGTCTAGTCGCTTATCTGGAACTTCAACCATTCCCACGTTTGGATCAATCGTTGCAAACGGGTAGTTAGCCATTTCAGCCCCCGCCTTAGTAATCGCGTTGAATAACGTTGATTTTCCCACGTTTGGAAGACCAACAATTCCTGCAGTTAATGCCATTTTAAATAACTCTTCTTTCTAATTAATTTTCTGACTCTGATGCCTTTTCTAGCACCTTTTTGAGCTTCTTTTCGAAGTCTTTTCTTCTTAACATCACAATGTGCATGCACCCAGTACATTGAATCTTGATATCAGCACCCATTCTAATGATTTGCCACCGATTGGTTCCACATGGGTGCGGCTTTTTCATTTCAACAATATCGTTAAGTTCGTACATAGCAGTCACCTATCTTTTTAATCCAAATCGACATCCAAAATCTCAAGGATCCGGTTAAGATCCTCGGTTGAGTCATAAGAAATTTCGATTTTTCCCTTCCCTTTCTTTCTGGGAGCAGCATTGATTGCCACGGGAGTACCGAATTTCTCCTGCAATTGATTCTCAGACGCTTTGACAAACGGTGATTTTCGAACCGTTTTCTTTTTCTTAACGCCCTTTTTACCGTTGATCTTATCAGCAGCTTGTTCCAATTGACGCACGGTCATTGATTCAGCCACTGCCCTTTTAGCCAGCTGAACCATGTCTGTCTTATTTTTAACTGACAGCAATGTTCTTGCCTGCCCCATCGATAACTGATCGTCATCAAGTAATTCTTTGACTGGTTGTGGTAAGCCAAGAATTCGCAAGTAGTTTGCAATATATGGTCGACTCTTTCCTAACCGTTTTGCTACTTGAGCTTGGGTCAAATCGAGTCTGGTCATAAGCGTGTCGTAGGCTTGGGCTTCTTCCAACGTGGTTAAGTCCTCACGTTGCAAGTTTTCAAGTACGGCAATCTCCATCATTTGCTCTTCGTTTACTTCGCGAACAATTGCTGGAATCGTTGCCTGCTTAGCAATCTTAGACGCCCTAAGTCGGCGCTCACCAGTTAAAAGCTCATACGCTTCAACCGTTGGGTCCGGTTGTCTCACGATAATCGGCTGGAATACGCCGGAATTTTTTATCGATCGCGCTAGGTCTTCGAGGGCTTTCGCATCAAACCGGTGTCGTGGTTGGTACGGGTTGGGTTTTATATCATCCAGCTTAACATCGATAACATTTTCCTTACTCGTATCAACAGTATTATCTTCGAACAGCGCCTCGATTCCCTTACCGAGACCGCTCAATTTTTTACTATTCTCCATGTTGTGAAAGCACCTCCTCTACTAGAGTCATGTAGGTCTTGGCTCCCTTTGATTTGGCATCATAATCAATGATTGGCAAACCATAGCTGGGAGCTTCTGATAACCTAATATTACGCGGAATAACTGTATTATACACTTCATCCTTGAAGAATTTACGAACTTCTTCGCTCACTTGAATTCCCAAATTAGTCCGGGAATCGTACATCGTAAGCAGAACTCCTTCAATCTTCAGGTTTGGATTAAAGTGCTTACGAACCAACTGAATCGTATTCAATAGTTGGCTCAACCCTTCAAGGGCATAGTATTCACTCTGAACCGGAATGAGGATTGAATCACACGCAGTAAAGGCATTGATTGTTATCAGCCCAAGCGAAGGTGGACAGTCGATTAGGACAAAGTCGTACTCACCTTTAATCGCATTGAGGGCTTCTTTCAATCGGGTCTCTCTCGCCATCTGGGGCGTCAGTTCAATTTCAGCACCAGACAACTGAATTGTTGCGGGGACGATATCTAGCCCATCGTGCTTAGTGTGTAAAACGGTATTGGCCATTGGCTCCTCGTTAATCAAGACATCATAAATATCCTTCTTGATTGCGGGCTTCTCAATGCCAACTCCACTAGTAGCATTTCCCTGAGCATCCGCATCAACGATCAAAACTTTTTTGCCCGCTGTTGCCAAACCAGCACCGAGATTGACTGCAGTCGTTGTCTTACCAACGCCACCCTTTTGATTTGCAAGTGCAATTACAACCGTCATCCTAATTCCCTCTTACTTTTTTCCCTGTCCTAATGGCTCCTTTGCCGGTGTGCCTGGCTTTCTAGGATATTTATTCGGGGTCTGTTTTACTTTATTGATCACAATAATGTGACGCGATTCATCCGTTCCAGCTAAATTAAATGAATAATCAGAGTCAACTTTGCCACCTAAAACTCCAATCGCCTTATCAGCATCGCTTAACTCATCCTCCGCCTTAGCAGCTTTCATCGCGATCATCTGGCCACCCACCTTAGTAAGTGGTAGGCAAAACTCGCTCAAAACTGACAACCTGGCAACAGCTCTAGCGGTGACAATATCAAACTTTTCCCGAAAGTCAGACTTCTTGCCACCAAACTCTTCAGCTCTTGCATGATAAAGTTCGACTCCGTCCAGGCCTAGTTCAGCAACCAAATCTTTCAAGAACGTAATCCGCTTATTAAGCGAATCAACAATCGTTACCTTTAGCTGGGGGAACAATATTTTCAATGGAATACTTGGAAATCCTGCTCCAGCACCAACATCGCAAATTGACAATGCTTCAGTTCGAATTTGTGAAACAAAAAAGGCAGGCGTTACGGAATCATAGAAATGCTTTAAATAAACGTCTGGCTTTTCCGTTATCGTTGTTAGGTTAACATGTTCATTCGTTGTCACTAACAGCTTGAAATAAGCGTCGAATTGGGCCAACTGCTTATCAGTTACCTCAATATTTTGAGCCATCAGTGCATCTTTAAATTGGTCAATATTCATAAATTTTTTCTCCTGGAATTGTGAAACAATCTTGTTTCACGACCTACTAATACTTTACCGTAATTTAGGCTTCTATACAAGGTGCAGCGCTAAATTGAATCGAGAAAACAGCAAATTATTAGTATACACGGAAAACGGCAAAAAATCGATGGTTATTTGCCGGTATTTCTGAATTTGTTTGTGACTGATATCAACAAAACGAAAAAAGCGCCACCGCCCAAATACGGGTGAATGAGCACTTTCCTTTGATTTATTCTACTGGACTATTATTTCGATTTCCCGCCTGATTTACATGTTCACTATTTAAATGAACTAAGAAATTAGCGATTGCAACCATTGATTCCGTTGTAACGTACTCATACTGACCGTGAAAGTTATCCCCACCATTAAATAAGTTTGGTGTCGGAATTCCTTTTTCTGTAATAAAGTTGCCATCAGTACCTCCTCTAAACGGAATTACTTCTTGTTTTATCCCCAATTTTTTCATTGTGTCAAAAACAACATTAATAATATAAGGATTGTTTTTGATCTTTTCCCATATATTTCGATACTGTTCAGTAATCACTAATTTTATTCTGGAATAATCCAACTTAGAATTCAATTCTGTCACAATATCTTTAAGTAATTGTTCTTTTGCTACAAACTTTTCCATATCAAAATCACGAATAATAATTTCAATATGTGCTCTATCGACAGTGGCCGTAAAATTTGTCACCAAGAAGAAGCCTTCATGACCTTTGCTCTTTTCAGGAACTTCATCTTTAGGAAGCCGACTTACTATATCATTGGCAATTGTAACAGCATTTACTAAAAGTCCATATGCATCTCCTGGATGGACAGCAGTTCCTTCTACGTCAATTTCTGCTTGTGAAGCTATTGAAGGTTTCCGGTCTCATCTCCCCCAAATCACCATTATCTAAAGTATATGCAAACTCTGTGGGAAAAAGTTGTACTGGAAACTGCTTGGCTCCCTTGCCAATCTCTTCATCTGGCCCAAACGCAACATAGACTGGGCCGTGCTTGACATATGGATGGTCAACATAGTACTTCAGCATACCAATAATTTCTGCAATTCCAGCTTTATCATCAGCACCCAGCAACGTTGTACCATCAGTAGTTATTAGTGTTTCACCAATATGCCTTTTAAGCTTAGGAAACGATTTGGGGCTAAGTATTACCTGCTTTTTCTCATTCAATACAACATCTTTACCGTCGTAATTATAGTGTATTTGAGGACTAATATTATCAGCATTAAAATCCGCTGTATCAAGGTGGGCGATATAACCTATTGCTGAAATATCTTCACTGACATTGCTTGCCAAACTAGCAACAGCATATCCACTTTTACTATCAAATATCGTATTCGAGACCCCAATTTCATGAAGATCATTGACAATCAGTTTAGCGAGCTCAACTTGACCTGGCGTTGTTGGTGTATCAGTAGATTGTGGATCGGAGCGGGTATTGACTTTCACATATTTAATAAACGATTCTTGAACTAAGTTACTATCAATTTTCGCCAAAATTATTATCTCCTATTTTGAAATATACGTTGTCTTCCAATCAAACGGAACTCCCGCTGGATTATAGACAATTCCCTTTACTTTTGTTCTTAGGAGCTGTGACTGTGCTGATTGATACAACGGGATTGTTCCCTGATCATTCATCAAAGTCTTCTCAGCATCTACAAGTTTTTGCCAACGCTTTTCTGGTTGATTTCCATATTTATTCTCGGCTTCATCCAGTAACTTATCAAACTTGGGATTATCATAACCAGATGTGTTGTAACTAGCCCCTTTCTCATAAACATCCAAGAAGTTAATTGGGTCAGCAAATACTGACTGCCAAGTTTGAACTGTCATTTGATAATTTTTTGCAGCTTGACGTGAAATGAGTTGAACAAAAGGAATCGATGAAATAGTTACTTTAACTCCTGGTAATTTTTCTAAACTAGATTGCAAAAACTCGGCAGCATCTTTACTACTATCCGTATCAGAAGTTAAAAGAGTGAGATTCAAACTATGCTCACCAGTTTGAGAATACCCCTTCTTCAATAATTTTTTCGCCTTAGTCAAATCATATGAAACAGCACTTGGAACTGAAGCCTCATCATTAAATGCCTGTCCAGTCTTTGGATTGTTTCCCATTTGCGATGGTACAAATCCTTTCAGTGGAACTGATCCGTCTTGAAGAACATTATTTGTCAGTTGCTTACGATTAACAGCTAACGAAAATGCCTTTCGAATATTTACATTCTTAAATGCTTTAACTTTTGTCTGGTTCAATTCTAACCATGAAGTAGCTGTTGGTAGGCGCTTTACAAAGTCGGGATTATTTTTATTATTTTTAACTTGTTGACCACTAAGCAAGGTTTCGTCAACTTTTTTAGAATTGTAAAGGTTGTAGCTAGTTGTTGTACTTTCAGCTACCAATTCATTAATTTGATTTAGTTTTACAGATTTTTTATCCCAATACTTATTATTTTTAACAAGCGACCATTTCTTATTTGTTCCTGTCCATTTTTTTAACACAAATGGGCCATTAGAAACTGTATATTGAGCAGCAGTTCCATATTTCTTGCCGTACTTATCAACTGCTTTTTGGTTAATCGGGTAGAATAATGGCCATGCCAATAACTTTTTAAAGTAAGTAACGGGTTTAGTTAAGTTAACTTGTAGCTTGTAATCTGAGACTGCCTTGATTCCTAAACTCGAAACAGGTTTTTTACCAGAATTGATAGCTTCTGCGTTTTTAACCTGATTTAAATAAAAAGCATCTTGTGACGCTGTTTTGGGGTTCACTGTTCTTTGCCAAGAATAAACAAAGTCTTTGGCAGTAACTTTCGATCCGTCAGACCACTTAACACCCTTTCTCAAATCAAATGTATAAGTCTTTCCACCATTTGTAATTGTAGTCTTTGTTGCAAGGGCTCCTTTCGGTGTTCCCGACTTATCCAGTCTATATAATCCTTCTTGAGTGTTCATTAAAAAATTGAATGCCAAAGTATCCGTAGCCTTTGATATATCGGCAGTAGCAAGCTCACGATTTTCAGTCCAATTAAGCACCTGCTTAACATTCTTAGATGAATCATTCTGATTACCACAGCCTGATAAAATCAATCCTGAAGCAACAATTGAAAAACCTAACACAACTTTACCCTTCACAGTAAATTCCTCCCAAATAATTAGTTTTAGAAACAAAAAAATCCCTTAATCCAAACAAGGACTAAGGGACGTTAGTAACGTGGTACCACCCAAATTCGTGTAAAATACACCTCGACGAAACCTAATGATTTCCGGCAATGTAACGGTTGCACCCGAATTGTTAGCGGTAACTAGCAACTAACTCCAAGCTCATTTTCACCAGTCATTAGTTCAAGACTCTCACCAAACGTCTCTCTCTGGGCAACTAATTACCGACTACTATACTCTTCACAGTTATTTCTAATTTATATTTAATATTATTATCGCAATCACATAGTTTGTCAACAGCTTTTTTACATAAACCTCGTTACCCCATCCGTTATTATCCTCGCCAACGTATCAACATCCTCATCAAAGTCATTATGCCCCCACTTAACAATGATTCCAATAATCTTATTAGTGGCGGCAGCACTCGTATAGTTTGCCGGAACATTACAGCTCTTCGCCATAATATTCTCCCAAACGGGGTAAAAATTAGCATACCGATAGCTCAGTACATCCATGAACCGCGTCTCCTGCTGATTTCTATAAACTGCCTTGAATTTATCGCCATTATTCTTAATGTATGTCAGCAATTCAACCGCATAGCGAAACAGGTCGCGTTTAACCTCAGTCCGCGATCCCTCTGCGGTAATTCTTAACCTTGTCAAAAACATCCTTGATGCCATCAATCAACCCATTTTGGCACTGGCCTAAAAGATCAAACTTATCGTCGAAATAAGTGTAGAAGGTCGTGCGGTTTAGTCCCGCTTCATCAATAACGTCCTTAACCTTTAACTTTACAAACCCCTTATTAGCAAGAACAATCCAGAAAGCATCAGTAATTTGAGCTCTAGATTGAGTTTCTCGTCTTGTCGAACTCATTGATCGCATTCCTCCAAATTTCTTAATTCAACATTTCCCTCAAAAATGATGTTGGTTCCTTCGTTGAATCAAAATATAATTTATGGCGAACAATAGTTGTTAATTCCTAATCCAAGAATTATTTTAACATTGAATGGCAATTACTGTTTGTTCAGACGCCCAACTTTCTGGTTCCCTCATCACAGACCGCTAATATCGATACCAAACACTTTAGGTTTACTTCCCGATTCCCTGAAGTCCGGGTATTGCTATATTCTGTTGGGCGTAAAGGGGCATAGATCAAGAACCAAGATCAATGCAAAAAGGACAGCGCTCAATTTCAAGAAAATGAAATCAGCCCTGCCCTTTTTCTATTTGCCCAGTTATATCTCGGCCTTTATTTTACGATACTAAATCAAACCTTGAGCCATCATTGCCGTTGCCACTTTTTCAAAGCCAGCAATGTTTGCGCCTGCTTGATAATCCTTATCAAGCTTGTACTTCTTATCAGCTGCTTCAGACTTAGCGAAGATATTTTCCATCAATCGCTTCAATCTGTCGTCAACCATTTCAAATGTCCAAGCTAACCGTTCGCTGTTTTGGCTCATTTCCAAAGCAGAAACGGCAACTCCACCGGCATTAGCAGCCTTGGCAGGACCATACAACACGCCGTTTTCACGGTAAGTTGCAATCGCATCCGGATTACTTGGCATGTTGGCACCTTCACAGATGTATTTGATGCCATCCTTAACCATTAACTTCGCTTGGTCTTTATTGATTTCGTTTTGAGTTGCACATGGTAACGCAATATCGTAATCAACATCGAAGTCCCATACTGATCCACCATGGTATTCAGCACTAGCAACTTCATCAGCGTATTCCTTGATGCGGCCCCGTTCAACTTCCTTGATCCGTTTGACAATCTTGTAGTTGATTCCCTTAGGATCATAAATATATCCGTTTGAATCAGAAACGGTGATAACCTTGGCTCCTAATTCGGTAGCCTTTTGAATAGCGTATGTAGCAACGTTACCCGCACCAGAAATCTTAATTCGTTTGCCTTCCAAACTATCGCCTTGAGCCTTGACTAACGCATTGGTGTAGTATAACAAACCAAAGCCGGTAGCTTCTGTCCGGGCAAGGCTTCCACCAAAGGTCAATCCCTTACCAGTTAAGACTCCATTCTTGTATCCTTGAAGACGCTTGTAAGCTCCAAACAAGAATCCAATTTCACGACCACCAACTCCAATATCACCAGCTGGAACATCCAAATCTGGACCGATATGGCGTTGCAATTCAGTCATGAAACTTTGACAAAAACGCATAATTTCTGAATCTGACTTACACTTAGGGTCGAAATCACTACCACCCTTTGCTCCACCAATTGGTAACGCAGTTAAGCTGTTTTTCAAAATTTGTTCAAAACCAAGAAATTTTACAATACTTAGGTTAACTGATGGGTGTAGTCTCAAGCCACCCTTGTATGGTCCAATGGCTGAATTAAATTGCACTCGGAAACCACGGTTAACGTGAAACTTACCGTCATCTGATTGCCAAGGAACTCTAAATTGAATCGCCCGTTCTGGTTCAACTAGCCGTGATAAAATATCGGCTTCTACCCACTCTGGATGTTCTTCTAGAGTTGGCTCCAACGTATCAAGGACGGTGAACACCGCTTGTTGGAACTCTGGTTGATTAGGATCACGACGTTGAATTTCATCTTTTACTGATTCAATATATGACTTTACATTACTCATAAAACATACCCACTTTCTCATAAAAGTAACATCCATTTGGACGATAAGTATTTTTTCTCTAGGCTTAGATGTTAGAACACTTAACATCGTTAGATATTATCTTACCAGATTTTTTATGAAAAAGAATCACATTTTATGAAATTTTGATAAAAACATTTTTGCAAACGATTGTCATCAGAAGTGGGTTATAGATTTGATAAGTATATAAAAAAACAGCACCCTCTTATGAGGATGCTGTGATTTCGCTAGTTTATTAGCCTTGCTTAATTTTTTCGACTTCTTCCAAAAACCACTTATTAAAGGCTTCATCATCAATGTCAACACAGACGCTAGCGTTTGTCTTGCCATCATGGTAAGCCCCGCGGATATCGCCAACAGTTTCACCAATGGCCGGACCATCAGTAATTACATCGATCCACATATCCTTGGTAGTAATTGCTTCTGGATGAAGTAGATAGAAAATTGTATTTACATCATGCATGGCAATTCCATTTTCATTGTTGTCACCATCATTGATGATAATGTCATGAAGCATCTTACCAGTTTCATTCATATGCTCCAATTTAGATAATGAGTCCGGTGTTAGCAGAGCCTTCATCGTAATATCGAGACCAACCATTACAATTGGCACTCCTGATTGGTAAACAATTTTAGCAGCATCTGGATCGGTAAAGACATTGAATTCAGCTGCGGAAGTCATGTTCCCTTTCCCAAGGGTACCACCCATCGCAACGATTCGGTCAATGTGATTCTTCACTTCTGGATACTCACTAAACAAGAGAGCAATGTTAGTATACGAACCCGTGGGAACCAAGGTGATTTTTTCATCACTGGCCATAATTTCATCATGAAGGGCTTCAACCGCCGTTTTATTTAACGGTGCCTTGAGGTCCTCAGGAAAATCATAACCAGGCATTCCGGATTCACCGTGAATTCTGGCGGCATCTTCAAATTCCTTGATCAAGGGTTGTTCTGCACCAGCTGCAACTGGAACGTCTTTATTGAAGAAACGAACCAATTTTTGAGCGTTCTTAGTGGTTTTGTCCACCGTAACGTTCCCGGCAACGGTAGTGATCAACTTGAGGTCAAGGGCTGGGTCGTTGAGTGCCATGGTTAAGGCGGCAGCGTCGTCGATACCAGGATCCGTATCCATAATAATCTTAATTGCCATTGAATAAATCCCCTTTTATTACTTTTATTTATTGATTTTTTGTTATCTGCTTTATCAGTTTTACCTACATACTCCTGAAACTGATAACACTATATATTCGCTAATCCTTTTTAAATACCAAGGGAACGCCGTGGGCAAGCTCGAAGCCTTTTCTTCGAAAATGTCTCCAAGGCTTGCCTTATTCTAGGCTATTCAGCCAAGAATAATTTCACGGCTGCTTGGTATTTAAATCTGGATTAGCAAAACCAAACAATATCAGGAGTTATAATCTGCCCGATAAAACACAATAGTATCAAATCAACCTTTTACATATTTTCTTCTCTACAACAACGCACTCAACACCAAGTCCGCCAAAAACAGCAGTCCTAGCAAGTACGTCGCCCCAGTCAATTCGTTCGCCCGTTTTGAAGCAATCTTCAATACGGGATAGGCCACAAATCCGAACGCCAACCCAGTCGAAATACTGGTAGTGAACGGAATCAGGACCACGATCAGAAAGGCTGGAAACCAGTCTGTAAAGTCATACATATTGATGTTGCTCAAACTGTTCATCATCAACGCTCCAGTAATAATAATTACAGGAGCAATTGCCGCTTGCGGTACAAACGACAGCAGCGGAATGAAAAACAATGAGAGACCGAACATAATCCCAGCTACAATAGCCGTAATTCCAGTTCGACCCCCACTCTCAGTTGCCGAAGCAGTTTCAGCCGCCGCAACCGTTGGGCTAGTTCCCAGAATTCCAGATAAGAACGCTGTAATTGAACTAGCCTCAAACGAGCGTTTGAACTTTTTCTTGTTGGGAATGATTCCCTCAAGTAGTCCCATCGATTCAAACACCAAAATCATCGTCATTGAAAATACTGCTAGCACGAACGGAATCGCTAGTGCGTGACTAAAATCACCCTTACCAACGATACTGCCGTACTTATGCAGATCCGCAATCGACACGTTTGGCGTCGCCTGATCTTTAATTCCAAAGATGATTCCTAAAATTGAAGTCACGGCAATTCCGATAAAGAATCCACCCGTGATGTTTCTGACGAACAGAAACAAGCTGAGCAACAGTCCAAACATCGCTAACAAAGCGACTGGTTTGGTTAAATCACCTAAGGCTAAAATGGAATTAGTTCCCGCCTTGATCAAGCCAGCTTTTTCCAGCCCAATCTCGACTAGGAACAACCCAATTCCGGCCGTTATTCCCGCTTTCAGCGCCTCTGGGATTCCCTTTGCCAATATCTCACTGACCTTGGTAAAGGCCACCAGCACGTACAGAATCGATGCTACCATCGAAATAGCCACGGCTTCCTGCCACGACATCCCCATATTAACAACAATCGTATACGTAAAGAAGGCATTGACGCCCATCCCTGGCGTTAGGATAACTGGAGCGTTTGCCCAGAAACCCATGATCAGACAACCTACTAGCGATGAAATAATTGTTGCAAACACACTTAGGTCTGCAGGAATTCCCGCATCCTTTAAAATCATCGGGTTAACGATGATGATGTAGGAAATGGCGAAGAATCCCGTCACTCCTGCGATAAGTTCGCGTTTTAATACCTGCTTATTCGTAAATGCTTCGCGTAGCGTTAGCTTATTGGCTAACTCTATTTGTTGTTTGCTATCCAAAAATAAAACCTAACTTTCTAAATCTGCTTTTTACCAAACAAAGAGTCCAACAATTCCGGCAGACATCAATGATACCAAGATTCCTGATAACAGCATGATACCAACGTTCTTACTGATCAAATCGTTCTTTTCCTTGTCAACGATTCCCTTGAAGGCACCGATGATCATACCAGTAGTTGAGAAGTTAGCAAATGATGTCAAGAAGACAGTCAATTGAGCTTGGTAGTGAGCTGGGAAGATGTTCAAATTGTTGATTGTTGGTGCAATTTTACCCATAACAACGAATTCGTTAGTAACTAACTTAGTACCCATGAATTGAGCAAAGTCAAAGGCGTGGCTTACGTCCAGACCCATTAACCATGCAAATGGGAACATTACGATACCAAGAATGTGTTCCAAAGTTAACCATGGGTTGAACAATTGAAGTACCTTATCAATCAAGGCTGCCAAAGCAACGAAGGCGATAACATTGGCGGTAATGATAAGAATCAAACGTCCGGCACCAAGAATAGAATCACCTAAGAATGAGAAGAATGGTTCTCTGTGACCATCAGCTTGAACGTCACCAGCTTCTTCAGCGGCGGCGTTTGATGAAGTCATTTGAGCAATTGTATCTTCTTCAGGTGTAACCCTAACTGGGTTAAGCAAGTTAGTGATAATGATGGCGTTCATAACGTTCAATGGAATAGCGGTCAAAACGTATTGGCCAGGAACCATTTGGGTATAAGCACCAATGATTGAGGCAGTAACACAAGACATTGACATTAAAGCAATGGTCAAGTTACGACGAGCACTCATTTGTTTCAATTGAAGAGTTGAAACGGCAATGGCTTCAGTGTTACCTAAGAACATCATTTCAACAGCAAAGAATGATTCGAACTTTGGTTGACCAGTAACAAACGAAAGGCCACGACCAACCCACTTGATGATGAATGGCAATACCCCGATGTAAGTCAAGATATCGAACAATGGAACAATCATCAAGATTGGTAGAAGTGAACTGGTAACGAAGTCCATTGACTTTACGTGCACCCAGCTTGGTAAGGCAAATGCGATACCAGTATATGACACTTGAACCAACCAGTTGAATCCGTCTGCGGCAGCCTTAACGGCATCACGACCCCAGGCAAAACTAGTTAAGATCCATGCAAACAATAGGTTAAGTACTAACACAACGATAATTGAGCGCCAGTTGATGGCTTTTTTATCCTTTGAGAATAGGAACCCAATTGCTAGGTATACAACGATACCAAGTATATTGACTAATAAGTACATTATTTTTCCCCTTTTCTAATTAATCTCCAAATACAACGATTAAATAATAGCTGAACCTAAAAATCTAGCCCCCTTATAAAGTGGATTGGTTTTAAAATTTAAACCCATTAATTAGCGCGTGAATCTTCTAATTCACGTAGAAAACTATGACCGAAGTTATCATCAGTCATTTCAACACCAAACATCTCGCCAATCGTGGCACTGATGTCAGAAAGGTTCCTTCTAATTCCGATGGATTTTCCTTTCTTGATGGATGAAGAATAAGCAATCAACGGCAAATATTCCCGTGTCGGTGTTTGCTCAAAATCCATGTCGTTCGCAAACGATGCTGTGATGAGCAATAGGTCGGTACTAAACAGTTCGTTGATCAATCTGGCCAGTTGCTTATCCGCGTCTACCAACGCACCCATGTAGGTGTCCTTATCCTTCTCCATTGACAACCTCGACAAATCAGACAACCTTGCGTACACAAGCCCCGGATGATGTCTGATTGCTTGGCGATGAAGTGCCCACCATACAGATCCGTTATCGCTGACGTGAATATTTACGGATCTTAATTGATTAGCAAAATAACTCCGATAATCAGAGATGATCACCGCCTGATTGTCAATTGGATTTGCCTCGACTACCGCATCAATCATGCTAGTTGTTCTAAACTGGGATTGATAATCAAACATTTCTCTGATTCCACTATCGATACCATTGCCCTTACCTGCCAACTGGATTTTGCCATACATCCCAATCGGTTCTGCAACTTCAGGAATTTGAGCCATCGGATTCTGATAGCGGATATTTCCTAATCCCAGCTTCGTTAACGTCGGAAACAAATCCGTCATCGGTTCAGTAGTCAATGCGTGTCCAAGGGTGTCAGCCCCCACTGAATCGTAGTGATTTGCATCGCTACTTTCGCCAATTCCCAGTGAAACTAAATCTAGAATAATTACCCGCTGAAAGCTCATCTTTTCACTTCCCTTTCGTCGTTTATGGCAATGCGTCGAGGACGTTTATCCCCACCATTTAGAATACTCAATTACGGGAAAAGTGTAAACACATGAGCCTTCTGTAAACAACAAACGTGAACAAAGTTTCAATCCATGTTTGCGTTTTCATTTTATCAAAAAGTAAAAAGGTTTACAAGCCATTACTACGGCTCGTAAACCCTTTTGGTGCCCCTGCCAAGGAAGTCCATTATAACACGGTTTTCTCACTACTTTTGGAAAAAAGAGCACAAAAACTTACTAAGATAAATGGTGAATCCAAAACTCGACGGAGCTAGGATTCACCATTTTTTTGATAAAGTGGTAGCGAAGCAAAGCCGAGGTTCTTTTTGGCACTTGATGCCGTAACAAAAAAT
>NZ_CATNVB010000036.1 GCF_951230165.1 Lentilactobacillus sp. Marseille-Q4993
TTGGGTTTTAGTCGATTTAAGAATAGCAGAGTTGAATTCTCTGTGCTACGTAAAATGCAAAAAAGCCTCGGAAATTTTTATTTCCGAAGCTTTTTTGCTTTAACTAGGACTTTTGTCCCAGCCTCTTATTATCCTATAAACGGCTTTATCAAATCCACCGCATCCAACGTATACTTTCCTCTGAGAGCAAGAATTCTTACATTATGGTTCTTATCCTCTAAGTTGCGAATCACAAAGTTCTCTGACTTATCATCAGCCTTTTGAACCCGAACACTAGGTAAGACCATTCGGCCATCGACGTAAACTCTAATATAAGTCTCTGCCGACTGTTTTCCAATTAGCGAGAAACCAGTTCCATCAAAGTTAAACTTAAAGTTTGCCTCGCCATCGCCTTCAGCTGTAGAAACGGTCCGGTTCCAAATTGTGTTACCAAGACCACAAACGTGTTCCCATTTACCGCTATAGCTAATCTGATCATCGAGATCATCAATTCGTTGACTGATTAGATCAAGTTTGCCAGAAATACTAAAGACGGTGATTTCCTTAATTTCAGTGTTGTAGTATCCGGTTCCGACTTTTACCCGACCACTATATTTAATGTTATTGACATCGGTGTAGTGGAATACGTGGTCATCATCAACCTTTGCGGATAGAACCCCATTTACTCCGGTAAACTCGACAATATGATCCTTTTCTAAATCAAGATTGTCAACGTAACCAAGTTCAACAACCTCATCATCCTTAATCAACTGGCATGAGCCATCAGTAAATAGTTTGAAAACATATGGTGCGCTCTCAAGGCGACCCTTAACGTCAGTCATTTCAAATAAACCAATCCCAATGTAGTTACCAGAGGCGGTATTTTGAACAGTTTGATTATCAAACTTAACCTTGAGCTTAACACTGTAATCACACCAACGGTCATCCCCAACGGTAAAGTTAGGAGCGTATGAATACTCCCAATCAAGGGCTCGTTCCTTTTCAGTAATTACCTGCTTCAATACAGGTTCATTTCCATCGTTGACAACTTCAAAGGCACCACCCTGATCAGTTGTATATCTTGGTGTGCCACCCCGACTCTCCGCATAATCATCACTGTACTCAGGATAGCTAAAATCATCGTGGTAAAGAAGGTGCTTCTGGTTATCTTCAATCAGTAACGAATCCTCTTTTCCTGATTCTAATCGTTGATACTTAACTTCAGGGTCGTTCAGGAGATACAACGTGGTTGCGGTCACTACAGAATGAGGATCCACAACAATGGTTAATTCCCCATTTATAGGATCAACTTTTTCGCGCATTTGCTTGAGACCACTATCATACTCCTGCTTTGAGTTTTCAGGAGCTTTACTTTCCCAAACGTAGACAGATTTATCACTCACATTTTTTAGCTGAATATGGTATTCCCTTGCTTGCGCACTATCATTCACAAATACGACCGAATAATCAGACTTATCAGGTGCCATCAATGTCATATAACTTGGCTTATCAGTATCAATCGTCAAGTTCTCGGTTCCACCTACACCACTCTCAGTAGCGCTAGTGAGAACCCGCCAAGCATCTGCATCTTCCCAACCAGTTTTAGCAAAGTCCGTAAAGTGTTTGATGACTTGTAACCCAACGTTATCAACCTCGAAGAAGCCTGACCATGGGCGATTAGCTGTGATCAATTCCTTGTGACTGTAGTTAACCCCTGGATAGTATGCGGAAACTGCAGGTTGAAATAGGTACAAACTCCGACGTGATTTGAAATAACTCTTGATTACCCGGTTAGCAACATCCAAACCACTCTGTTGACCACCAATTCCGTCACCGTTAGAAGCCTTAACCCGATATTTACCAAAGGTCATTGGTGCAATTCCTTCACTGTACCAAACTTCCTTATGGAACTCATCAGCTAGCTTAGTGTACGACTTGCGAGGACTATCGTCAGTGTTGTAATGGAATCCAACTGCTGTAACCAAATTTCTAAGTTCTTCATCGTCAACCATTGAGTCACCGAAATCAGTCTCGTAATTCTCATCAGCTGCGATTACTTTAATTTGGTGATATTTATCAACTGGAAAGCCTTCAGGAAAGTCATTATCTTCCTGAACCCGGTTGGTAAACCACTTGATCCACTTGATCATTGGGTGTTTAGTTTCATTCCGGTCCGGATCCACGTAATCAAAGACATATCCAAAGCGATTGTATGCCGCCATAATTGTTTTTTTGTAGTATTGGTACATATCTTCAAATACTGATTCTGGAACTAAGTTGTCGGGATCCTTGGTTTTAACTTGTTGCCACTTTTGGCGCAGAAAACCGGGTTCGCCCCAACGAAGTAACGCAGTTTTTAATTCCGGTTGAACCCGCTTGGCGTCAGCAATAAACCTGAAGCCCATTCCACGTTCGACGTTGGCCTCTTCATCTTCTGTCCGAACTGGGGCTGGCTCAGTACCGGACGAAGTGTTGGCATCATCACCTAACTCGACTTTTACCATTCTCAGCACTGGATGATTACCACCAAATAGAATATCCAGAATTTTTTGATAGCTTTCGGGGTGCTCATAGCGATAGTCCATCAGTAACCGTGATGAATTGTTACAGCTAATGTATCCAAATCCTTTGAAAGTATTGGCATCAGAGGTGGTCAATAGTGTATCCGCATCAATTGTAAAATTGGTACTGTTCATTAGTCTTCCTCCATATATTAAAACTGGGAAAGTCAGTTTTAAGCAATCTAATAATAATTACAAATTAGATTGGTTACCTATATTCCCAGTTTCATTTTTATCAATTTATTTCTTGATTAATCAATATTTTCCCAACGGTTCTTCAAGAAGAATGCAGCCGCCTTTGGCTGTCTATCTCTAGTAAAGATTCCTTTCTTGTTTCCATTGACCCGCATGTTACCTTCAACAGTTTGGAAATCTGCAAAGTTCCATACTTGTTCACCACGAATGAAATCATATGAGTCGAAGACGCGGCCAAACATTTCAAGAACTTCTGTCTGGTACTCTTCACTCCACATAATTGATGGTAACTTATGAAGTCCTGGTTGAGTATCAGCACCGTATTCAGTGTAAATCATTGGTTTATCAATGTCTGAATTCTGCCATTGATCCATTTCTCTTCTCAAACCGGCCTCACCATCTGAGATTTCAAAGCCCCACTTGTGATACCAACCTGGATATCTGTTAAGTAAGAAGATATCTGGGAATTGCTTACACTTAGAAGCTTCGAAAGTATCGTCTTCATTAAGAGTAAATGTTCTTGAACGATGTTGTGGATCCAAATCCTTAGTATCCTCAAATACTTTTTCGAAGTATGGCACTGCTGAATCAGTTGAAGTGTCAGGTTCGTTGAATAAGCTCCAAGCGAATACTGATGGGTGGTTCTTATCTCTAAGAATCATGTCATGGATTTGATCCAAATGCTTCTTTTGGAGTTCGTCAGTCCAATCACCATCAAAGAATGATGCGTCTAATCCACCTAAGAAACTTGCAGCTGCCATTTTGAATCCAACGGCAGGAACTTCGTCGATAACCATGAATCCTTCACGGTCAGCGAAACGGTATGCTTCTTCGTCATATGGATAGTGAGAAGTTCTAAACGAGTTAGCTCCAGTCCATTCCATCAACTCAACGTCTTTTCTTTCAACGTTAAGATCAAAAGCTCGACCAGCATAGATACTATCTTCATGACGACCAAATCCCCGTAAGTATACTTCCTTACCGTTAACTAGGATTTGGTGACCCTTGATTTCAATCTTTCGTAAACCAATTTCATCAGTGTACTCATCAATTGCATTACCATTTTGAAGTAATTGAATCTTGATTGTGTAAAGGTGGGCATCCCTAACATTCCAAAGCTTTGGATTATCAACTTCAAGTTTGCCTGCAGCACCCTGAGCATTTGCAACTTCGTTACCATCTTCATCAATTAACTTGACAGCAACATCAGCAGTTCCTTCAATTTCAACTTGATAGTTAACCGTTGCGTGGCTTGCAGAAACATCAAAAGTTGTTGAGTAATCAATAACTGAAGTCTTTGGTTGGGCAACTAGGTGAACGCTTCTGTTCAAGCCTGAGTAATTGTAGAAATCAAAGAATGGTTTGACCATCTTGCTACCATTTTCTAGAGTAATGGTATCACCAGCAGGAAGTGCATCACGGTGAAGTTCGTTATTGATCTTAATTGCAACAATATTTTCAGTCCCAAACTTAGCAACTGAGGTAATGTCAGCAGTAAATGGTAAGAAGCCACCTTCATGACTACGAATTTCAGTCCCGTTTACGTAGACAGTGGCGCGATGGGTTGCGGCACCAAACCGAATTCCAACTTGTTTGTCTTCTAATTCCTTGGGAACAAAGAACTTAGTTGAGTACCAGAAGTCTCCTGCATACTCGCGTTCTTCTTTTTTAGTAAAAAAATCATTAAAACTAGCAGGAACTGGCATTTTAACGGCATCGCTCAAACCAGTGGTCCAGTTTTGAGCGTTACCTTCTTGCTTTGGATCGAACTTAAAGTCCCATAGTCCATCCAGTTTGCGGTCATATCTAAATTCATTCAATTCTGGGTATAATAAACTTTTTTCCATTAGTGATGCCTCCAAGTAAGTTTAGGTAAGCGCTTTCTCTTCTAGCTTCTATTGTACTATTTTTTGGAGTAAGGTCAATAATTTTAGTAAAATTAAATTAATAAACTTCTATAATGTCGTTACTTTTACTAAAACGACATTAAAAAGAACCCTGAGGCCTTTGCACTACCCTAGAGTTCTTATTTAAGATATTATAAACTACTTCCTCGATACACGATTTCCGTAGCTAATACATTTGATTCTGCAATCTTATTTGGATTTTTTACTCCCGCCTGGAGCAAGTCCAAAGCCCGCTCACCCAGTGCTTCCGTATGGGAATGCACTGTCGTTAGCGGTGGGTTAGTATACTTAGCAATTGCCACATCATTAAAACTAATCATGCTAACCCTTTCAGGGACTTTGATTTGGTGTTCATTGAGTGACCGTAAAGCTCCAACAGCCATTGAGTCACTGGCGACGATAAATCCATGAGGAAGTTCCTCACCTAACTTGTCGATCGCTTTATTCATTAAATCATAACCGGAATCAGGGCCAAAGTCGCCACTAAATACAAAGTCCTCGTTATAGGCGTTTTTGGCTTTTAGGTAGTCATTAAACGTTGCTCTCCTAGGTTCCGCCACTTGGTTACGTTCAGTAACTGTCGTTTCTTGGCCACCAATCATACCAATATCACTGATTCCAACTTCCATAAAATGATCGATGATCTTTTTCACTGGAGTGATGTAATCACTTTGAACACTGTCAAAACCATAAGCAAGGTAGTTCTGACCAACAAAGACTAACGGTTTTCCCATAGCTCCCAAACCTTCAATCTCAGTCTGATCAAACTTACCAACAGCAATAATCCCATCAAACGACTTTAGTGCATCCTTGGTTACTGTGTGCACCGCAAATGTATCGGTTGTTGATCCTATGCTACTAGCTTTGTTCTCAATTCCATATTGAATCTGCAGGTAATAAAGATCAGTCATTTCCTCTTTATTTGAATGCCACTGAACAATTGCAATCTTATCCTGCTTTTGGTTAGTTCGCTTCCTTGGCTTTCGTTTGTACTGAACCCGCTCAGCCACTTCAAATACTCGTTGCTTAGTTTCATTAGTCACTGCGAGTGTTTCATCGTAGTTCAAAATCCGCGAAACTGTCGAGATTGAAACTCCAGCTTGGTCAGCAACATCTTTAATTGTTGGTCCCTTTTCCGAACTCATTGCTTCCAACCCTCTTTTTAATCACCATTGATTTATCATTTGCTAATACTAAATCATTCTAACAAACTTTTGACCAATTTCCTAAAAAGAGTTGGGAATAATTAGAATTCAGTTAATTCGGTAACTACTTGTTCTCCATTTAGGCTAAAGGTTAATTTGTTCCCGTCAAGGCTAACATCAGGCACCACAATCTTGCCATTACTATCAAGTGATTCAAGTTCCCGATCACCAAGATATAGAGAATAAAATACGTAATCACCTGGCTGAATTTCACCACTTTGCAGTGGGATTCTAGTCTTAGGGAAGTAAATGTTAGTGTTGGGTTCCGGAACTGACAATTCTGCCTTCAATTCATCGTGATAACCAACGATTCCCGTAATTCCCACTTCAGTTTTATAGAATACTGAGTTAGGAACATCAACCTTAACTTCTTCTTGACCTGGAATTCCGTACTCAGGACCTGCAAAACTTCCTTCTGCCAAGTGAAGAGCTCTACCAGTATGAATCTTATGAACCCGAACGTGCCATGGCATTGATGGAACGACAAAGTTCTTGATTTCCACGTCGTCAAATGGTTTCCAATCCGAGTATACATAATTTTCATGGACAGCGTAGTCAGCATATCTAAAGGCTGTTTGCCAGAAGTTTTCAGATTCCGCAATTGCAAGGGTGTTATCAAATGCTCCTTGCTTTAACAAGACGCTACCCTTTGGCGTTGAGAACCCAAAGCTACTCGAGTACACATACTTTTCGTACTTAGCTTCACCATGAGCATGCTCATGTGAATGTTGACCAGCGGTAAATGCTTGAACTTCTTGGCCAGTTTTACTGTGTTCGATCAACATTCTTGGTTCTGGTTGTAATTTTTCCTTTTCAAACTTAAAGTCGTCACTCTCTTTAGCAGTCCAGAACTCATCGTCATCTGGAAGTGCAAAGAAGATAAAGGTCTTCAAAGCCCAGTAAGCTGAGGCAGGACCGTTGTAACCTTCCGCAAAGTTCATGTTAGGGTATGAATATCCAATTGGAATCAAACCATCACTTTGGAAGATGTTTTGCTTGAACCACCATCTAAGGTTGTTAAGTAGTAGGTGTTTGATATCCCCCATGGTATATCCGTCTGGCATATCCACGTGAGCGTATGCGTAGGCTGCCCAGAAAGCAGCTTGAGCGAATCGGTACTCCAAACTTCTACCGTATGGTAAGGCAGCCCCATCAGCAGCAAACCAGTTGGCATAGCTCTTAACAAACGCTTGGGCCCGTTCCTTTAGTAATTTAGCTTGCTTATCATCATTGTTAGTCAAACCAACCGTTAAGATTGTGAAGAACTGGTAAGCAAACGGAATGTAGTTATCAATTTGATTTTCATAACCATCGTATGACCAACCATGATCCAAATAATGAGTATTGGTAATGGCATAATCTGCATCAATTTCCTTTGAGCGGTCATAATAACCCGAATCAGTGATAAATTGATTAACCATGGCTCTAAAGAACAACCAGTTAGTCTTTGGAATCACTTTATAGTTAACTTGATCCATCCAGTCAACGATTCGTTTTTGTTGAACTTCGGACAATGTATCCCAGAAGCTTTCCTTCGTTTCATATAAGTAAGCTGTTAGAGCTCCCATTTCGACGAATAGCTGATCGTAATCGCCAAGGTCACCACCAAAGTAATCTGGTGATTCTGGATCAGTTCCCTCAAGGATTCCCTTAGATACCATTTCAAACCATTCTGGCTTCTCATAAATTCGAGTCTTATCACTGAAGAATGGTCCTAATCCCCAGAGCAATCTCATGAAACCTTCTATAGAAGTTTTATCCTGAAGGTAAACTGCTCCGCTATCACTCATCCGGAAACGTCCAGCCCGTTTTTGTTGGGATAAAACATTCATTGCAGGCTCCAGAATATCCTCCAATGCTGCTTTAACATCAGCCTTTGATCGAAGCGGATTGTCCTTGATTTGTTCATTGAATAGTTTTCGATAACTCATAACTTCACCCATCTTTCAATTATTTGAAAACGTTTACAAGTATAGTATATTTCATTTTTAGTAAAATTCAACACATTTTCATCGAATTTGTTAACTTAAAATATTTTTTTAAAAAGATTGATATCGTTTTTAGGCATTGTAAACGTTATCAAAATACCTTTTTCGACCATTTTTATCAAAATTTATTTACTAAAATAAAGAGAAAATTAGTAAACAAAAAGTGTACAAAATAAAAATGATGGCTATAATAAACCCTGTAAGCGCTTATATTTTTTCTAATCATAAAATCAAAGGAGTTAAGCAAAATGGCAGATAACAAAAAAGAGCCAGTCAAAACCGCTGTTGGTGAAATCACCAACGCGGTCGTTAAGGATGAACAACAACCTAAACTACCCTGGCTAATTTCTTCAGCAATGTTTTTAGCACCCCTATGTTGGTACGGCCCTATTGGATCAACTCGTAGCGTTTTAATTCCAGAATTGTTCGCTCAGATTGATCCAGCTCATAAAGTTTGGGCCGTTGGTATTTTAGCAACGGTTGCATCAATCGTAGGTGCTATTACCAACTTACTATTTGGAGCCCTCTCAGACGTTACTAGAACTAAGTATGGTAAGAGAAAACCTTACATAGTTTTAGGAACGATTGCAGTTGCAGCCTCATTAGTTGTTATTGCTAACCTGGCTTCCATCTGGGGAATCATCATCGTTTGGATTGTCGCTGCAGCCGCTGAAAACGCAATTGCCGCTGCAATATACCCACAGATTTCTGATCGGGTTGCCCCTAAATGGCGGGGAACCGTATCAACATTTTATGGAGTTGGATTTACAATCGCTCAACAAGGTTTTGCCCTGTTAGCAGCTCAATTCTTAGGTAACGTTAAATTCGGTATTTATGTAATGGCAACAATGACTGTTGTCCTTGCATTCATTCACATTATTTTAATCAAGGAACCCAGCAATTTAGACGAGCCTAAGGTCAAGTTTGATAAGAATTCTCTTAAAAAATACTTCTTCTTCCCAACTCACGATGCTCGTGATTTCTACCTTGCCCTCTCTGGTAAGTTCTTCATGGTTGTTGGTTCAACAATCGTTACTACTTTCCAACTGTTTATCTTTACTGATTACATCGGTCAATCAACTGCTGGTGCGGGTAAATCAATTTCGATTTTCTCAATGATCATGCTATTTATCGGTGTGTTCTTCGCCTTAGTTGGTGGCCCACTTGCCGATAAAATGAAGCGGGTTAAAGCACCGGTTGTTATCGCAACGTTTGCCTTAGGTGCCGCTGCATTATTCCCACTCTTCATTCAAAAACCATGGGCAATGTTCGTATACGCCATCATCGCTGCTTTTGGTAATGGTTTATACAACTCAGTTGATGGTGCCCTAAACATGGACGTTTTGCCATCATCAGATACTGCAGGTAAAGACCTTGGTTTGATCAACTTGGCTAACACTCTTGGTCAAATGCTTGGTGCCATGGTTGCTTCTTCAATCGTTGCTGAATTCGGTTACCAATCAATCTTCATCTTTGCCATCGCTATGGAAGTTATTGGTGGTTTGGCAATCGCAGCCATCAAGCGGGTTCGATAATCTACAGTTTTTTAAACAGAAAGAAGGAATACTATGACATTTGGTGAAAATGACTGGAAACAAGCGTTAAACTCTAAAGAAGAATTTGAAAAGTTCATTACTGCTTACTTCAATGAACACAAGGAACTGACCGGTGACTACGATACCCCTAGTTATTATGAGTACTATTCAGTAACCCTAGATAGTAAAAAAGGATTAGTTGTTACCCTTAAAACCGGTCTCAAACAATCAAATGCTCCACTTCCATTTAAGGACGTGGAAAACTTATCAATTGAAGAGTTCCGTCAGCTGATCATCAATAAGAAGTTCGAAGATCAAAGCGAGACTTTAACCGACGTCTTTTCAAAGATGCTTTCTGATGAACCAAGTGCGCATGTTCGTCGTCACAATGACGATAAATAAGTACGCTTCATATATTTTTATCCAGACCAAAGCACTCTTGCTTTGGCCTTTTACATAAAGGAGATAAATTCAATGAACACTAAATCAAGTTATCTATTTGTCTATTTTGCAGGAGAAAAGTATGAAAACGGTGAACAAATCTACATGGCCACTAGTGATGATGGTTTGTTTTGGCAAGATTTAAACAATAATCAACCAATCCTAACCTCCACAATCGGTACCGGTGGTGTTCGGGACCCGTTTATCACTTACAATCCCTTAACTCAAAAATACGTGATAATTGCGACAGATTTACGAATGCATGGCCATAATAACTGGGCCGAAGTGCAGCGAACTGGAAGTCGAAACCTTATCGTTTGGGAATCCACAAACCTAATTGACTGGAATGGTCCAAGATCCGTTGAAGTTGCCCCTGAATCGTTTGGCTGCGTGTGGGCAGCGGAGGCTAGCTACGACCAGCAAAAGAAAGCATTTAATGTCTACTGGGCTTCTAAAATCAACGGCGATGATTTTACCAAACAAAGAATATATCTAAGTACCACTGCCGATTTCATTAATTTCACTAAGCCCGAAGTGTGGATCGACAATAATTTTAGTACGATTGATACCACCATCGCACCCACTAAAGATGGATACTACCGGATTTCTAAAAACGAAACCACAACCAGACTATTTATTGAACATCTGCTGTCATTCAACGGCGAACCACGGTTGATCTTATCACCATACTTAAGCAACTTACCAAACGTCGAAGGCCCCATCAGCTATCAGTTGCCATCAGGCGAATGGTGCCTGCTAGCCGATAACTTTACCGATAAGGGTTACTTCCCCCTTATAACTAGCAGCCTTGGTAGTGGCGAATTTCATCAACTAAATGAGGATGAATTTAAAATGCCATCTAGGGCTCGTCATGGCTCGGTAATTAAAATCAGTACCAATGAAAAAGAGGCACTTATAAAGTTTTTTAACAAAAAATAATTTTATTTTCAATCGTTTTCATTGTTATAAAATCAGCGTTTAACTCTTATTTCACTAAATTTAGTCAAACTTTTCTCTTGCATTTTCAGAAAATGCAGTTAGAATGATAGTTGTAAATAACTGATATACCAGTTATGGATTTTCTCAGTTTTTTAACTCATTTTGCGGGAATATAGGAGGGCAATTAATTATGCGCGATTTAACTAACATGAAAGACGTTTTGGCTTACTCAGAGGACTTTGAATCATTTATCCTTGATTACTTTATTAACCATAAGGAATTAACTGGTTCATACGAGACCAGAGAATATTTTGAATATTACCGTGCTCGCTACGATAGTAAGAAGGGCATTATTTTGAACATCATGACTGGCTTAAACAGTTCTACTCTTGGTTCGCCAATGCCATTCAAGCAAACTGAAACAATTACCATTGAAGAGTTTAGACAATTGATCCTTAACAAGCGATTTGCTGATACCAACGAAACATTAGCTGATGTTTTCTCAGACATTACTTTGATTCCAGCAAACTAATAGCTAACATAAATGAATAGGCCCCAATCCTTAACATCCAGGATTGAGGCCTATTTTTTATTAACTATTAATCATTAAATTCTCTTTGATAATCAGCAATTGCCTTGTATTCTTCACCAAAGCTTCTGCTAAGGCGGAGATAAATTGGCATTAACTTCCGGTAACGAGCAAATGCTTCTTCGTTTGGTTTATACACGGTTTCCTTACCAAGGTATTTCTTGATATCCGCGATATCACTTTCCAATCCCAAAGCCATCTTGGCAATAAACATTGCTGCCAAACTACCGCTTTCGTAGGATTCTGGAATAATAACATCATTTTCAAAAACATCAGCCATCATTTGCGTAGCTAATTTAGAGCGGACAAAACCACCAGCCGCCAAAATCGACTTAGGATCACCAGTAACTTCCTTTAATGCAAGTGTTACTGAGTAGAGATTATAAACAATCCCTTCAAGGACGGCTCTAATCATATCTGCCCTAGTATGATTCCTGTTTAAACCAAAGAATGAACCGCGAGCGTTAGCATCCCATAATGGTGCCCGTTCTCCACCAAGATATGGATGGAAGATCAGTCCGTTTGAACCAACCGGAACCTTTGATGCAATTTCGGTAAGCATATCAAACGAGTCCATCTTAAGCATCTTAGCAGCTTCCTGCTCAGCTCCAAATAAAGCATCATGGGCCCAGCTAAAGATGATTCCACCATTATTGATTGGTCCCCCAATCAGATACTTGCCGTTCATGATTGGGTAACAGTAGATTCTAGCTTTAGGATCCACCAACGGCTTATCCACAAAGGTTCTAACAGCAGCTGATGTTCCAACGTTGATTGCAAGAACTCCAGTTTCAATTGCCCCAACCCCGAAGGTTGAAAGGGCACCATCAGTTGCTCCCATTACGAAATACACATCTTCGTCTACACCAATAACTTTGGCGTACTCAGACTTAATACCTTGAAACTTATCAGTGATTTCCACTAGCTCTGGCAATTGTGACCGTTTAACCCCAACCTCTTCCAAGATTGAGTCATCCCAGTCAACTTTTTCCATATTCAAAAGACCAGTAGCTGCAGCCATCGATACTTCTTCCTTCAGCACACCAGTGTACTTCCAGATGATGTATTCCTTAATACCGACCCAGTAAGCAACCTTATCAAATAGTTCAGGCTTATCACGCCGTAACCAGAGTAGTTTATAAAACGGACCCATTGGGTGAATTGGCAGCCCCGTCTTGGAATATGCCTCAAATCCCTTACCGTTTTCTTTATACTCAGCAGCGACCCGTTCAGCTCGGTTATCAGCCCAAGTAATCGTTCTTGTCAGCGGTTTAAAGTTCTTGTCTAACCCAATCAAACTGTGCTGTTGAGCTGACCAAGAAATTGCTTTAACCTTGCCATCAACTGCCTTAGCGGTAATTTCTTGTAAGGCTGAAATTGTGGCGTTAAAGATTTCGTCCGGATCCTCCTCAGCCATGTCAGGAACATTTTGATAGAGAGTATAGCCCTTATTAGCTTTAGCGATCACGTTACCATCGATGTCGTATAATAGCGCTTTTGTACTCGTTGTTCCAACGTCGATTCCAATCAAATAATCCATCATTTTCACTCCCATCACACCAAAAATTGTGATTTTTTTGAAGAAAAAAGAGTCTGCAATGGTTATGGCCACACAGACCCCGTTTTCGTTATCGTCTTAAATAATTATTAAACTGTGTGAGTTAATTCACGGACAGGTTGCTTACCCGCAACAACATCCTTAACATCACCGACACACTTTTCACCCATGCCGTGAAGACATTCGTAAGTGTAAGCAGAAGTATGTGGAGTTAAAAGAATTCTGTCATTCTTTAAGAATGGGTGGTCTTCCTTAACTGGTTCAACTTCCATTGCATCGGCAGCGTAACCAGAAATTTGGCCACTTTCGATTCCATCAAGAATTGCATCTTCAACGACCAATGCACCACGACCGTTATTACAGATATATGCACCCTTCTTGAGTTTCTTAACTGCTGCTGCATCGATCGTGTGAAGACTAGTGTCATCAAGTGATGCATTGAGTGAAATATAGTCACAACGAGAAAGCAAGGTATCAAGATCAACCAATTCAACGTTGTGGTCGTTCAACCAGTTACCTGGTACATGCGGATTTGGATCGCATACTAGCACTGGGCCACCAAAGACACCAAACAATTCAGCAACTCGGCTACCAATGTTACCACAACCAATAACTCCAAAGGTCTTACCTGAGAAGTCATGGCCCATGAATTGAGCCCGATCTTGGTAGCGACCTGCGCGTTCACGTTCTGATGAAGGAACAACTTGGCGAACCAATGACATCAAGTTAGCAACTTCGTTTTCAGCAACGGCATTTCTTTCAACCAATTGAGGAACGATTGTTACCAAAGTGTTGTGCTTCTTGGCTTCCTTGATGTCAACGTTGTTAAATCCAATTCCGTGACGTGAGATCAATAGGGTTTCATCCTTGTTGTCAAAGAAGTCCTTGTTGAAGAATGGAGTAACACTCGCAATGATAATGTTGAATCCGTTCAATTCCTTTGCTAATGACTTACCATCAATATCAGTTGGTAGCATGAACCGCTTAACATTACCAATTTTTTCCAATTCAGCCCAGTGTTCAGTAAATACTTGACCAAAACTACTTGAGTTAACGACCGCAATATTGTATTCCATAATCTAAAATCTCCTACTCTCTATGTTATTAATTATTATAAAAACCAAATTGATCATGAGCGTTGTTATAAGAAATATCCTCAACGATTTTGCCAAGGTAATCCTCATCATCAGGAACTTGACCACGCTCAGCCCAGGTTCCAATTACGTTACATAGCACTCGTCTGAAGTATTCGTGACGAGGGTACGATAGGAAGCTCCGTGAATCTGTAAGCATTCCAACAAAGTTTGGTAGCAAGCTCTGCTCAGCCATAATGGTAAGCTGTCTCTTCATACCATCAAAAGTGTCATTAAACCACCATGCACAACCGAGTTGCATCTTTTGAACTCCGTCTTGTTGGAAATCACCCATTCCAGTTGCTAATTCCATCCAATCATTTGGGTTTAATGAGTACAAAATCATTCTTGGTAATTCGTCCTTAGTTTGCATCTTGGTCAGCAACTTCATGAAGTGATCAGTAATATCAGCTTGTGTTCCCATTGAGTCAAAACCGCCATCGGCACCAATTTTTTCAAACATTGGTTTGTTAGCATTCCGAATAGCGTTCATGTGGAACTGCATTGTCCAACCATGCTTATGATTTAAGGTAATCAAGCCCTCAAGCAACATGGTTACATACTTATCAACTTCAACTTGGGTAAGTTCTTTACCCTCACGGCCCTTAGTGAGAATATCATCCAATTCGTTGGCTGATGCTTCAACAAAATGGAACGTATTCAAGCCATGGTCTGAAAGCCGGCCACCAAGGGATTCAAAGTAATCAAATCGCTGATCAAAAGCTTTCAAAAGGTCATCAAAGCTGTTAATAGTAATTCCTGATACCCGTTCGAATTCCTTAATATAATCTCCAAATCCGGCATTTTGAATTCCCATCGCCTTGTCTGGTCTCATTGCAGGTAATACTTTAAAGCCGTTTTCTTTTTCTTCATCCTTAAGTAACTTGTGATACTTCAATTCAGAAGCTGGATCGTCAGTCGTGCAAACAACTTCAACATTTGAGCGTTTGATTAAGTTTCTTGGTTTAAAATCATCAGTCGCAATCAGTTTATTAGCTTTTTCCCAAATTGCTGGAGCGCTCTTTTCGTTAAAGACATCATTGATTCCGAAGAACCGACGAAGCTCAAGGTGTGTCCATTCGTAAAGTGGATTACCAATCGCCCGATTGATTGTTTTGGCCCAAGCGATAAATTTCTCATAATCATCACCATCACCAGTGATCAATTCTTCAGGAACCCCGTTTGCCCGCATCAGGCGCCATTTGTAATGGTCCCCGAATTTACCTTCATTGATCCAAATTCGACTGATGTTTTTGTAATTTTTATTCTCGTAAATTTCCTTTGGATCCAAGTGACAATGGAAATCAATGATTGGCATCTTCGAAGCGTGATCATGAAACAGCTTCTTAGCCATATCCGTTGTCAAAAGAAAATCATCATTTAATAAAGTCATTACTATTACCCCTATCCTATTTGTTTTTCATATCTTGCTAATGTATCCACTAGGGTCTTCCTTACGGCACCCTTACCACTGATTTGACTCTTAAAGTATTCTTCGACCTTTTCACCCAACCCAACTTCGTACAGATTGTGGCCAAAGATTCTTTCGTTTGAAAGAATATCCTTCAAGTGAGCGTGAACGTCTGTTTCCTCACCTAATTTAATGTCAGCGACCTTGGCATGAAGTTCATCGTAAAGTGGATCTGGACTTGGATCGAAGCTCTCTCCGTTGTCGTCAACTGCCATCAAGTAACGGCACCAGGTTGCAAGCACTAGTGGAATGAAGTTAAGGCTCTTGGGATCTCGATTTGCATCATCTACGTAATGAGAAATGGTAACCCCATAACGAACAGCAAGCTTTTGCGATGTATCAGTCGCGATTCGTTGTGGCATATCTGGAATGTATGGGTTTGGTAACCGCTTTTGAACTAAAGCATCAATAAATTGTTTAGGATTAATAACTTTAGGATCGGTTACTACTGGTAACCCTTCGATATATCCAATTTGCTTGATCAATGCCAACATATCTGGATCAGAAACTTCCTTAGCAATTGAGTTGAATCCAAGCAAACTACCATTAACGGCTAATGCGGTATGCAGTGGGTTCAAGCAAGTAGTAACTTTCATCTCATCTGCTTTATTAACCGTATCCTTATCTGTTAGGATAACGTCAGTCTTAGAGAAGTCTGGCCTGCCATTAGGGAAGTTATCTTCGACAACCAAGTAATGAGTCTCTTCCGTGTTGGTAAAGGCAGCGATGTTAGTGTGGTTAGGCGTATGAACGATTTCATAATCTTCAAAACCACTTTCTTCCAGAACCTTTGACACATCTTCAGATGGGTTTGGAGTGATTCTATCAATCATTGAGAATGGGAATGAAATTTTCGATTCATCACTTAAGTAGTTGATGAAGTCATCACCTACAAAGCCACGGTCCTTCCAAGCATTAGCAACGGCCATTACACTTGCTTTAAGCCGGTCACCGTTTTGAGAAAAGTTATCAGTACTCAAAAGAGCCATTGGATATGCACCAGCGTTAAATCTAGCAAGTAAGAGCGAAACCAAGCTAGCCATGTTGTTCTTAGGTGCCTTTGGTCCGTTCTCGATATCATCCTTAACGAATGGCAAGAACTCACCATGATCATCAACTACGCTGTATCCCTTTTCGGTAATTGTAAACGATGCTAATTGCAAAGCTGGGTTTTCAAAGATTGAAAACAACTTATCCCAGCCTTCTTTATTATCTGGGCCAAAGAACAATGCCTCTTTAACAGAAGCTAACAACTCTTTGTCAAAGTTACCGTCTGCTTTTGTAATTACTCTTAAAATTCTATTTTTAAATGGAGTGTATACACTTGTCACAACAGAAGGATCATGCGTTTCAGCAACTACCACACCAGAATCAAGTTCACCCTTTTCAATCAGAGTGTCGGCGATTGCTGCATGAAAAGCTCTAAATAAGTTACCGCCACCAAAGTGAACCCACTTGGTAGCTCCATTTTTTTCATTGATATCGTAATTAGGAGTTTTAATTCCAGCCTTTTCAAAGGCTGCCTTATTACTGATATAATCGTCTGTAATTTTAACCATGTATTCTTTCCTCCTGATAGGACTATTTCTAAATCAACTCATGTATAACTCATGTATCCGGTTTCATTTTCAATTATAATCTGATATACCAGATTGTCAATGAATTATTTTTGAATTTATTTTTTACATCATTTGGTCTATACTGTTAATAATTCAAATAATAAATTAAGGAGTTTTTACCATGGCGACGCTAGATAACTTAAGTGATGGAGCTTATAATCAAATTAAGTACAGAATAATTCATTTTGACTATCTCCCTGGTCAAAAAATCTCTGAGAAAGTTATATCAAACGAGCTTGAACTTGGTAGAACTCCCGTGAGAGAGGCAATTATACGCATTGAACGTGAAGGATTAATCGAAGTGATTCCTCAAAGTGGAACTTACATCACTCAAATTGATATGTCAGATGCTGATGATGGTAGATTTGTAAGAGAATGCATAGAACCTAAAGTTACCTCAATCGCAACAGTTCATCTTTCTGACAATCAACTTGATTTGATGAAGAAAACAATTGAACAACAACGGACTGCAATCATCAATCAACAACCAGATAACTTCTTTGATTTAGATCAAAAGTTTCATAATTTATTTTATAAAGTTACTGATAACCAAAAGATATGGGATTGGTTGCAAATAAATAATACCCAACTCAATAGATTTCGCAGATTAAGACTGAAACAAGAAAAACTAAATTGGGAAACTATATTAAGTCAGCACACAAATCTTTACAATGCCGTTAGTTTAAAAGACCTTGAAAGTGTACAATATATTATTACTAGGCACTTACATTTGATGTTGGAAGAAAAGGATAATGTTGTTTCCGCATACCCAGACTACTTTACAAATTATTAATTAATACAAAATGTGGCAACCGTTGAATTAACGATTACCACATTTTTTTATTTATTAACAAATTTCTAAACTAATTCAATTCAATGTCTATAGAAAAGTTGTCTTCCTGACCATCAGCTAAATGATGATTTGCTTCTTTAGTAGAAAGTTCAGCTAGTCCACCATAAACATCAGGAAGTCCATTAAATGGCTCAATACATAAGAACGGTGCCTTAGCACCTTCTTTCGTCCATAATGTTAGATAATCAAAATCTTCAAAATGAACCTTAATACTATGTTTGCTCATCTTACTACTTACTTCAACACTTGAAAGAGACTTATCAGTTAAAATCACTAACCCTGCATCAAACATTTCATAATTTAAATCAATCCCATTATTATCAAAGTCCTTAACGGGCAACACATTTCCTGAACGATATGGGTTTGGTTTCTTAACAATTTCAAATTTATCTAGTTGAGATGGCATAGGATTAAAATCTAAATGATAATCTTTAAAGGTGCCTTCATCATCTATCGGAATATTAAAAGCGGGATGATAGCCTAAAGAATACGACATATCACCGTTTGTTTTATTTTCAACGTTAAATTGTACCTTTAGTCCCTCATCACTTATGCTAAACGTGACATCTAATACGAAATCATAAGGATACATAGTCTTGGTTTCATTAGAAGAATTTAGTCTCAATTTAACACTTTGTCCATCATTAGCTACAACATCAAATTCCTGATCAGCTGCAAAACCATGCTGTGGCATTGAATATTTTCTACCTTCAATTAGATATGAATCATCGTTCGAACGACCAATCGCCGGAAACAGGATTGGCGCATGTTTTGGCCATAGTTCATTATTCCAAATATAATCAAAACCATCTGATATATTTTTCAAATGTGTAAGCTGGGCTCCTAGCTCATCTATTTCAGCAGCATAGTTTCCGTATTCAATTTTTTGCATTCTAACTTACCTCTCCCTTTACATAAAGAAAGCAACGTTATCAATTAAACGCTGCTTTCCTCATATTAGTCGTTTGCTTCCTTTGCAGAATTTTCGTCATGAATAGTTTTAAGCTTTGCAGCGTTAGCTTGAACTCGTTTCTTATTTAATGGGTAGAAGAATAACAAAATAAGTCCAGCTAATCCTAAACATACTGTTGGGATTCCCGCAGCTAAATTATAGATTCTATGAACTACGGCAGCTGATTGTACAATACCACCACTTGTTGACGATTGATAACCAATAAAGGTTAACATAAATCCACCAAAACCACCTGCGATAGCTTGGGCAACTTTACGTGCAAATGAGTTAACACCATAAACGATACCGTCTTCACGAACTCCAGTAATTACCTCATGGTTATCAATAACATCAGTAATAAATGCCCAAACCATAAGGTTAAAGACACCTGCTCCCAATGATCCAAAGAAAAGCATTACTAAATAGAACATAGCGCTATGGGTGTGAACTACAAGTAAAGTTCCATAAGTTAATGAACCAAATATAAGGGCCACGATTGAACATTCTTTTCTACCAAACTTGCTCGTCATCCATGTACTGAACGGTGCGAGCAAAATCACTGTAGCAAAGTTGAAAATAAGTGCGATTGACATTGCTGCTTTATTCTGGAAATAGTCATTAAAGAGATAGGAAATCATTGTTCCCGAAAGATTCTGATTCACAACGATAACTAAATCAACAAGAACCAAAATCAAAAGGGCTTTATCCTTAAGCATTCCCTGAACAAGGGCCTTCATAGGGACTTTTTCACTTTTTTCAGTTCTTACTCGTTCTGTAGTCAAATGAGTAGTTAAGTTATAACAAATATATCCCAAAATGGCACAAGCAATAACAACTATAAAGAATCTGTTACCAGATATCTGTTGTGAAGCACCAACATACATAAACATTGGAATAATATAACTTGTAATAGCACTACCTAAAGCAGATCCTAAAGCTCTAAACGTTGATAGAGAAGTCTTATGGTTTGGATCACTACTAATAGCTGAGGCCATAGATCCATAAGGAATATTGACAGAAGAGTAGAAGATACCCCAAGCAAGATAAGTAGCAAATACATAGACTAGTCTCATTGGTAATGCCCATGTCTTAACAAATGGGACAAACAATAGGACGAGAGAAATAAGCAATGGATACTGCATTCTTCTAATCCATGGTTTGAATCGGCCAGATGGATGTAACTTACTATTGTCAACTAAACGTCCCACAGTAATATCAGCAAAAGCATCAACGAACCGTGCAATTAAAAACAAAACTCCAACTTGCGCACCTGTTAATCCTAGCACGTTGGTATAAAAAATCATCAAGAAAGAGTTAACCACATTAAATGAGAAATTGTTACCAATATCTCCAAACATATAACCAATTTTATCTTTGATCCCAAATGGATGGGTTTGAACAGTAACTGTTTTTTGTGTGTTCTGCATTAAATTCAGCTCCCTAGAATAGTATAAATAATAATTGCAAAAATAAGCGCTTACAAATTGTTAAAAATAAATATGCCTAATGGCATTGATAATTGAAACTGATACATAAGTTACTTACAGGATGTCATCAAATGATTGCGTTTTCAAGGATTTGTTGATAAAATTATTTTGTTGGTACAACGCTTATAAACCTTTATACACCAGTAGGTTAACCCTTTTAGATTATAAAATGGTCTCAATTTATTTTTCAGCTTATTTCATTCTTTATCGTCAACATTGTCTAAAATCTGATATATCAAAAATAGGAGAATTCTTATGGCTAGGTTCGATTTAACAACAGGAAATCCGATTAAAAAAATAGTATTTTTTTCAATTCCACTTGTTGGTGGCTCATTTCTTCAACAGCTTTATAACTTCCTAGACACACTTATCGTGGGGAGGCTCATTGGCGTACATGCACTCGCTGTAATCGGTGCATACTATCCCCTCAGCTTCTTAATCTTAGGATTTATCCAAGGTACCTGTGTTGGTTTCAGCATCCCATTAGCTCAAAGCGTAGGGGATAAAAACAAAAGAAACATAGAAGCGTACTTATTCAATGGAATTATACTTTGTTCATTCATGGCAATAATATTAACTCCAACAATGATGATTGGATCCAGAGAGATTTTATCCCCTTGAATTTACAATTTAAGTGCAACAGTGACTAAAAAAAGGACCCATAGCTGGATTCCTGTAAAATGATGTTTGCGAAAACAATCATGAAAGGAATCTAGCTATGAGCCACTACAAGCATCTTACC
>NZ_CATNVB010000037.1 GCF_951230165.1 Lentilactobacillus sp. Marseille-Q4993
TACACCTCGCTTGTTTTTTGTTTAGACGCTTAAATCTTAGCATATGGGACAGTGATGTCCTATTTGTTTTGGATAAAAAAACTGGCATTGATGATGTTCATCAATACCAGAAAGTATAGTTCCAAAAAAGACTAACCATTAAGGTTAGCCTTTTTTGTGCTTGCTGAAGAGAGCTTACACTCTGTATTCCAATCAGAAGCCAGCTTTTAAGGGGGAAGCAACTTCTGATTAGTTGGTTAGGTTCAGTGTGTGGAACCTAAGTTTAATCCTAGTTGGAAAACGAAATTAAAAAAACAGTTTAAACGAGTGAAATGGTGGGATTTTTTGACATAACTAGTCAAAAAGTTCGTTACGGTTAACTCCCCGCTCCAGAATAGAAACAATTTTTCCGATGTCATAGCCAGGGTCGATGTCTGGATTATTCAGAAAGGTGTTGGTAAAGGTGTTCCGGTACTCTCTTGGGGTCATTCCATTTTTCTTTTTGAATAAGCGAAAGAAATATTTATAGTCACTGAAATAGCTCTGATCGGTGATTTCTTGAATGGATAGATTGGTTGTAAGCAGTAAATACTTTGCTTTGTCTAGCTTTAGGGTATTGAGGTAATCCTTTACGGTTATTCCAGTTTCTCGATGAAATGATTGTGATAGGTAATTTTGACTAACCTCAAACTGATTGGCGATGTCGCCAACTTTTAATTCTTTGTTCATATTGAGCCTGATCCATTCTTTGATTTGGGAAACGCGAGTATTGATAATATCGTCTTTTTTTTGCTGTTGTTGAAAATCAGCGGCAATTTCACAAATTAGAATCATAGTGGAGTAATCGGTAGCGGTTTTGTGACCAGGTCGATGGGCAATGTCTAGCAATTCTGTAAATAGTCCCATAATTCGATAGGGTTCGTCTAAATCGAAAAATCTAGGCATGATGACTTGATTTTCATTTTTTGAAGGTGGATTATCGCTAACACTAAACTTTGTTCGGGGAATGAAGTGGAGCCAAAAAAACTATGCTCCATTAGTGGCGGGAGCACTCCCGGTAATCGTCTCAGTAGGAAAACAGTACAGGACTTTTCCAGGATTTAGGAGATAATTTGTGTTGCCGATATTTAGTGGCACTGATCCATTGATTCCAATTAGTAACTCAATTTCTGACTTCCTAGTCGAATCCTTGTGAGTCCAGTCGTGGTCAGATATGAAGCGGCCACATTCAACAAATAAAACGGGGGTATTTAGTTGTAATATTCCAGTTGGCATAGATGAACGTCCTTATATAGTAAAAACACGCAGTGAGTATTTGTCCACTTTTTATATGAAAAAGTGAGTTTTTATGATAAATCGAAACGCTTACAATTGCACTTGTGATATAAAATACAGATTTGTTCTGACGAGAGCAAATTTAGAGAGTGGACTCCAGACAGTAAAGCTAACAAGGATGGTTATTATGTCAGAAATAAAACTAAAGAAATTAAACGAAAATAAAAATTTGCTAGTAAGCCTGATGGCCCAAGATACCAATGATGACTGGTTCGATTTTGCTACAAGTAAAATCAAGATTGACCGTAGTGGTAGTGATTATTATCAATTAGGTGATGTCGAACTAGCTGTCCGAAAATTAGATGGCTCTTGTTGGGACTATTTTAACACAAAGGATGACCAGGACTTAGTTGCAAGCCCAGTTGAGGTTTCTCGAAAGTGGAAAACCACAGATGATGGCGCTGAATTTCAAGTTAGTTTAACCAATATATTAGACCAACCCGTTGAAGTCGGTGGTCTTGGATTCGCCATGATTTTCAACCAAATATTTACGGATAACACTTTGGATGAAAGTCACAACAACAGCTCATTCATCGATCCATATATTGGTTTAGACGCAGGGTACCTTCAAGTTGCCCGGTTAAACGGAGCAAAGCCAACGCTTCTTGTAACAAATAAAGAAAACGCTCAGTTTGAAGCCTACAAACCGTTAAATGATGATAAGACCAAGAAAGACGTTCATTTTGAAGGATTTTATGAATGGACGGTATATTCAAAAGCATACTTCGAGGATCAATGGGATCATAAGCAACAATGGAACAACGCAACTTCACTAACATTAAATGCCGGCGAATCTAAAAACTTTACGTTGGCGTTCACAGCAGTTGAAAACCAACGTAACATTCCAGCTAAATTAGTTGAATTAGGAATTCCAAGCGTTGATTCAACTCCCGGTTACGTTATTCATGGTAAGGAAGAAATTACCCTCAAGGTAACATCTGAAAGTCAAATTACTCAAGTTTCCGTGACCCCAGGTGACGCCATTGAGATTAAAAACACTAACGAACCAAATGAGTTCAAGCTAACAAGAATTGCTGATTTCTTCGGTAGTACAGCGGTAACTGTAGAGTATGCCAATGGTTTGAAACAAACAATCAACTACTATGTAACTGAATCGGCAAAAGAATTAGTTTCAAGATTAGCTAACTTCCATAATCAAAAGCAGTGGGTTGAAGGTTCAGATAAGTTTGGTAGAAGACATTCCTTCATTACTTATGATAAGGAAGCTGACAGACAAGTGGTTGATGAATATCGGTCATTTATTTCTGGTGATTCTGATGAAACTGGTGCGGGACCAAACCTATTGATGGCAATGAAGAATCTATATATGCCTGATAAAGAACAGATCCATAAACTTGAACAGTACGTAGATGATGTGTTGTGGGGTACGCTTCAGGCTCCTGATTATAGTATTAGAGCTAGTCTGTATTACGAAAACAACGACTTTGTTTATAGTTGGGATAAGAGTAGGTCCGAGGAAACTTGGCGCGCATACAATTACCCTCATCAAGCTGCTATTTACTGGGTAATGTACCGATTGGCGCGTAACTATGATGACCTAGTTAATAACCACGATTGGCAATGGTATTTGAACCAGTCATATCAAACGGTAATGGCAATGCATCGCTTTTGTGGTAAGGATGCATTCCTTTATCTCGAACAGTATGGTTTGATGGTAGGAAGTGTTCACCGTTGGATTCTTGATGATTTACAAGCTGAAGGCTGGAAGGACCAGGCTGATAAGTTTGTGAAGTATATGTGTGAACGCTACAATATTTGGTCATCACTTCAGTATCCTTATGGTAGTGAAATGCCTTGGGATTCAACTGGTCAAGAAGAAGTATACATGTGGTGTGATTATTTCCAAGATGATGACAAGGCCAAGCAAACTGTAAATGCAATTTTAGCGTACACGCCCGCAATCCCTCACTGGGGTTATAATGGTGATTCACGTCGTTACTTTGATTCTTTTGTTTACGGAAAGCGGGTTAAAATTACTCGCGAATTTGGCCACTATGGCTCAAGTCTAAATGCAATTCCGATTTTAAATGATTACAAATATCATGATTCAGATAACCTTTATAATTTGAAAGCGGGTTATGCTGCTTCAAGTAGTATTTTAAGTTCAATTGATCAGGAAGGATTTGGTTCAATGGCATTCCTGACTGATCCTGAATATATGGAATTTGAACCATACACTTCAGATTTTGGTCAAGCATTCTATGGTTACGTTCATGATGCCGGTCAGTATGCATTCAAGGCTAATGCTGAGGGTGAGTGGACGTCACTTGGCGGAAATATTAATGTTTCTGATGATGTAACCACATTTACCCCAACTGATGCTTTTGGTCACAAACTGTTCGTTCATAATGGTAATACGGATTTTGAAATTAATTCAGAAGTGTTACCGATGAGCTCAATTGAATTTGATAGTGAAACCAACGTTATTAAAATTAAGTTTGACCGTTCAGGAATCTTGCCAAAGAACATTAGAATCAACGTTACTGATAACTTAGTTCCAGTTTCTGACAACAAACTAATTCGGGGTAGTTATGAGTTTGATCAAGGTTCATTGATTGCAGAGTTCAAGTTGAATAAAAAGAACGCGGAATAGCGTTTTTTTGAGAGAGAAATTGAAACCGTTTTCTAGGATTAAAAATAGGAAGTGTAACTATGTCAAAAGATAAAATAATTCATGATGGTTGGAACGAATTCCAAAATCGAAAAATATATACGCCACGGGGGAATATTGGGATTGGCCGTTCAATTGGATTTGGAATGTATGGATTCCTTGGATCGGCAGTTGGGTTAATCTGTTATAACTACATCTCATACTTCTATACCTACTTCTGTGGGCTTACACCGTTAGAAGTTGCGTTCATGCTGATTTTTGGCCGAGTCCTTGCATCTGGAGTTGCTCTCTGGATTGGCCATTTTTCAGATACTCTTTATAAGTTTAAGTTTGGTAGGAAATATGGGCGACGGCATTTCTTCATTCTGATGACGATTCCGTTCATGGCTTATGCAGTGCTGATTCCAATTGCTGGACAGAGTTTCTGGTATTATTTCATTACCTACTCAATCTTGTTATCATTCTTCAACACCATTCATTTACCTTGGACAACGTTACCTGCTGAAATGACGGATTCATTTAAAGTTAGAACTGTAATGGGAACTGTTCGGAGTGTCGTGGCTGCTTTACTGAACACGATTGCTGCGTTCACCGTTGCCCAATTACTGAATAATTGGCCAAAAGATGACCCTAACATTTATCTCTACATCCAAATTGGATTATCTGTGGTTGGAATCATCTTCACGTTAATCACCTACTACACTACTTGGGAGCATTTTGTTACCAAGCATGAAGCTGAATTGATGGATGCTGAAAAGAAACAAGGAAATAACATTTCTGTTTCACGTTGGAATGACATGAAAGCAACCTTCAGAGAATTCAAAGAGGTTTTCAAAATCAAGACTTTCCGGAAGCATTTATTCATTGATGGTGCTGACCAAATGGCAGGTAATCTTAATGGTTTGATTTTAACTTACTTTATTGTTAATGTTTTGGGATTAAACGCTTCGGTTACTGCTTATCTTTCATCATTAAGTACATTTATCGGAATTTTCGTTATGATTTTTGCTGGTTATATCATTAACCGGTACGCTCCACGCTACACCTATGGGGTTGCTTATGGTATGGCGTTGTTTGCAGCAATTGGATTTGGAGTTCTTGGATTTATTAAACCAGATCATTTGGTAATGTGGTTACTCATTGTTCAAATGTTCTCCATCTTTGGTGGTCAACTTTATGGTTTCATTCCAGCAACGATTTTCCCTTCATTACCAGTTCTTGATACCTTACTTACTGGTAAGAGTCGGGCAGGTACATTCTCATCACTTGCTGGTGTGTTCCAACAAGGTGGATTTGTGGTAACTAACCTGCTTGGAGAAGGATTACTTCAATTATCTGGATTTAAGAGTAGTACCAGTGGTGCCGTTGAACAATCAGCAACGGTAAAGCTCACATTGACCTTGATGATCAATGTTGGGGTTGGGGCATTCTTCTTAGTAGCTCTCTACAATGGGTTAACATTTAAGGCTGATAAGAAGAAGCTAGATTTGGTTAATGATGAGGTAAACCGCCTTCGTGACGGTGGTAAGATGGCCGATGCCAGCGAGGACGTTAAAGCTGTTACTAAGGAACTTACCGGAACTGATTACAATGCAATTACTGCATGGAAGTAATTTTTAATATCCGAATATAACAAAAGACCGCGGTGAGAATTATTTCTCATTGCAGTCTTTTTTAGATAGTCAAGACCTATATCAACCAGTTTTGGTGGGCCTAGTTTATTTTTCGGATGAGCCGCTGTTATTTTTGATAATCTCCAGAACATCCTTTGGAATAGGCAATTCAGGATCAATCAACTCGGTATTATGGTAGATGCTCTTGTAGCTGGCCCTAAAGCCACTTGGAGTGACGCCAACGTGATTCTTAAATTGTTTCATAAATAGTTTTTCATCAGTGAAGTAAGAGTAGGAGCTGATTTCTTTGATTGATAAGTTTGTTTTAATTAATAGGGTTTGGGCTGTCTTGACCTTTAAATCAACCATGTACTTTTTAGGGGACATTCCAACATAGTGTTTAAACATCCTAGATAAATACTGTGGGTTAAGACCAGATTCTTTTGATAAGTCATCTAAGCTTGGATGCTTGTTTATGTTAAGACGAATCCATTCCTTCATCCGATTAATAAGGATGGCACTCTGGTTGTCGGCGTTTCCTCGTTTTGAGTGATTACTGATTTGAGTCAGTAGTAAGGTCATGATAAGGTTTTGTTCTTGTTGACGATATATATCAGTTTGATCAACGGCAAGTAATTGATTGGTAACGATTAGTAGTGAGTCTAAGTTACTGATATGATAGCGACTATCGATTGGAATTAGTTCGTTTTGTCTCTGATTTGATAGCGTGGTTTCTTTAGGGAGAATGAAGTGAAGCCAGTAAAATTCAACCTTATTTGGAGATGGGGATGAGCCAGAGAAGGTGGTGAAAGGAGGGATGACTATAATATCACCACTGTTAATAACTTCTTGATTATCACCAAATTGAAGAAATATTGGTCCACTAGTACATACGACTAGTTCATAGTCAGATTTAAGAGTTTTCTTGGTGTGTTGCCAGCCACTAGCTGCTGAAAATAATCCACCAACCATGTAGGTGATAACTGTATTTTGATTAAGCTTGAATATGGCCATAACGATGCCTCCTTGCTTGGATTTAAAAGGTGAATAGGTCAAAAAAGAACACTGGATGATTTTGAGCTTATATTGGAGCTTAGAGCTGGCATATCAGCACTTTGATAGCTATTATTATAAGCTGATAAGGAAAGCAATTCAAATGGTTGTTAGTATTAAAAGTACACCAATTATATGTCTTTATCTGTTTTAATTAATCAATGAAATCGGTAACATAAATTACAATAAGTGGTTTCCAATTTTGAACCACTTGGCAATCCAAATTCACCATGATATAGGAGAAAAATTATGGCACAAAATAACCCAATCGAAATTAAAGATGTTAATGTAACTTCTGATTTTTGGAGTCGGTACCGTAAACTGGTTGCGGAAGTTGGGGTACCATATCAGTACTCGACGATTAGTGATGAAAATGGCGCTAAGATTGGTAACGATAGCTTTACTGATATGAGGTATTACAAGGATGGGTTGCAAAGTCATGCCCTTGAAAATCTTAAGATTGCCGCTGGGATGGCTGAAGGAAATCACGTTGGAATGAACTTCCAGGATACCGATGTGTATAAGTGGCTAGAAGCTGCAGCGTACACTCTAAAGTATTATCCAGATGAAAAATTACGAAAAGAAACCGATGAAGTTGTTGATATTATTGCAAAGGCTCAAGAGCCCGATGGATATCTTTCAACTATCTTCCAGATTAATTTTCCAGAACGGAAATTCAAGCGACTCCAGCAATCTCACGAACTTTATTCAATGGGTCACTATATTGAAGCGGGAGTTGCTTATTACGAAGTGACAGGTAGTGAGAAGGCACTTGATATTGCTAGGAAGATGGCTGATTGTTTGGATGAAAACTTCGGCCCTAAAGAGGACCAGATTCATGGTTATGGTGGTCACCCGGAAATTGAATTAGCGTTAATGCGGTTGTGGGAAGTTACAAAGGAAGATCGTTATTTACAACTTACTAACTTTTTCATTCGTGAACGGGGTCAGGACCCACAATTCTTTGATAAGCAAAACGAAGCTGACGGAATCGATAATGATTTTTGGCCAGAATTACGAACGATTGGTGAAAAATACTACTTCGCTGATAAACCAGTTACTGAGCAGGAAGATGCTCATGGGCATGCGGTACGTTGTGTGTACCTACTAACAGGGCTTGCTCATTTAGCAAGGGTTACTGGTGCGGACGATTTGCAGCAAGCTGCTGACCGCCTTTGGAATAACATTGTTAAAAAGCAAATGTACATCACTGGAAATGTTGGTCAGACGGCAGTTGGTGAAGCGTTCACCTACGATTACGATTTACCAAATGATACGGATTACGGTGAAACTTGTGCTTCTGTTGCTATGACTGTGCTTGCAAGACAAATGCTAAAGGGAGACTTCAAGGCGGAGTATGCGGACGTCATTGAAAAAGAACTGTTCAATGGTGCGTTAAGCGGAATCTCACTTGATGGAACACATTACTTTTACGTTAACCCTTTGGAAGCTGACCCTGAGGCAAGTACTAATAGTCCATTAAAAAATCATATTTTGGGTCAGCGCCAAGCATGGTTTGGAACGGCATGCTGCCCTTCAAACATTACTAGACTAATTGCATCAGTTGATCGTTACTTGTACGAAGTAAAGGATGATACTATTTTTGCCCATCAATACATTGCTAATGAAACATCATTTAGCGAAGGAATCAACATTAAACAAGACAGCAATTTACCTTGGGATGGTGATGTGAGCTTTAAGATTACTAATCCTAATGAAAAACGCTTTAATTTTGTAATTAGAATTCCAAACTGGTCACGGGCAAACTTTACGGTAAAAATTAATGGCAACGTTATTGAATACACTGCTAAAGATGGAACGATTAAAATCGAGGTTACTGATTCAGAAACCACAATTGAAATTCAACTAGATATGAATGTTCATAATGTTAAGGCAAATCCAAAGGTAAAGGCTGATGTGAATAAGGTTGCCTTTCAGCGTGGGCCATTGGTATATTGTGCTGAAGAAGCAGATAATGAAAAGGATTTATGGCAATTTAAAGTTGATGAACAACCTAAGTTTGATTACACTTACAACCAAGATTTGCTCGATGGAGTAGGAGTATTAACTACTAGTGATGTTGAAAAGATGGAATCTACTGATAATGCGGATCTTTACCAGTTTGATGAGGAGCAAACTACTAAATCCGCAAGATTAACTCTAGTTCCCTATTATGCCTGGGCTAATAGAAGTGAAGGTCAAATGAGCGTTTGGTTTAACCAGATGTAACAATTTCCGTGGCATGTGATGCCGCATTTGCCATATTTATAGTAGTCTCCATATAGAGGGATCCACTTGGGAAAGTGGATCCCTTTTTTTATAATGATGAAAAAAGCAAAGACGGTAATCATCACACTGCAATGATTATCGTCTTTGTTTTTTCTACCCTAAAATCAGGATTCTTCAAGGGTTCGTCGTTAAGAACCACTGTTCCTAATTTGATTAATACTCAATTCAATGCGCCGGTTAGATGACTAGCTAATTGAATCTAAATTATGCTTTTGCTTCTTCGTGTCGTTTAGCAAGGTCTGCTTTAATTTGTGGTTCCATCTTTTCGTACTTGAAGTAGAAGCACATGATAATAGCAACGATTGCGTAAATGATAACTGGGAAGTAAATGAATGTGAAGTGAATTGCTGCCAAGGTGTGTGCTGATTGAGTCTTGTTAGCAACAAATCCGGCAGCTGACATAATCTTTGAAGGAATGAAGGCACCAAATCCTGAACCTAATTGGATACAGAATGCTGAACCAACGGCAGTTAAGAAACCAGGAGCTCTGATACCCGTTTTCCACTCACCAAAGTCAACGGTATCGGCTAACATACCAAATGGCATAGCCACAGCGATTGAAGCACCGAAGATACCAATGATCCAAGCAATAATAACAAGAGTGAAGTTGTTACCAACGAGTCCCATCATGATTTGACCAGCAGCACCGATTGCTAAACCAATAATCATAGTTAAAGTCTTGTTTGCAACCTTAACGATGAATGGAATTGAGATAGTAGCGATGATACCAAGAACTTGAAGTCCGTTAAATACAGAAGTTAATTGTTCGTTACCAAGGTTGTACTTAGCGTAGTAAACTGAGATTCCGTTACGAGTTGATTGGGCAACCCAGTAAATAACGAATGAAACAACCAAGATGTACCATGGGTGGTTACCAACAGTAGCTTTCAATGAATCCTTGAAAGGAATTGGCTTTTGAACGGCAATAGTTCTTTCTCTCATACCCTTGAATGCAAGTGATAAGAGGATAACGGCAAGAATACCGAAGAAGAACATTGTCCACATGAAACCAACTTTGTCATCACCTTTACCCATGAAGGCAACAAGTGGGAGGGCAAATGTACTTGTAATGAATGAACCTAATGATCCACCAACCATCCGGAATGAGTTAGCGTTCATTCTTTCCTGACTGTTAGTAGTTAAACTAGGTAAAATAGCTGTAATTGGAGTTTGGATACCAGTATAAACAACACCGGCAGCCAAGATGTAAGTAAATCCTGCATACCACAATTTAGCAGTACCGTGAAGGTTAGGAGCGGTAAATGCAAGGAATGTTGCAGCAGCGAATGGAATAGCTAACCAAAGGAAGTAAGGTCGACTTTGTCCCCATTTAGTGTGGGTGTGATCAACGATTGAACCCCAAACAGGAGCACTAATAGCATCGAAGAATCTAGCAACCAAAAGAATAAGTCCGGCACCAGCAGCAGTGATACCAAAAACATCAGTATAGAAATAAAGAATATAACTTGAAATTGTAACGTAAAGTAAGTTACCAGCCATATCAGTGAAGGAATAAGCAGTTTTTTCCCAAACTGATAGTTTTACGTTGGCACTATCTTCGCCTTGTCCTGCAGCAGCAGAATGGCTTTGTGTAGCGTGAGTTTCCATATTAAAAATCTCCTATCATTATAATTCTAGACAACAACGACGACGATGTTTGAATTGAGTACTGTAAGTGAACTCAATCACCCCCTTAAAGTGAAGCTTTGTGTATTACTTGTTAAGTTCAGCGTTTAGTTCATGAAAGGTGCTTGATGTATTATCAAAACTAACTTCGGTGTTAGTTGATTTAAATACTTGGTGATTATCCAGGTTGATATATTGGCTTACGTATGGGGCAAAGCTTTCAACCAAGTAATTGCCTTCCTTGTCCTTTGTGATCCGTCCGTTAACGGCTGTTAGTTCATCATTTGCATTGGTGTAAATGAAGGTTTTTTGACCAAAGCCGTTAAGGTAGGCGACTAATTCTTCACCCATGTCCCAGTCGTCTTCACCCGTGTATCCATCTGGGAACAAACGAGCAAAGATACCACCGTCTGAAGCGAAGATAGATTGACCAAATCGATTTCTAGAAAGGTCAGGACGATTCAAGTTAGGACCGGCGATGCTATAAGTTGAGGCCGCTTCACCAGGCTTAAGTTTTCTATCAGTAGCCGTGGCGTTAGAGTCATACATGTATAACACGGCGCCAGTTGCCCGATAGGCTGCTTCAACTAACTCAGGGTCTCCTAGTTGTTCACCGGTGATTTGGGCTGCAGCGGCGGTAACTCCACCCCAGAGGGAATGAATCATGTAAGATAATGCTTCCCACCAACGATCGGGGCTTTGTGACCTAAAGTCATTACTGAAACCGATGTTGGCTTTGAGTAATTGCCCGTAAGTTTGAGCGGATTGAACGTTCCCAGTGAGGGCTAAAGCTCCAGCAGCGGGACCAAAACCAGCATTATCATAGAAGTGTTCAGTCATTGCTGCCTCGAGAGTTGAGCTCTTACCAGCAATGCGGTCAGTAACTTCTGCCCATGAGGCTGAGATTTCTTCGTATTCCTTTGTTAGGCCATTAGCTTTTAGGTCTTTCAATAAGTCCTCGATGTAAAGGAAGTAAGTTCCCAACATTTGTGCTTCTGTCTTGCCACGTTCGTCTTCGTGAAGATCAGGGTTAACCCGAACGTCAAAGATTTGGGCTGCCCAGGTTAAGTATTCCTTTGGTGAGTTAAGCTTTAGGCTTGATTCGGGACACTTGGATAGTAGGTAGAACATGTGGGCGATGTATTCAAGGTCCATTACCCGGTAGAAGTCACCGTACAGTTTGACTGGCTTCTTAAAGTCACCATTTGTAAACCACTTGGGTCGAACATAGTTGACAGCACTTTCTTCAACTTGTTGGATATCCCGGTCAGCGTTTGGCAATGTTGGATCAAGAATTGCTTCTTTAAGGATGAACGTCATCTTACCGATGGATTCTCCTTGGTTTGAAACGGGACCAAAACTGTAAGGTACCTTGCCATCTTTACCTGCATATGAGTGAGCGGAAATATATTCAGCTCGATTTCGAAGTAAGTTGTTAATTGAACTCATTACGTTGAATACATCCATATCAACAGTGCCATCAGCAAACTTGAGAATTACTTGGTGTTCGCCTAACCCTTGAGGTTTGTAGACCAATTTGCCATCTTTAATTTGTTCAGTGACATCTTGTTCAACTAGTTCCTCATTTTCAGAGTACTTAATAAGAACTTGGGATAAATCTTGACCCTTAGCAGTTGTGATATCGAAGATTTGGTCTGATCCTTGAGAAATCATTGGTTCAAACGAGAATCGAGGATGCCCTAAGTCCATTGCTTTTTGGTAAAAGTCGGCCTTATCAGTGAATGGTTTCAAGTAAAACTCCCAACTAGCAGTTTCACCTGACCGAAGACTTAACTTCTTCTGGGAATAAATCCAATCACTCTTTGGCTTTTTGTCATCCTCATAACCGCCGGCAAGTACGATTTCGTGGAAAAGCATTCCGTCTAGCGAAGGGGAAACGTTTTCAAAAAATCGATTGGTATATTCGTTGAAAGTACCAACTGATAACACTTCACCTTTGGTCTGGAAAACACCCATGTTCGGAGCGGTGTTATCCCTACGAATGGCAGCTAGTTTGGTATAGTTCTTTGAGATTTGAGGAAACACAGCAACGGATTGATTAGCGTTGCGATGAACATCCTTATCCCGAAACATTACGTAGGCGAGGCTAATCCAAAGATTAAGATTATCGATGCTTACATTTTCTTCGCCGCCGTTTATTATGCGGAAGTCCCACTTGAGAGAATCTTTAACAAGTTCAAACTGTTGAGTGAGTTCAAGGCCGTTCACATGAAAGGTAGCGGCACTGCTTGTGTCGTCAGTATTGATTTCTGGTTCCAAATCAATACTCTCGTGCTTGGATCCGTTGACGGTGATGTTAAATTCACCGAATAGTTTTTCGCTATCTTTGTAACCGAGTGAATCAAGGTAATCAGGATCGATTACCCAATTCATCTTGCTTTCATCATTGTTTAAAACGAGGTTTGTAATTGCTCCGTGTTGGTTTTGCTTAACGGTCAGGTATTCTGACTTCATTTAATGCCCTCCTTAATTATTTCGTTGATACAAGGGTTTCAATCTTGTTGATAGAAGCAACGTCATAGTTTGAACCTTCGTAATCAAGTGGCTTGATTTGAATATTTAGTTTGTCATGACCATTGGTTACCTTTTCTGGTAATGGGTAGATGTAGTAAGAATCTTCTGGCCACTCTTCTTTGGTCATTGTTTGGGTGAACAAGACGTCGTCATTATTTTCGATTTGGAAACTGTAAATATCGTCATTGATTGCTTGATAAGTGATCTTGAGGTAGTTCTTCTTGTCAGGATCAACTGCAAGTGTCCATTCATGAGTGCTATCAGTTCCTTCAGCACTATCGTTTTGAGCATCAATCGTCTTTACTACTGGTTCATCTGGAACCTTAACGTACACGTTGTAAGGAGTTTCACCAGGAATTTCTGGTAATGTCTTGAAGATGACGTCAGTGCCGGCAAGCTCAAAGTTGTTTTTACCTTCAACCTTTGTCAACTTTTCAAGATACTTACTTGCTGGAACCGTTGAGGCAGCAAGATCTTCAGTTTGAGCAGCCAAGAGTAATGGGCCGTAGTAAATTGCGATACGGTTGAAACGGTCCTTCATTGTTTCGTAACGAAGTTCAAAATCAAAGTTGATTGTAATTTCGTTAGTACCTGCCCAGTTTTGTTTGATTGCAACAAAGCCGTTTTGAGGTTCAGCCTTAAATGCTTTACCGTTAACTAGAATTTCAGTTTGCTTACTCCAACTTGGAACCCGGACATAGATGGTAAAGTCATCTTCAGTTGCTGATTCAACTGTGAGGTGAGCAAAGTGTTGGTCTGGGTAATGAGAATCTTGAGTGATTTTTAAGTGACGATGATTCAAATCAAGAATCGAATCGAAGTATTGTGCCACGTAAATATCGTTGTCGTCTTCGTAGTAGATGCCATCAACTAAGGTTGCGTGTCTTTCAGTACCACTACCAACGCAGCACCAGAAACCACCACGGTCGAAATGTTTAACTGAGTTAGGGGCAACGCTTAAGTTGTATAGGTATTCGGCGATAGCGCTATCATTATTTTGCTGAGCCATGATGGCGTTGGCGAATCTAATTTCGTAGTCGTCCATTAATTGAGGGTTCTTAGTATCTGCGAATAGCTCAAAACTTAAGTAGTTCAAATCATGACTACAGCAACTTTCACCATTTAATTTGGATAGGTGCTTGAACTGCATTTCTGGGTAATCGTACAGCTCGGATCCGTAATCAGCAGGGGCTGGATATGCTGAACGACCAGAAATACCCTTAGTTGGTAGTTCGTGACCGTTGTGCATCCAATCCATGTAGTTTTCAACGCCTTGCTTGTACTTATCATCACCAGTCAAGTGATAGTAGGAAAGCATTCCTTCAGCCCCCACCAACTCAGTGTTTGAATGCATTGAGTAGTAACCCAACTTGTCTTCGTTCTTGATCAGCATGTCGTCAAACCATTTTCGGTCAAACTTTTCTGCTAGTTCGAAATAATCCTTGTTCTGTTTATCAGTCAGTTCATAGAGGCGAAGCAAAGTTCTGTGCATTGCTCCAAATTCCTGATGGAAGACATAGTGACCAACGCCCTGATACCAGCGGGTATCCAGCATTTTGGCAATTGTTTCAAACGTCAAATGGGCAATTCGTTTTTCAATGTAGCTGGTTAAGTTCTTAACTAATGTCAAAGCCGTTTTATTGTTTGTGTATTCATAAGCATCCATCAGTCCGTCCATCAGCTTTTGAATTGCGTAGTAAGGAACGTAATGGTTTCCGTTGAATCTAAGTTTTTCAAGGTTATCCCAGCGTTTTTCAGGTTCAGCTGCAAGAAAGCCTGGATATTCGGAAGTTTTGCTAAGTTCAACTTGAACTTGTTCCAACCCGGCCACGATGTCATCGACCCGTTTCTTTAAATCATTAATGTGAGCATCTTTGGGGTCAGTGTTCTTAAGCATTACGATTGTCTTTGACGCTCCTGATAGGTAGTGACCTGTGAAGTGACCACGGAAGAAGAAATCAGGTGATTCCCAAACAGTCAGTGGGGTGGCACCCTTTGTATCAAGCCCTGCGTTCTTGCGATAGTTGTATAACAACTGATCAGCAGTTAATGACAACATCCAGTTGATGTTGCGTTCAAATTTCTCTTTTAGCGATGAATTAGGTAAGTATTTAAGATCATAGTATGTTACCGGTTTCATTTTTAATTACGCCTTTCCGTTACAAATTTTTACAAGTGGTCAATTGCTGTTGTTAAGCTTGTTGATTACTTGTAATCGCTTACGTAACTAAGAATACTGCGTTTTGAAAAAAATCAAATCTGTTATTTACCATTATTTTTATAAAATATAAGTAGAATTAAATTTTATATATTTTGCATCTTGAAATGCCAAAAAAACGCTATTACACTGATAACGGCGGTGTATTAGTAATCCTAAGGAGTTGTGTGTAAATTAATGTAAATATCAAATAATGCTATACATTTATAAAAAATCATGGTAAATTTATAAAAAAGAAAGCCTTTACATATTTTGGAGATGAATATTTATGATTGAACAATATCTATCAATCCCTTGTCTGCCCTTACCTACGTACGTTCAGAGTGGACATGTTGTGTTTCAGCCGGGTGAGCGTCACCCAAATCGAAATAATTTTCAGTTTTTCGTTATGATGTTTATGGTTAGGGGAGAACTATTTATTGCCGAGGATGATCAGCAGTACACCGTCAAAGCAGGTGAAATGTTTACTTTGCAACCCAAACATCACCATTATTCATGGAAACCGATGGAAGAAACGACTGAATACTACTGGGTCCATTTTGCAGTTAAGAGTGATTTTATTCAGGACAGAGAACCCAAACAGATTAGGTCATCAATCCTGGTTCCTTCCCTGCACTATTACAGCCCTGATGTCACGCTGTTTTTAAAAAAGCAGGATAGATTAGATACTTTTGATGATGCTGTGGCAATCATCAAGAAAATTTTTATGAATAGTAATAAGGAAAATGATAATCAAAATGTGGTTGGTTTTTGGCAAGCTCAACAGTTGTTTATAGATTTGCTTCAACAAGTCCAGATGAAAGCTCCAGAAGAATCGCGTAGTGGGTACTTTGCCAGCGAAGTTCAGCGTTATTTGAGAGATCATTTTGATGAGCGAATTACTAACGAAGATTTAGCCCGGGTCTTTCATATCCATCCCAATTCAATTGTTGCTAGCATGAAAAAGACGTACGGGATAACGCCTAATTTATATTTGACTCAGTACCGAATGGAAGAGGCGGTTAAGCGACTCCTGTCCACAGATGAGCAGGTTAGTAAGATTGCCGTTGAAGTTGGTTATCAGAATATTTATTACTTTTCAATCGTGTTCAAAAAGTACTACAACATGTCACCATCTAAATACCGAAAAAGTTACACAGAAAAGGACAGCAACTAGCCATTTTGGTTATGTATTTACAGGATATGAAAGCAAAAAAATAGCGATAAATTTCAAGAAAATGAAATTTATCGCTACTTTTTTTCGATTTGCCTAGTTATGTTCCAGGCTTTTTAAACTAATTATTTAGTTGCTTACATTGACCAAGCAGCCATACCCTGTTGCTTGTAAAGACTTACGGCAGCATTAACTTGGTCCTTAACTGATCCACCACTGATGTGCATGTTTTGGAATAAACCGTATGCACCTGATGAACTGTTACGAACTGATGGTTGCCAGTTTGATTCACGGTTGATGATGTAGTTCCAAGTTGAAGCTGAAACACCGGTTCTTGATGCCATTTGGCTCAGAACATAGCTCTTAGTGCTGCTACCACCAGTGTAGCTTGAGCTTGAACTAGTGTTAGTAGTTGTAGCCTTTGGAGCTGAGTAGTTATAGTTAGTTGAAGCTTGGCTGCTTTGGTTATAGTTAGCAGTGTTTGCTTGGTTGTAATTAGTAGTTTGAGCAGTGTTTGCACTTTGAGTAGTTTGTGTAGCTGCTGGTTGAGCAGTAGTTGTAGCAGCTGCAGTAGTAGTGCCATCAGGAATATTCAAAGTTTGACCTGGGAGGATCAAGTGGTTTTGAATGTTATTGGCATTTTCGATGGCGTCGATGGTTGAACCAAATTGTTGTGAAATGGCCCAAACAGAGTCGCCTGACTTAACAGTGTAAACAGTTGATGCGCTAGCGTAAGCTGAACCTGCGAAGAACAATCCAACAGCGGCTGCGGCAGTTGCGAGAATAGTTAAAAATACTTTTTTCAAAATATACACTCCTATATTTAAATCTTTAGTTTCTGATTTCTTTGAATTGCTGATTTCTATCAATCAACAAAGTGTATACTACACGGTTTGTGTTACTAACAAATAGCACGAACTTTAAGGAATGAATGCAGAAAAGCCGATTTTTTGACATATGGGTAATATATGAAACAAACATGAAACGTAGGAATTCGGATTAATCCTTGAAATGACGGGGATTTGCAAACTTGAGTTTAACCTGGGGTTATGTTAAATGTTTCATGGATGAAATGAAGTTGTTGATGGTAAAAGTTGTCACAAATGCTGATACCAAGCTGGTTTAAGTTAAAAAATCAGGGAAAATGAATATTGCAACCACGAAATATAAAGTGACATTTGTTGTTATATTTTAGATGAATGGATTAGTTAGAGAAATCAACCTGAATTTTCTCTTACCCATGATGCAAGTAATATAGAAGAAAGATATCTAATTTGAGAGAAATGACAGATATAAAAAGTGCAAATCATAGTTTACGCCTTGTCCTACCTGAGCTAAGGTTAGTTTGACATTCAAAAAATCAGCCTGTAAACTCAAGATAAATCAGTGAAGGGGAAGAACTCAATGAAAAAAATTGGACGCATCAAAAGTTTCCTTGGCGAATTTAATAATGATCCAATCGGTGCTAGTATCGTGGTTGGCTTTGTTATCATATTGCTTCTATTACTTCATTTCTTCTCGTGGTTTAGTGCGTTAGCAATCGCAGCAGTAGTTGGTCTCTTTTTATATGTCGCCATCAATATGTTGGTATCTTTAATGACGAAGACTAATAATACTAAGTAGTCTGTTTTGACGTTGCTAACTTAGATTAAAAGTAAAGATGCTTTACGGCACAAAAAAAGCCCCGGATTTTAAAATCCGAGGCTTTTAAAAATGTAATTATTTAATTACATTGCCCAAGCTTGCATACCTTGTTGCTTGTAAAGACTTACAGCAGCGTTAACTTGGTCTTGAACTGATCCACCACTGATGTGCATGTTTTGGAATAAACCGTATGCACCTGATGAACTGTTACGAACTGATGGTTGCCAGTTTGATTCGCGTTGGATAATGTAGTTCCAAGTTGAAGCTGAAACACCGGTTCTTGATGCCATTTGGCTAAGTACGTAGCTCTTTGTGCTACCACCATTGTAGCTAGAACTTGTATTTGATGAAGTAGTAGCTGGTTGGCTGTAGTTATTAGTAGTTTGTACTTGTTGAGTTTGTGTTTGAGTAGCAGCTGCTGGTTGTGCGTTAGTAGTAGTTGCTGTAGTTTGGGCAGCAGTAGTAGTTGCGGGGGCAGCTACGTGAGCTTGCTTGTCAGTAGGAATATCTAACTTGTCTCCTGGGAGAATTAAGTGGTTAGAAATATGGTTAGCCTTTTCAATAGCGTTGATTGTTGAATCAAACTTTTGTGAAATGGCCCAAACAGAGTCGCCTGACTTAACTGTGTAAGTAGTTGCGGCGTTTGCGCTAGCTGAACCTGCGAAGAATAAACCAAGTGCAGCAGCAGTAGTTGCAAGAATTGATGTGATTAATTTTTTCAAAATATACACTCCTATAAATCTAGACAATTTTGTTTTCTTGAAATGTGTTGATTTCCTCAACCAACATTTGCGAGTTTACACAATGCTTATTACTGAATAGTGTCATAATCTTTAAGAAAACAATTCAGAAAGAGGGTTCCTTTTACATATTTGTAATAATTGTAATCTGAATTCAATCTTGAAAAAGTGGTAAGAATTGACCAAACCTATGCAGAATATGTAAATAAATCGTGACTAAAGTGGGAATTTTGGTCTAGATAATTACCGACTATTATTACATTGTTACCAATGTTGCGAAATAGTGAGTGGGGTTAACAATGCAAAATTAGTTATTATTATGGTGGTTAAGAGTGAAAATTCATTTGCTTTTAATGTAAAAGTGGGGAACAGGGGACTTTTTTCAGTGATATACTGAGAAATATCAATATAAAAGATGGGTGGGAGTGTCAATTATGATCTGGAAAGGCAAAAGAGTTAGATTTGTTCTTGGGATAGCTGCCTTGGGAATAGGTATGGGTGGATTTCAAAATACCCATGCATCAAGCCGTTATCGAGTATTGAAGGTAAACAAACAGTGGACCGGAAATGCTTATTATTATAAAAATCTTGGAACTACCGCGTATATGTACAACGGCTATCACACAAAGAAATTACATAATTTAAAGGATTATCCTAGAACAACTTGGTTTGTTCAAAAAAGCGTAGTCTTGCAATCACCTAGAGGGAAGAAGGGTGTTTACTACCAGGTTGCTAATGGATCAAGTAAGGTTATTGGCTATGTTTGGCGGGGCTATTTAAAGAAGGGGCAGAATCCAGCAACTGCTAAAAAGGTAGTTAAACCAAAGGTACTATATAGTAATGTTTCTGCTAATGATTCTGCTAAAATTTTTGAAGAAGATGGAATGGATTACAAGTATCCTTATTTAACTGGTCTTTCTTCATATGAAAATTATGCTAAGACGCCAACAAATAGCCAACTAAATACGGTTGTTAACTTTATAAAAAAACAAAACGCTGAGCAGGGATTACCAACTTCGGGCAAAGTTGATGCCAACGCTAAGAATTGGCAAAACTTTCGAATTGTGATGTTACCAGTGCAAAAACATACCTCAATACGATTGCCATTTGTTCAGGCGATGAGCTATGAGGAAGACGATGACGGGACGTTCAACTACCAAGGTGGCCCTGAGTGGAGTACGATTGGGTCTTTTTGGTCCTTCTATTATGCTGCAACAACACAAAGCCAAGATGTCTATAAATTTCCAAAGGGTGGGCGAGCAGCTGATTTTCCATTTGCGGTTTTTGAAGCTAACACGTATATGTTGCCGAACGATTCAATAATTAACGATAACATCATGTTTGGTGATGGAACGGTAATTTATTTGAATGAAAATAGAAAATATACGGCAATTTTGTCTTCAAATAGAATGATATTTGTTAAAACAGCTTATATTTTGAATTTTACAAAGGGAAATATAATTAAAAACGGAATCCAGTATGGAATGGGCGAACCCACAGCCACGGATAGTAAAAAGGGAACGGTTTATCGAAAAGTCGATAACGATACCAATAGTGGTTATGACGAATATCGTTATACCGATGGGAAGTGGCAGAAAACCTATAGTTTAATGGTAAATGGTGAATATGTTGCTACGAGTCCAGTGAGTCCATATATATATAAATTTAGCGGAACTAATTTTAAGGGGGTAGATGTGCAGTTACCGTACAGTTTCAAATTTCCTAGTAAACAGTTCGATAATAATTATTATCAATCAATGTTTTTACCAAGCTCATACTTTGATAAATATTTGAAGTAGGAGGGGGTTCGAATCTCTCCTGTGACATAACTAAGCGCACCAAAAAATCGAGGCTGGGACAAAAGTCCTAGTTAAAGCAAAAAAGCTTCGGAAATAAAAATTTCCGAGGCTTTTTTGCATTTTACGTAGCACAGAGAATTCAACTCTGCTATTCTTAAATCGACTAAAACCCAAG
>NZ_CATNVB010000038.1 GCF_951230165.1 Lentilactobacillus sp. Marseille-Q4993
AACTGTCTTCTTTTCAATCCTTCGATACCAGTCTTTTGATATGTTTGATTCCAGTATTTAACAGTGTCGCGTTTAACCCCATATTCCTCTTGGATGGCGGTAGCCGTCCAACCCTGAGCAAGCAAATTAAGAAAGAATAATTTTTCGTCTATGGTGTAGCGATATTTAGTCAATATAAAAACTCCTAGTATATGAACCCGGAATTTTAATTATTTCCGTGTCCAACATACTAGGAGTATCTCCATGAGAACTTTTTTGATTATAACCACTTTTGAATGTTATAACTACAAATAAAGGAGATTAAAAACATGTCAATTCCTCACATTGTAAAAATAGACGTTTATCCTGTTGCAGGTCGCGACAGCATGCTGTTAAATCTTAGTGGAGCCCACTTTCCATTCTTTACCAGAAACATTGTTGTGATGACAACTAACACAGATGATATCGGAGTCTCAGAAGTTCCTGGAGGGGAAACTATCACTAATACTCTTAATGCTTGTAAAGATTTAATACTTGGCAAACCAATAACTTCTTTTAAGCAAATTATGGCATCAATAAACCATAAATATTCACAATTAGATAAGCGTGGACGCGGAAATCAAACTTTTGATCAACGTACAACTATTCATGTTATAACTGCCGTTGAAACTGCACTACTAGACTTACTTGGTAAATTTTTACGAGTCCCCGTTGCTGAATTACTTGGAAATGGCCAGCAAAGAGAAGAAGTAGACATTCTTGGGTACCTTTTTTACATTGGAGACAGTAAAAAAACAGATTTAGATTACCAAAAATGGAATACAAATGATAATAGTTGGGAATCCATAAGAAGGCAACCAGCTTTGACACCAGATGCAATTGTAAAGCAAGCAAAGTCAGCCTATAAGCGATATGGATTTAGAACTTTTAAATTAAAGGGCGGTGTATTAGATGGGGAGGATGAAGTAAAAACCATAAAATTACTCCATCGGGCTTTTCCAACCATTAAACTGGATTTAGACCCTAATGGAGCTTGGAGCCTAGCTCAAGCTACTAAATATGCAGATGAATTGCATGAAGATTTAACATATATCGAAGACCCTTGTGGGGCAGAAAACGGATTTTCTGGTCGAGAGATAATGGCAGAGTTCCAACGGCTGACAAATATTCCCACTGCGACAAACATGATTGCAACTGACTGGAGACAATTGCAACACGCTCTAACTCTAAACAGCATTTCTATTCCATTAGCCGATCCACATTTTTGGACGATGGAAGGCTCTGTTGAAGTTGCTCAGTTGTGTAATCATTTTGGGTTAAACTGGGGTATTCACTCAAATAATCATTTCGACATATCATTAGCAATGTCCGTAAATGCGGCTGCAGCTGCTCCTGGAAATATTTATGCAATTGATACACACTGGATTTGGCAAGATGGTCAATACCTTACAAAAAATCCACTGTCGATAAAGAATGGAAAAATAAGTTTACCATCTTCTTCAATAGGATTAGGCGTCGAAATTGACTTTGATGCCCTTAAAAGGGCTAACCAACTATATTTGGAGCATAAAATTTCAAATAGAGATGATTCAATTGCAATGCAATACCTAATCAACAACTGGAAATTCGATCCTAAAAAGCCTGCGATGGTCAGATAAAAAAGTAATCACATATCTGCCTACCTGTCTCTCGAAAAATGGAGGTAAAATTACGGAACTATTAATAACGGTATTCATATCTTTATTGTATGTTTCACTTGCTGGAACTTCGTTTTTCGCAATTTGGAACCTAACTACGATTCTTCACCATAAGCCAAATATCAACACGTGGGATTCTAATCCTCACCGGAAAATTCAGGACATGTACGTTCTTGTCCCTGCTCTGAATGAACAAACAACTATTAAGAAAACAATTGATGGTTTAATTCTGGCAGCTGATAAAGTCAATGCCTTTGTCCACATAATTCCAATCAACGATGCATCAACTGACTACACACCTCAAATTTTGGCTAGTTATTCGAATAACCCGCAGGTTCATGTAATTACTCGCAATAAACCTGATGCCCAAACAGGAAAAGGGAATGCTTTAAATAGGGCTCTTCACTATATTGAGTTACAGAATCACAATCCCAACAAAACGATTGTCGGTGTAATTGACTCCGACACGACCATTAACTCAAATTTGTTGGCTGAAATCGAGGCCCCCTTTATATACACTGACTATGATCTTGTCCAAACAGCTATTGGTATCTCAAATCAATCAAGCTTTTTAACCAAAATGCAAGGGTTGGAATTTGGAGTTACAAATTTTCTTACTCAAATTCTCAGAACTGGTTGGGGTTCGGCAATCTCCAGTGGCAATGGCCAGTTCATGACTTTGAAAATGGCGAGCGCAGTTAGATGGCACAATTCATTACTAGACGACCTTGAATTTTCATTGAACGGAATTTTTCAAAACTATAAGGGGCTCTTTTTATCCCACACTTCGTTACCCCAACAAGGAGTCCAGAAATATTGGCCATTCATTCGCCAAAGAGTAAGATGGTGCCAAGGTGGTATGGAATGTCTTTTTAGATACTGGAAGCAAATCATCACAACCAAAAATATTTCAACTCATCTTAAATGGGACCTCCTGTTATTTCTATGCGTGCCGTTTGCCTCTCTGCTATTCATGGCGGGATCTTTTCTATCAATTTTTGTATTTATTTGGGAGTTGCAGTATATTCCACTATTTGTGATTGAAGTTGTGGCTGGTTTAATAATCACCGGAACCACTATCACTTTAATCTTGATTCAAGAAGCCAATCGTCTTGGTTCATCATTCACACGATCATCAACCTTTCCTCAAGAAATCGTGATGGCAATGGAAAACTTTGCATATGCATAGTCGATTGCTCCAGTAGTCTACATTGCCTTCTTCCGATTTATTATTGGTCATCGGGACTGGGTTAAGACCGACCACGCTTTGGAAAAATTTAAGCCTAAGCATTATGAAGTGCACTGAAAAAAGAGCCTATAAAGTTAGAGTAATCTCTAACTTTATAGGCTCCTTTTATCATCTTATATCTATAAAGAATTTATTTTTTATACCCAAATTCCGGAATCCCATTCCACCTATCTGACAGATACCTAACCACCATCTTTGGTTCACGAGATCTGGTAAATACGCCCTTCTTATTACCTTGAACTCGTTGAATTCCAAATTTTGTTTGGAAATCCGCAAAGTTCCAGAGTTGTTCGCCCACAAAGTTTGATATTTCATCAAATACCTTGCTTGCCATTCTGAAGTAATCCTCTTGGAATTCTTCGGTAAATGGTTCACCGTAGTTACCATGCATTCCAGCAACGGTATCCGCACCATATTCAGTATAAATAATTGGCTTATCCGGGAACTTTGCTTGGTATTCAAGCAACTCATCTCTAGTTGCCGTTTCAGCACGTTTCAAATCACCATTACCTACATACCAACCGTAATACCGGTTAAGGGCAATCACATCAACTAGGTCAATGCACTTGTCGGTTCTAGGATTCGACATCATGATACTTGTGTATGTCCGTGGGCGTTTCTGAGAATCAAGCTTTCTGGCCAAATCAAACAATGGCTTGCAGTATTCATGCGAACCTTTTGAATAATTAGCAGCTTCATTGGCAATTGACCACATCACGACACATGCTCGATTTTTATCACGATTGATAATTTCTCGCAGCACTTGTTCGTGAGCTTCGGCAGTCTTCATGGTTGTCCAAGTGTCATCCGTAAAATCGTCAGATTCCAGAATAGAAAGGTCAAAGTTAAATGAAGACAACAATCCAACCGCAGGAGTTTCATCAATGACCACAATTCCTTCACGGTCACATAGCCGCATCATTTCCTCAGAATATGGATAATGGGAAGTTCTAAAAGAGTTGGCCCCCATCTTTTTCATTAAACTAATGTCCAAAACATTCACTGGCTCATTAAAGCCACGGCCATGAACGTACGTGTCCTCATGCTTACCAAATCCTTTGAAGTAGAAAGGTTTGCCATTAATCAAGAATTTACCATCTGCCACCTCGACGGTTCTAACTCCAAATTGTTCCTCGTAAACATCAACAACTTCACCGTCAACAGTCAAACTAACTTTAGCAGTATATAAATAAGCATTCAGTGGTTGCCATAAATGAACGTTATCTAAGTGAACCTCAGTTTCATTTCCATCAGCGGTCGCCACCACCTGATCATTTTCATCCGAAATCGTCACAGTTACTTCGCCATTACCAGTGAAGTCAGTATTCACAGTAATGTCCGCACTATTTGCAGCTAAATCAACAGTTGGGACTACAGTGATATCATCAATATGGCTTGCAGGGGTTGAGTAGATTTTAACTGGTCGTTGGAGTCCTGCATAGTTGAAGAAGTCAAAGTTTTCGTCAACCTTCCTCACTAACTTGCCGTTCTCATCTTTTTCTTCACTGTAATTACCGACTGGTAAAGTGGTATAGTCTAGCATATTGCTTAGCTTAACGATTAACCGGTTTTCACCTGAGCTCAAATAATCATTAATTTCCACCTCAAACGGAGTAAAGCCTCCCTTGTGATGAGTGATCTCTTGACCATTTAGGTAAACCCAAGCTTCATGAGTTGCTGAGCCAAATCTCAATACTAACCGTTGACTTTTCAATACATTTGAAACTGTAAAATCCTTTTCGTACCAAACATACCCAACGTGCTCCCGAATCTCTTTAGAAGCTGTCTGATCATTGAACGATGACGGTACTGATAGTTCAGTCTTCGTTGGTAATGGCTTATTTACGTCAATTGGGGTAACTTCCTTATCAATCATAAATTTCCACATTCCTGATAAGTCAATTACAGTTCTAGTTTCAGTGTTTTCTGGATATAACATGTTTTTTCCTCCAATTATTTTGAGTTGATATTTCCAGCGAGACTTATGTCAGTGGCTGGTTGATTATTTAAATCAGTGATTGGTTCAATTTCTGAACTTTTCTTTTGAGCGGACTTAGCATTCTCTTGAGCTTGTAATTCCTTAACAATCTCATCGTGCTTTTCATCAGTTAACGAATAACCAAAGAAGAAAATCACACACGAAACAATACTAGCAATTGCTGGAATCAAGAAGTAAACCATACTAATACCTGATAGGGTTGAACTAGTTTGGGGCTTGTTAGCCACATAACCGACCATCGTTAATGCTAATCCTGGAATAAAGCCGGCGACCCCCTGAGCAATTTTCCTAATAAAAGAATAGCCAGAATAGATGATTCCCTCTGATCTAATCCCTGTTTTCAACTGGCTATATTCAATGATGTCATTTACAAAGGCAAATGCAACTGTATTGCTAAAGCCAAGAAACATGTATGAAAATGTGTTAACAACTAAGTAGGATACGATACTGTGCCCAGTGAAAAAGTAATTTATCAACTCGGCAATCGTAAACCCAGTCATTCCGATAATGGCAACGTTTTTCTTACCAATCCTATTAACTAATGGGGTAGCAAAAATAACCGCTGGAATAATTGATAATGCACTTAACACACTGACAATACTTACTAAGCCTTCCTGTCCTAAAACATACTGGAAATAATAAAGTTGAATTCCCATTTTTAAGAACATCGATCCCACACTTAGAATTGTGTATACTGACAAAATCAAGAACGGCTTATTAGTCAGCAGATCTTTAATCGACTTCCAACCATCCCCCTTTTGCCGTGGAACCGTGGCATGAATATTCTCTGTGGTCCCCGCATAGCATAATAATTGTGAGATGACACCCAAGATGGCAAAAACAGCAACTGTACTTAAATACCCCATTGCTGGTGTGGTAAACATTGCTACCAAAGGAATAACTGCGGCTCCTGTCAATAATGCCGCAAGCTGACCCGTTAAGTTTCTTGAGGCAGCCAAGGAGGTTCTATCACCCGAGTCCATTGTCATAACCGAAGCCAGCGAACCATATGGAATATTAACTACTGAGTAGAAGAAGCCCATAATGTTGTATGTCACAAAGGCACATATGATTCTCCCGGTTTCATTAAGGTTAGGCGAGACGAAACAGGCAATTGTAGATAATCCTAAGAAAAATGATCCATACAAAATATATGGTCTAAACTTTCCCCGTTTACTAATCTTTTTCCTTGAATCCACATACGCTCCAACACTGGTATCGATAATAGCATCAAAAAATTTAGCAATTAAAAATATTAATCCACCCCAATACGCAGGGATTTGCAATACATCAGTGTAGAACTTTAGTAGAAACAGCTGAGCAAACTGAAACATTAGGCCGTTCCCAAGATCTCCTAGGCCGTACGCCGTCTTCTCCTTCATCGTCAGCTTAATTTCTTTCATTGTATCCTCCTCCAATTCAAAAGTTCATTTCTTTACAAGCTCAACTATACATTTTGTTGTAACCGCTTACTTGTAAAATAATGACTATTATTGTATTTTAATTACAAAAGAATTGGAGGCACCCAATGACCCTTTCAAAATACTACCACCTAGTCACCGTGTTTAATTCTATCAGCAGGTTAGACACCAGATTGACTGACATCACCGGAACCATAGTGGCTGAAAATACTACCATTACTTATCCGATCAACCAAATTATGGATTATTTGATGGATGAATTAACCCATTCAGCCAGACAACATCCATTTGAAATTATTGATTCAAACCAAATTCACCTACTAGTTGTCCCGATCGTTGAAAACAATGAATTAATTGGCGGAATAATCGTTGGCCCCTATACCGGAGCTGAAACTAAAGGGAACAAAATAGAAAGCCACCTTGTTAAAGCTGGCCTAAATTTATCTAGTCAAAACCGGTTCCTGTCCTTAATAAAATCCCTACCAGAATTATCCTCAACGGAACTCAATAGTTTCTCCTTGGCGTTCAAGTCCATGCTTAGTCACCCCACCACTCAAGAACCATCACCAGTTTCAAAAACAGCAACCTTTAAAACCCCGATTTTCGAAAAGCCAGATCTTACCGAGATTGAAAAGAGATACTCGTTTGAATCAAAATTCATGACTGCCCTAGCCGACGGTAATTCAGCCGAAGTTCAAAAACTAATGGGAGGAATGTATGATTTGCTGACCCTATTTTCAAATAGAATCCCCGGCAACTCACTAAGATCAGCAAAAAACATTGGTTTTGTAAGTAATACCATTTCCCGCATAGCTGCCAGAAATGGCGGGGTCCACCCAATCTATCTCGATGCAATTTCATCAAAGTACGCCATCATTATTGAGCGCCAACAGACACTATCCGGAATTAAAAAGGTAATGACTGAAATGACATCAGAATACACGGAGGCCGTTCATAATCTCACTTCTACTAAGTATTCTCCAATCATCAATCGGGCAATCACCTACATCCAAATCAACATTGGTGACACTATTGCAGTCTCCGAAATTGCCAAATATTTAGGAATTAACGCTTCTTATCTTTCCAGATTGTTCAAGGCAGAAACCGGGACCACCCTCACAGATTTCATTAATATAAAAAAGGTATCTCGAGCAAAAAGCCTTCTCATGGACGAATCAATATCTGTAACCGACGTTGCTTTGCTACTCGGATACAGTGACACAGCATATTTCTCAAAAGTGTTTAAAAAGTATGTCGGCACATCACCAAGAAACTATTTAAAAACTCAACATCAATAAAAAGCCAGTCCCAACTAAGCCTTAAGTTTAGTTGGGGCTGGCTCTCAATTATCAAGCATTTCCATTTAATTACTATTTTGATTTAATCGAGCTTAACTCTCTCACCTCATACCTCACTTCATGTCTTCCAGATCCAATCTTGATTTCGTCTTGATCTTCATGACACTCAGCACCGTCAATCGTCACTGAGGCCCCATCTTGGGGGACACTGACTTGAGCGAGTGAATTCATCGGAACATCAATATTCAGCACAACTTCATCCCCAGTTTGGGTATAGTTCACCCGAATCATTCCCCGAGCTGATGGGGTTGATACTGATAACCGTTTCAAATTACCAGGTCGTACTTTAACTTGGAATTCAGCAAATCCTGGTTTTAACGGTACAATTCCCATAATTCCTTGAACAATCGTCAAACCAGGCGTTGCGCCCCATGGATGAGACAGCGTTAGATTTGGCTTGTAGAAATTACTCCAAGCCTCTGGGGCAATCGTTGCTTTCAACGTATCTAAAATAGCCGCAAACGTTTTGGCATCCTTTGTCTTGTCATCATTTGCTAGTAATTGGACCGCCTTATCAGCATTTCCACTATCAACCAATCCCTTGAGCATAAAGTAAATAAAGTAGACACTTCCAATGAACTGGCCATCATTAGCGACAAATTCACTCAATTGGTTCGCCATTTCATCACTGTCATAGACCCCATAACATAGAGCATAAGCAGAAGCATGATGGGAGGTGTGGTTATTAATCGATAAGTCTGCATTCAATGAATCATAGAATCGACCTGTCTTTTCATCGTACAAAAGCTCGATCATTTTCTGCTTAATGATTGTTGCCCGACTCCGATACTTATCAGCATCCTCTTGATGCCCAGTTTCCATAGCGATTTTTGCCATTGTTTGATAAGCACCGTAGGTAACTGCGTTAAACGGAGTGTTGTAGGTTCCTTCCACGTAGCCATCTCGCTCCTTGATTGGCCAGTCAACCAGCCCATCATTCGTTACTAGTCCAACTTGCTCATCGAAATTATCTACCCCATGACCATTTCGTAAGGCTCCCTTAAATTCTGCCGAGGCGCCATCAAAACTATCTTCGCCTTTACCACGGTTTAGTTTAACCTTCAAATCATCGTAACGACTCTCAAGCAAGTCAGAATTACCAGTGTAAAGGTAATCTAGCCAAGCCATTTCAACGTTGAACAGTTTATAATCTTCTGGCCACGTCGGATTATCAATACAATAATCGATTGAATGCCTAGACAACGAATAGTGAGAAGAAACTGCATAGCTTGTCAGACCATTGACCAACAGATCCCCTTCGTATGGTCGGCGTTCCCGAGCCTGGGAATCAACAAAGACATCCTGATTGGTTGCCTTAATGGTGTATTTAGAAAGCTCATACTCCCGGTTCAACAGTTCATTATCAGATTCGAAGTTACCTTCTTCCTCATCAAACGGCTGTTGCATTGCCCAACCTAATACATCATTCTTGCCAAGACTGCCAATAAAGCCAACCAGTTCAACGTACCTAAAGTTTTTCATTTGGAAAGTAGTAAATTGGTTTCTCCCGGCCTTCAATGACCAATTCTCAACGTAGTCAGGACCGGCTGCCATTTCGTGACGGACGTGACCATCATCTTGAAGTTGTTCACCCATCAAAACGCCAACTCGTTGTTCGATTGAGCTATCAATATCAACCTTTAAGCCGCCAATGATTTCCTTCCCCAGATCAATCAACAGGTGATTATTATCCAGCTTGATTATCTTTTTAGTTGGCTCATTAGTAGCTATTCGATAAGTATTTTCGCTTTCAAACGGCTCTAGTTTTTCATCATCATTAACTAATGGTTCAGGGTTAATTGCAGCATCGGCCCAGCTAGAATCATTAAAATCTACATTTTGCCAGCCTGTCGGATAATAATTCATATCCACATTTTCCGAAATCATTCCGAAATAAATACTGCGAATTTTCACCCCAAAGTCACCAAAAGCACTACTTCCATCCAACGACTTCCAGTTCTCATCGGTTATCAACACCGTTTTATGAGAACCGTCAACTAAGTAAACATCCAACTGACAGTAAAAGCCACGCCGATCAGAATCACCACCAGCTAAAACGGCAATCACATTATCGCCATCTACTAAACTATGAGTTACATCGTAGCGATTATAAAAAATTGCAGTCTCATCCCCACCGTGGTAAAAGTCTTGGGGACGGCCAGAACCTAATGCAGTAGCATCACCATTAACTGACAGTTCAAATCCTTGAACAAATTCCGGCTCACTTCCGCGGGAAAATGCCGTCACAATCGCACTGTCAATATCTTTTAGACTAATATTGAACTTAGGGCTCCGTAAAAATATAACGTTGTCTAGCTGGGGTAGTTCATTATTTTGCTTTTCCCTATCACCAGCCCAGATACCGTGGATTGGTTGCTCAAACGTTAGTGGTACCATAAATTTGGCAGGTTGAGAGTAGTCACCAATCTTGCCGTGGTTATCCTTTATTCGTACCTGCCAATAATACAATTCATTTGCTTGCAAAAATCCAGCTAATTCCGGTAGCTTTACACCATTATTATCACTGGACTCGATCCATTCCGTTGCAAACAAAACATTGTCATTAAGTAAGTCAACTGCCCGATTACCAATTCTGATTTGGTAAGCCTGCTGAGTACTGTTATTTTCACTACTATGGTTCCACCAGCTAAAACTGGCATCACCATCAGTATCATACGCGAATGATACTAGATTTACCTTCAAATGGCTGGGGGTAATTGTGGACATAATGTTTTTATTCATGTTGATTTCCTTTCCACGACTTTTGTTTTTGGGTTATACTAAACCATACAATAAAACGGTTTCATAAACATTTTAATTAAGGTGATAATTTTGGACGATCGAATCTTAAATCAACTAATGCAACTAACTTCAACCGAGAAAAAACGGTTAAGGACCAAGGAATTTTTCGATGACGTTCCTACCGATGCGTATACTAATTCTGGGACTACTCCCACTATCAACAACTATCTTCTCAAAAGCAAAAGCATCTACGTAAGTCGGCATAATCGTTTTTCGACATATCCTACCCACACCCACACTTTTTTAGAGATCAACTATATGCTTCGTGGCTCATGTGAGGAGATTGTCGATTCCAACCCCGTCAGACTTAATCAGGGTGATATTCTTTTGATTGATGTTGGGTGTCCGCACTCTATCGGCTATCTTGGTAACAGTGATTTGTTAATCAACATCTTGTTTCAAGACGACCAGGTTAATCTCAACTCATTGAAGGAGCTGAAAACCAACCAGAGCGTTTTATATCGATACTTACTAGATAAGAAAACGGAACACACTAATTCGAATCGCTACAGCATCTTTAAAGATTTAGAGGCAACTTCAGTTATCAATACAATTGACCGAATCATCGAAGAATACTATTTAGACAAAGAGTTTTCGGATTCAATCATCACATCGTACTTGTCAATCCTAATCCTTCAGCTTGCGCGCCAATACACCATCAGCGATGATATAGCACTGACCAACACAGAGAAGCTTATTGCCAATGTTTTAACGGAAATTGATAATCATTACCAGACCACTTCCCTTGAAAAAATCGCCACTAAGTATGGTTATAACCGTAACTACCTTGGCAACCTAATCACAAAAGTAACGGGGAATTCATTTTCCGAAGTCATTTCATTCAAACGCCTAATTACCGCTCACGAGTTGATAACCAACTCCAAGCTACCTATTAAAGATGTAATGGACTCTGTTGGAATTAAAAACAAGACTAATTTTTATAAAAAGTACCACGATGCATTTGGAGAAACCCCAATGCAGAGTCGGCATTAACATAAATTCAATTATAAATAAAAAGCAGTAACTATTATCGATTTCCCAAAATAGTTACTGCTTCTTAATTATCCACCTTTAACTAATTCTTTAAAAACCGTTGTTAATATTGAATTATCGAATCAGTCTTTAATATTTTTTAGGGCTAGGTTAGACGATGTTGTTGTGACCCCAAAGACGGTCGTAGCTAAATCCAGTAAGGCCTTCAACAACCTTCTTAGTTTGAGGTTCAACGTCTTCCATCTTACCGCCATCCTTAAGCCGATCAATTTCAGCTCTAAGAACGTTGTGGTGTTCGTGGTCGAGTTTGAAGAAGTAGGTCAAGACGTATGCAGAGATGAGCATTACAGTAGCTCCACCTAACATCCAAATAATCAAACCGTTCATGGCACCAGCACTTTGAGTCTTAGCTGTTTCGCTAAATCCAAAGGCTGACAATACAATCCCTGTCAAGAATGGAGCAAGAGCAGAGGTTGTCTTACGAGCAAAGGTCATGATACCTGCAAAGACCCCTTCACGACGTTGCTTGGTAACAATTTCGTCAACGTCAGGAATAAATGTGTAAACAGTCCAAGGAACATAACCTGTACCTGAGTTTGAGATACCCCAAGTAATTTGTAATGCGTAAAGAGCCATAAGTGCCCAGCTAGTTCCAGCTGCATTGCCGTAATATAAGCCGGCGTAACATGCAACTGTAAAGAACATGGTTACGTACATAATTCTAAGTAACTTCGAAGGTCCAAGTTTACTCATGATCCGTGGCCATAATAAGTTACATGGGATTCCGATGATGGAACCGAATGTCAAAATATTTGAGGCTTGGGTTGGGTTACTGTGCATTGCGTAAACAATGTAGTAAACGTAGGTTGCCCCAATAATATCACGAGCAGTAAATGATGTGAGGTAAATTCCGAGATGTAGAGCATAAGACTTGATTCTAAATACTGAACCCATGTCCTTGATCATGTTCCACATTGACTTCAATGGGTTCTCACCCTTATTTGAGCTTGCTTCAATGATTGCTTTCTTTTCTTCAGGAGTACCATCGGTTTCTCTTTCAAATGTAGAGAAGTAAGTTAATCCAATTGCTAGGATAAAGACAACTCCTAAAGTAATACCGATTGTTAAGAATGCGTTAGGGTTATTCTTTCCCATGATGGCGAAGACCCGACCTGGCAACCATGATGCCAAGAATGTGGCAAGAGCTGACCAGAGCATTCTAGAACTTGATAGTCGAGACTTAGTATCATAGTCATCTGTCATTTCAGCGGCTAAAGTTTCGTAAGGAATCATAATCAATGCCGTAAACGCTTCCATTAATAGGTAAGTGATTAGGTAGAACCAGAATCCCATGTGAGCGAACCAAATAATAACATAGATAAACATTAAAGGAATAGCAATTAACAAGAAGAACCGGCGCCGACCGAACTTACGACCTAACTTTGTTGCTCCAAAGTGATCAGTCATATATCCCATCAAAGGACTAATGAATGAATCTGCCACCCGGGCAATCGCCAAAATCGTTCCGGCTAAAACTGGTGATAAACCACCAAACGATGTGTAGAAGAATAACATCCAGGTTGATGCGACCGTCATTGCTCCGTTTCCGAACAAATCCGCGGCACCATACCCAAATATATTCCGCCAAGTTACTTTTCTTTTCACTTTTGTTTCCTCCTAAGCAAGCACAAAATTTACTAAAAACCAGGAAAACGAGTTAGTAACAAAATTACGTAACCGCTTACATTTATTATTAAACGGCTTAGCAACGATAAAGTCAACGAAAATTTGGCCAAAGTGCTTAAACTAATGCAGGTAATTGAATAATGTTATTAATTCTGTACCATATCTACAGATTGGAAAACAACTGGTTAATATGCTATTTTCAGTGCTGATCTAGTTCATTAATGTTGCTTGAGTAACAAAAAGGGAGTGGAACAGAAAGCATACGAAGATGCTTTCGTCGTCCCACCCCCGCAAGACCAACAGTAACTGAGATCCATGAATAATGGGTCTCAGTCCTGATGGTTACTGCGTGTAGCAAGGATTTGGATGAAAGCAAAAAAGTAACGATAAATTTCAAGAAAATGAAATTTATCGCTACTTTTTTCGATTAGCCTAGTTATGTCCCAGACTATTTATCATTTTTACTAAAATTACTTCTTCATGTCCATTGCATGGCCACCAAATCCGTGACGCAATGCTGAAACAACTTTACCAGTGAATGTATCTTCTTCCATTGAACGGTTACGTGCGAACAATGCATCAGTGATAACTGGAACTGGAATGCCTTGCTTAAGGGCTTCTTGAACAGTCCACTTACCTTCACCAGATGAGAACATCTTACCAGAGATGTTATCCAAGTTAGCATCATTAGCAAATGCTTCTTGGGCGAGTTCCATGAGCCAGCCACGAATAACTGATCCATTAACCCAAACTTTGGCAACTGCTTCGTTGTCGTAGTCAAATGGGCTGTGGTCAAGAACATCGTAACCTTCACCGATAGCTTCCATCATACCGTATTCGATACCGTTATGAACCATCTTCAAGTAGTGACCTGAACCTGGTTGACCAGTGTAGAGGTAACCATCTTTTTGTGAGATGCCTTCAAATAATGGCTTCAAGTGTTCGAACTTTTCAGCACTTGGGCCACCGATCATAAAGTTACCGCCGTTAAGGGCACCATCTTTACCACCTGAAGTACCACAGTCAAAGAAGTTAATTCCCTTTTCGCCAGCAATCTTGCCGTGACGAACTGAGTCTTCGAAGAATGAGTTACCACCATCGATAAGGTAGTCGCCTTCTGAAAGTAATCCAACCATTTCTTGAACAGTTGAGTCAGTTGGCTTACCAGCTGGAACCATAATCCAAACAGTCTTTGGAGTTTGTAACTTACTTACAAGATCTTCGTTACTAGTTGCAGCAGTAGCACCTGCCTCAACAGCTAACTTAATGTTATTTTCATCCAAATCAAAAGCAACAACTTCGTGGCCGTTACGGATCATGTTCTTAACTAAGTTAAGACCCATTTTACCCAAACCAATCATACCAATTTGCATATTTAATACGTCTCCTATCTCATCTAGTATATTAGTTTTATACTTACAAACATATTGTATAATATGAAAATAATTTTCGCAAGTATAAATGACAATATATTTGAAAATAATTTTAACTTTTAGCAAAAATTGAGTTGAATCGCATTAAATCAGCCTTTTCAGTTCATATGTGCCTTATTGTCATTTCTATAGTCTTTGTAAAACATTTACATAGAGCGTCGTTTTCGGCGCCAACCAGCACTCCCAAGGACCATTACGACACCAATTCCACTTACAATCATCCCCGCTGTGGCTCCTTCAACTCGATAATCAAACTGTAGCTGACTTTTACCACTGTGAAGCTTGATTCCAATTAGCCCATCTGCCACTTTAATTACATCAGCTGGCTTACCATTTACTCTGACATGCCATCCCTTATCATAAGGTATGCTCATAAGTAAGGTCTGGTTATTTTGATTAACCTTAATTTTGCCTTTAAAGTGACTACCATTGATATTGATTCTATCTGGATCATTGAATCTGAACGTTGATAATTTTTGGTTTAACACAGCTGATTTATACTTCGGTAAATCTAGTCCTGCAAAATCACTAGCAAGGCCCTTTAATTCGTACTGAGATTTAATCATTACGTGAATCTTGCTATTCTTATCGTGGATTCCAAGGGGAATTATCTCTGTCCCAAGGCCACTATATAATTTGGATAGTTTCTGACCATTAACGGTGACTCCCACCCCATACAATCTAACCTTAGGAATATACAGGTATTGCGGACCAGAAACATTAGGTTCCACCGTTAACCGATAGTGAAAGATACCATTCTTGTCCGTTTCAAAGCTTTTAACTGATCGAGGAGCTTGGAAAAATTGGTGACTGGTTACCGACTCACCCTGGACAAGTCGATTCAAATTGCTAAAAACCATATTCTTATCAAACTTAATATTTTGGATATCATCGCTAACCATATAACCAATCGGGGGAACCGACTCATTTCTAATCAGCTTTGCGTCCCGTTTACCGATTAAAACTAAATCTCTAATCCCCAGCAATCGATTAGTAACTGCACTTTCACCAAGCATATCAATTCGGCGAATATTTCTGGTAGAAAAACCAAGACTAGCTAGCACGTGGTGGGTATGGGAATTCAAAGTTGAACTATAAGAACTAATTCCCCGGTTAGAATAAATCAGCGAATCGTTGTACCCGTAATAAGGAATATCATACAGATTCTTCATTCGGTCATTGATTACGACCGATCGGTACACTTGCCCCTTTTCGTATGCATCCTTGTTCGAGATCCTCATTATTTCAGAAGTTGAATTATAAGCATTCGCGAACTTCTTTTCGCTCACAAACTGAGCGCCAACGGTTGCAAACAAAAAGTTAAGGCTCATTTCAATAGCGATAACTAACAATAAAAGATGACCACTTGGGCCAGGCCCACTAATCGTATTTCGCATTATCAAGATAGTTAGCCAAATGAAAACGAGGCTAATCAGTAAAAACCAATTACTGACAAATAATTGGGGAATCTTGAAATTAAATGGCTCCGGTTTCCGAGCGAACATATTTGCAAACCCATAACCAATCGTTAGGGCAATGCTAGTGATTATCCCAGCAGTAATCAGTGCATGGGTATCCTTAAAAGCTCCGCGAACATAGGCCTCAAAGCCAATCATAACGATGAAGAAACTGAGAACATAAACCATTCTAAACGGAAACCCCGCCGGCTTTTGAAACATATGCCACATTGTATTTAGCGGTCGGAACCACATTGCAAAACAAATGATTGCCAACGATATTCCAGCCGCGAGTTTACTCTGACGACTAATTTGATGTGCAAGGAAAAACACCACCACCGCGATTATAAACAAACTGCCACAGAATAAACTTGGTCCATGAACCAATCGGCCAGCAAAGTTATTTGTCCCCAACCCAAGATTGGCAAACGCACTAAAATTGAAACTCCCCTTTAGGTAGAAATTTTTAAGGGCAAAACTTCCCTTACCGGTTGTAACCATCGCAATCCCAGTCGGAATCAAAATAACTGCGGACAGAACTCCTGAAATCAATGAATACCAGAGAAACCTAACTAATTGTTTGCGGTTATCTTTAATTAATTGTGCAAACTTTAATTCGGGTTTGCGATTTAATAGCGTCAAATAGCCAACGTAAATTAGCATAAAAATACACAGAATATAGCCCATATAATAGTTAGTAATGATCGTATATGTCAGAGCAGCAACATACCCCCAGACCCTATTTCGATAAAATAGTTGTTCTAGGCAGTAGACGATAACTGGTAACATCATCACTGCATCGAGCCACATTAAATCGTAGAAATACATCGCAACAAACCCACAAAGGCCATAAGCAATTCCACCAGCGATTGCCACCAGGTCGTACCGCTGATACTTTTTAGATAAAAACCAAGTCATTGAGATGTTGGCCAAAATAATTTTCAGCCAGATAATCAGGTTGATTGCAATCGGTAATTGCGCATTTTTAAACAGCAAGATAATTAGGTTGAATGGACTTAATAAATAGTAGGAATAGATGGGAACTGTCCCATCACCTAACGATATCAAAAACGAATATGTAGAAAAGTTAAAGTGAATCAATTGACGTTTTAATTCCGTAAAAAATTGGAGATATTGCGTTGATAAATCGCTGATCAAAAATGTATTTTGGCCAAAGGGAGCGACCTGAAGGAACATAAAAATCACTGATACAACAATAATTGGAATGATAATTGCTTCAATATAGAAACGAATTTTTTGTTTACCACTGTTTTGCATAATAGAACTCTCTCTAACTGTAGTTTCTCTTAATAAAATTATTTTACCGCATTTACGCCTTTTAACTGATAATAACTTATTTCCTAGCTAAGTCATTACCAAATGCTAAAAAAGGTTGCACAAATGTTACATCATCCAGTGCTTTTTGCAACATTTTCCTCTTTTTCAAGCTTTTTTCAGCAAAAACTAGAAAATTTTGGCTTTTTTTAACTTTTTTCAAAAATATATGTTTGCATTTAAGCCTACTATATCAACACTAAAAGAACATGAATTTTGGTTGAAACTTTTCTTAACATTTATGACACAGTCCTGATACCTGCTGGTAGCATTAATTTTTTATAATTCTCTTTGTAAATTAAACAAGGGGGACATCTTACATGTCTATTAATAAGAAAAAATTAGCTGGATTCTTCATGGGTGCACTTGCCGCTTTCACTTTTAGCACATCTGCATTCGCCAGCAAGACGAAAATTGCAGACGTTTCTCAATATCAGGGAACAATCAATTGGAATAAAGCTTCTAAAAGCCTAAAAATGGCAATCATCCGAGTTCAACACGGAAACAACGGCGACGCAGATTTCTCCGTTGATAAAAATAAAGATATTAATGCTAACGGCGCATACAACAATGGCGTTCCATTTGGTCAATACGCATACGCTGAGTTCAGTAGTGTGGCCGACGCAAAAAAGGAAGCCAAGGCGTTCTATAGCCGGGCAAGTCAAAAGGCTCGTTTCTACGTATTAGACAACGAACACCGTAAGGGTAAGGGTAGCGAACAATCATATGTCAACGCTTGGTTAAGCCAAATGCGAAAGTTGACTGACAAACCATTAGTTTACTACTCATACCAAAACTACGTACAAGTTCACAAAATCAACTACTCAAAGTTTGATGGTTCTTGGATTGCTAACTACTCAGCTAAGCCAAACGTAGACGCTGACTTATGGCAATACACATCAAAGGGTAAAATCAGTGGGATTCCTAATCGAGTTGATTTAAACAAGGCATTAAACACCACTGCAATTAACTCATGGTACGGTTCAAAGAGTGTTGCAAAGCCAACTTACTTCACCTCAGTTCCAAGTGATAAAAAAATTGAAACTAAGAAATCAGTCTATGAATATACTGATAAAAACTTTAAGCACCGTTCAACTAAGGTCAAGGCAGCAAAGACCTTGAAGGTTAAAGACGTTGTTCGCTCAGATCACGGGGCTTACAGATTCCAATTAACTAACGGAAAATACATCACAGCCAACAAGGCTTACGTTTACTAAAAAATAATTTCAAAATAAAGGAGTAATTCATTATCTTTTCTACAAGCATAAAAAACACCATCTTAAAACCATTATTATTAGTCGCAGCGGTATTTGCATTCTTTGCTGCTTCATATCAAACAGCTGACAACGCAAGTGCAGCAAAGCACGAGTACAGTAAGGTCTTAAAAACGGCTAAGGCTCACCTTGGTGCTAGATATGTTTGGGGCGCAACTGGTCCTTCTAGATTCGACTGTTCTGGTTTCACTAAGTACGTCTACAAGAAATCAATCAAGAAGCATATCCCAAGAACCGCTCAACAACAATACAACAAGTTAAAGCACGTCTCCAAGAAACATTTGAAGAAGGGTGATCTTGTCTTCTTCGGTGGTAGCAAGCACAGCATTTCTCATGTTGGTATGTATATCGGTAACGGTAAGATGATCGACTCACAAAATCGTGGCGTTGTAACTGAAAAAGTCCACGCTCCATGGTGGCACGCAGTTGGTTATGCAAGAGCTGCTGATTTATCATACTAATTAAGTTGAAGAAAAGCTCCTAGCTGGTAATCCCAGTTAGGAGCTTTTTTATTAGCTATTTATCATTACTGGCTCTTCGTCAAACATCCTAATGTAAGAGGTATCAAGATTGTGACGACAATCTTGATACCTCTTTTACTATACTAAAGTTGAGGTTGAGGTCGCCAACACCAGTGGAATTAAATTCCGAGCGTCAAACTGGCCCATC
>NZ_CATNVB010000039.1 GCF_951230165.1 Lentilactobacillus sp. Marseille-Q4993
GACATCTGTTTTCCTCTTTTCTAAATGGTTTGTGGTGAATTCATTATAGCAAAAGGGACAGGTGTCCTTTTGCGTCCAAAAAAATAGTGCGATAGATTTCTCTATCACACTAAAAAGTGTACAGCCTAAATAAGCAATAAAGAGGTTCTCATCGATATTCGTCGGTGAGAACCTCTTTATTGCTTAAATATGGTTTCTCTTTTTCCACAAATCAAAGGAAACAATTTTGGCTGTATCAACCACTTGCTTTTCATTTGGATCAAAATTAGGATCAACTAATTTCATCCCTAATATCTTCTCTGCACTATAATTAGCTGGGTCCCCTGCCAGCCGTTCCATTGTTGCTGAAGTTTCAATCGCCATCTGCCCCATAAGATAGGCAACTCCAGTCGGAATAGCCTTTTTACCGGCAGCAAAATCAAAGAACCTGACCAGAACCGGCCTAATATTTGCATACTCGGTAAACGGAATCACCATATTCTTAACAAACCAACCTGTCAAAACATCTTTCTCTGCCTTAGTTGACCAGTTTGCAGGCGTCTCTCGATGATAGTTGTACATTGCCTGCGCAAAATTCATCACATAAAATTTCACCTGTTCTGCCTTTAAACTGGCCATTATCCCCTTTCGGCGTTCGCTGACAAAAAATCTTTTGCAAAGGGAGAGGCACTGCTGGCAAACCTCATTATATTCACTTCTGTTCCAAGGCTTGATGCTTGTCCCGACTGCCCCATCAAGTATGTAAAAACTGGTGTCGATTCCAACTCCCTCGTAGTTACCGATTGCTGAGATTGTCCCAGAATCGGCGCTTATGTCTGCACTCTTTGAATACATATAACTATCAAGAAAGGTCATTGCACTTTTAAAATCACCTTCAGTAATTGATGGCAAAACCTGTTCGTCATACCCCCACTGAAGAAAATTCTTAATTACTAAATATCCCTTTGCAACCTCATGATTATCAGTGCCCCGATTACCTTCAGAACCTAAAAGCGTTTCGATGCCGTGAAAAACGTCGCTAAACGTCCAGCTCCCCATATCAATTGTCCCAAACAATCTAACTGAAGCCACAAAATTAGTAATCACCATTTTCTTTTGAAATTCACTGACACCCCGAATACCACGAATTCTATCGTCGTTTCTAAGTTGTACCCAGAATTTGCTTACATCATTGTTAGCCTGTTCAACTAAATCAGACTTTTCGTTCATTGTGCATCCATCCCCCTATTTACATTCTATTCTAACGCTTCTTGAATGGACTCCCAACCCTCACTAGCAATAAAGTAGACTAACGCTAAGGCAGCAATCGAATCTGCCCACCACCAGCCAAAGAAAGCGTTTAAAAGAGCCCCTATCAAAACTGTGGCTGCCATATAGGCGCAGGTGATATTACATAACCCATCCTCCACCAAAGCGGCTGACCCCGCTGCTTGGCCAATGTGGCGCTTGATAATCGCCAGAATTGGCATCAAAAATACCGAAGCAACTGCGATTGCAATTCCACTTGCACTAGTATCTGGCTTAATCCTATTTAGTAAATTAAATACTGACACGCCGATCACATATACCGCAAGGAGTATCAAGATAACCCCCACTACCATTGATGACCTTTTTTCTGCCATAGCAACCGTGCTACTATCAGCTCCATTTTGTTCCTTCTTCAATCGCCAAATAAGGGTCCCCCCAGAAATCGTTTCGAGAACGCTATCCAATCCAAATGCAATCAGTAAGACTGAGCCAGCCTGCACTCCTGATGCAAAGCCAACAACAAATTCAAAGGCCATCCAAACAGTCGAAAAATACTCAACGAGCAGGCCGTGCTTAATAGCAACTGAATTACTACTCTCCATGCTGTTTCCCCCTTAAAACATGATCCGTATGATCAATCATCTCATCAACAACATCGATGATATGAGGGTCAGTTAATTTATAATAAATTTGCTTTCCATCCCGAGTAGATTGAACTAACTGGTGTTCGCGCAACGTTGCCAAATGGTGCGAAACAACTGATTGTTCAACTCCCAATAACTCTCCAAGCTGGCTAACGTTTAATTCAGTTTTTTCAAGAGCCTTTAGCATTATGAGTCTCACCGGATTTCCTAAAATCTTAAAGATCCGTACCGATTCATTCAAGTGCCGTTCTTCAATAATGGCATTTTTATCCATACACATGTCATTCCTTTCATATGAACACAATAACATATGTTATTCAATAAAAGAATATAAATTATTAAAATTTAGTTTCATCCCCCACCCTTCATCGTTTCCTAGCTTAAAATACTATCAAAGGGGGGTAATCACATGTCATTTAAATCCACGCTGACCAAACTAAGTGTCCTACTACTAAGCTGCTTTTTCCTGCTAATCGCAATTTTAGTCACAATCCAGTTGATTACGGGACCGGGGGTAAACTACTCATTCCAACAAATACTGTTCATCGCAGCAATCTACATCTGTTCATTCTCTGCAATCGGTGCAACCTGTTCACTGTTTCAAATCGCTAAGATTGCAACTGAAGAACCGTTTCCAACTGCAAAATTTGCAAGGCTGATCAATCATATCAAACTAGCATTATTCGTCATCTTTATCGCTTTTCTGGGCTTTTTGCCACTATGCTACACAAACGCTAAGGACTCCGGTGCCCCCGGAATCCTACTGATTGGAACCGCCCTCGACATTATCCCATTGGGTCTGATTGGATTAGTTCAACTTTTTAGCGATATCATCATCAATAACGATAAATCAAACCACTAAAGTTAACTTGCATGAACATACCCCCGGGGGTATTATTGAATGCAGATAATAACTTTGGAGGCTTTTTTATGATTGATTCAATTTCAAACCAAGATTTTTTTAATAAGGAACATAATTCGGACATCACCGTAATTGATGTTCGAGAAAGCTTTGAGTTTAACGCTGGCCACATCCCTGGGGCTACTAATTTCCCCTTAACTACCCTAGCTAATGACTTCTCAAAGCTAAACAAAAACACTCATTACTACGTCATCTGTCGTTCCGGTAACCGCTCTGCTACTGCCTGCAACTTTCTTGGCAGTAAAGGATTCAACGTCACCAACGTTGAGGGTGGCATGATTGCTTGGAAGGGTGAAGTTGCCTAATGACTGATAAAGATACAATCAGTAATCGACTCAAACGTGCTGAGGGTCAACTACGTGGGATTCAAAAAATGTTGACTGATGATAGTGACTGTATGAGCGTCATTACCCAGCTCAGTGCGGTTCGTTCTAGCGTTGATCGAACTATTGGCATTATTGTGGCTGATAATCTCAAGGAGTGCCTCGAGCATCCAACTGCTAACAGTGCGGAACAGTCAGCAAAGATTGATGAAGCAATTAAACTAATCATCAAGAAATAGTAACAAAATCATTCTTCTTTAAGAACATCAAAAAGTGGCACTGCTAATTTCAAGAATCTGAAATTAGCAGTACCACTTTTATTTACCTGTTGCAGGCATTGTATGTTAGAACCAACGTTCCTTCAAGTTTAATTTTTAAGCTCAGCAGCATCTTCCTTTTCTGCTTCTTCACCCATCTTAACCAGAGCTTTTTCCGCAGCAGCATTATCGTCTTTCTTCAAGTTGAAGAAACCTTTAACAACAATGTACAACAGAATCAAGACTCCAGCGGTAAAGATCAAATCAGGCGCCATCCGAGCCCATAAGAACTTAGACACTAATGGCTCATGGTAGAAACTAGTCTGGCGAGCGTGCCAGTACCCGTTTTTCAATGCGTCGATCAACTGAATCTGACCAACAGGCATCAGCGTAATGAATACCATCCCAGCTAAACCAATATTGGTGAGCCAAGCAGCCCAACGAACTAGTTTTTCAACCTTAGGAGACCAAAATTCCTTCTTGGTAATATTTCTCATCGTATAAAGTAAAATTGCGATTGAGAACATCCCGTAAACTCCGGCCATTGACGCGTGGGCATGGGCAGAAGTCCATTGAGTACCGTGTTCGAAGTAGTTGATTGCAGGTGCGTTGATCAAGAAGCCAAGAGCACCGGCACCAACAGCGTTCCAGATACCTGTCCACATAAGGAAGATAAATGTTCCTTTATATGGAAATTCAATCTTAGTGTCCTTGTAAACTCGATAATGAGTGTATGCTTCCCATACCAGCAAGCAAAGTGGCACAATTTCTAGGGCTGAGAAACAGGCACCCAGTGCGAGCCAGATTGAATGGTCACCTTGCCAGAAGTAATGGTGTCCCATTCCAACGACTCCAGAACCAAGCAATAGAATAACTTGGAAGTAGAGAGCCCGAACGGTTGACCGTACCGTGGTCAGTTTCATATCCACCATCAACCAACCAATCAAAATAACGGCAAACGATTCGAAGATTCCTTCAACCCAAAGGTGAACGATCCACCAACGCCAATAATCAGCGAAGGTAACGTGTGAGTTAGGCAAAATGATTAGCGATGCCAAGTAAAAGGCTGGAATTGCGATTGCCCCACAGAATAGGAGGGTAGTTAAACGAGTTCGGTCGTAGTCCAACCTTCTCTTCATCGCTGGAATGAACCCTCTCATCAAAATAATGATCCAGAGAACCATCGCCAGTATGAAGACAACTTGCCAGAACTTCCCTAATTCTAGGTATTCCCAGCCAAAGTTACCGAATAACCACCAGTTCTTGTTAAAGACACCCAAAACTGAGCCCCATTCACCAAGCATTGAACCACCGATACAGATAATCAGACCAACAAACAATAGGTCGACCAATAGTCCTTGCCGTTTTGGCTCTCGCCGGAGCACTCGCGGCACAATGTAAATACCAGTTGCCAGCCAAGTAGTAGCAACCCAGAAGATAACCAACTGAAGGTGCCAACTCTTGGCAACGTTAAACGGCCAAATATACTGCAGTGGGATTCCAAAGAACTCGTTTTCCACGTAGTAGTGAGACATTAACTCACCCATTAAAATCTGCAGCAGGAACATCAGCATAACGATTACAAAGTACTTTGCAAACTTGCGTTGACTGCTTGTGATCGGCACATCCGCATTAACCTTTACCGGCTCATTTGGCAAGTAGCGCGAATCCATATCGAATTGGTAACGACGTTGGAAGTAAATAATTACTCCAACCCCAACAACTAGCAATGCAACGGAAATTGCTGTCCAAATCATGGCTTCAGCCGGCATTACATTACCAGCATCGAGGTCATACGGCCAGTTATTCGTGTACGTAAAGTCCCTTCCTGGTCGGTTGGTTGATGACAACCATGCTCCCCAGAAGAAGAAGTTGGTTAATTGTTCAATCTTATTTCCCTTGTACATGAAGGCATCTGTCTTAGTCTGGTTGATCATTGACTTAGGCAGTCCAGCCTGTTCAGGGTTATTAACAAATTCCTTCTTGTAGTATCTCTGCAGTTTTTGTAAACCAGCAGCCTGAGCTGAGGTTAACGTCAAAGTCTTTTTAGCGGCATCGTAACGGTTAACCTTAATCTCTTTCTTAACCTTTGCTTTAATACCACCCTGTTTTAAATCAGATAATTGCTTAAAATCCTTCTTGTAGAGCTTTTGAGCATAATACTGATTCATTCCTCCAAGATACACGTGCAGCGCTTGCGCAGTGTAATCTGGACCAATATAAGAACCATTCCCCAAATAAGTTCCGTAATCCGCAAGCCCATATTTTTCATAGACAGCTTGACCAGACAATAAAGAATGTTTTGAAATAAGTTCAGTTCCATTCTGGTCAACCACTTTTGCGGGTCTTGGGGCTTCATTCTTAAAAATCAAGAATCCACCGGCAATCAATATTGAAAATGCAGTGACTAACGTTATTAACAATACTTTTGTTAGTCGCTTATAGCTATACGATTTATTCATGTTACTCCCTCCCCCATATAAAACTCTTATAACTACGCCTACATAATATCATTTAATTTGAAAGCGGTTAAGTAATTATATTCTTTTTCACAAACTTTTTTTATTCTGTTTTTATATAAGGATTTATTAAATTGATTTCACAAACAAAAACCGCAAATTTTTCCAATAATTGAAAAAATCTGCGGCTAATTGACCGGATATTATTTATAGTGACACCAACTAGGCTTTCAATGCAGCCACGATATCCGACTCCATCTTTTCTGGCTTAGTAATTGGCGCATAGCGCTTAACTAGCTTCCCGTTACGATCAACTAGAAACTTAGTAAAATTCCACTTGATTCGCCCATTATGGGACTCTTCCTTGAGGTGAGTAAACAGCGGATCCTCGTCGTCACCATTGACCCTTACTCGCTTAGTCATCGGAAAAGTTACTCCGTAATGAACCTGGCAGTAATCACTGGTCTCCTCATCAGTCTCCAACTCTTGTTTGAACTGGTTTGAAGGAATTCCGATTACTTCTAGACCTTCGTCATGATATTTCTTGTATAAATCTTCGAGTCCCTCTAATTGTGGTGCGAACCCACACTTACTTGCGGTATTTACCACGATCAACACCTTACCTCGGTATTGGTCAAAATCAATCTCTTGCCCACTCATTTCAGTTTCCTTGAAATCATACAATGATGCCATCTAAGTCTACCGCCTTTCGTTAGTGCAAAATCTAATTTGTTTGTCCATTAATATACCACTAACGCTATCAAACAACAAACCGAAATCAAAGTCGTTGATTAAGCTCTTTACCTAGTTCCTCGAATCCAGGTTTGCCCAGCAAAGCAAACATATTCTTTTTATAAGCCTCAACCCCCGGTTGGTTAAATGGGTTGATGCCATTAAGATAACCGGAAACAGCAACGGCAACTTCAAAGAAGTAAATCAAGTACCCTAACGTGTATGGCGTCTGATCCGGTATGTGAATGCTCATGTTTGGAACATTCCCGTCGGTGTGAGCAAGGGTCACCCCTTCAAATGCCTTTGTATTGGCAAAACTCATCGTGTGCCCTTCAAGGTATTTCAATCCATCAAGATTGTCCTTTTCAGAAGGAATATCCATATCATGATTTGGCTTGTCAACAACCACTACTGTCTCCATCAAGTTTCTAAGGCCTTCTTGAATGTACTGACCTAGTGAATGCAAATCGGTTGAAAAGTTTGCGGACGAAGGATAAATTCCCTTCTCGTCCTTACCTTCAGATTCACCCATTAGTTGCTTCCACCATTCAGCTAAGTACTGCATATTAGGCTCATAATTTTCCAGTAGTTCAGTGGTATACCCTTTGCGATACAAAATATTTCTCAGAGCGGCATACTGGTAGGCCTCGTTATTGGCTAAATTTTCGTCTGTGTAAGCCGTTTGGGCATCTGCAGCTCCTTGCATCAAATCATCAATACTTGCGCCAGAAACGGCAATTGGTAGCAATCCAACCGGGCTTAGTACTGAGTACCGACCACCAACTCCATCTGGAATAACAAATGTTTCATAACCATTAGCAATTGCTTCTTCACGCAAAGCCCCACGTTGCTTATCAGTAGTTGCGTAGATTCTTTGATTTGCGCCGTCCAAGCCGTACTTTTCAATAAGCCGTTCCTTGAAGATTCTAAACGCAATTGAAGGTTCCGTGGTAGTCCCTGACTTGGAGATAACGTTAACTGAAAAATCACGATCACCAATCAAATTCAGTAAATCATACACATACGATGGACTGAGTGAATTGCCGGCGAAAAACACTTGTGGAAATTCCCGCTGATCATCTGGTAAGTAGTTAAAGAATGTATCGTGAAGAAAGTCGACTGCCATCTTGGCTCCAAGGTAGGAACCACCAATTCCAATCACAACTAATACTTTTGAATCACCCTGGATTTTTTTAGCAGCGGCCTTAATTCGAGCAAATTCATCCTTGTCAAAATCAGTTGGTAACGTCAACCAATCCCGAAAATCACTGCCTGCTCCGGTCCCCTTGCGGAGCTCACTGTCTGCAGCTGTGACCATTGCTTGCATTTCACCTAATTCATTATCATGCACAAACTTATCTAGTTTTGAACTATCAAATTTAATATGAGCCAATTTATTTCTCTCCAATCAAATGGTTAGTCTTTGTCACCAACGTTTAACGCCTGGTGCTTGAGCCGTGGGAACACTCGAGTATCAGCAATTCCCGTAATTCCTCCTTGGAATAAGAAGGCAAAGATCGTTCCCAATCCAAAGTTAGTAAACTGTCTTGTGATAATAAAGGCCAGAATCGCCATCAATGTTGGCGGAATATACGATGCCCACATTGCTATATTGGCATTGCCCTTGAAATATTTAAACCTTAAAATCTGCATCAAATCATCAGCAGGGTGCAAAACCAAGTTGACCCGTTGATAAATTGAAATAGCCGTTCCAATCAGCGCAACCCCGAAAAAGTTTAGAACGATATAAAAAATAATCATCCCGACCGAGTTTGCATCTGGTAATCCTTTGAAAAATGCATACTTCCCCATGAAAAAGTCCTGAAAGATTTGAATCAACCCCGAAAATGGCACCATAAAGATCAAATTTCCTAGTGCTCGTCCCCACTCCCACTTACCAACTAGAATAGCGTTAAGTACTGTATTAAGAATTCCAATAATTAGGAATGTCCAGAAAAGGTTCCAGCCAAACGCAACACTTAGATTGGCTTCAGCAGCTGTCCAGTACGCTGAGCCTAAATAGGATGGGTGAATTTTTGCACTAGTCACTAAAGTCAACACGTTCCCCGCCGAGTTGATCACAAGTGACAAAATAAAAAACATAATTGATTGAGTCATCGAAATCGTTCGGTGACTATTGATTGTATTCGCGTTTGTCATTTTTGAAACTCTCCTTACTTATTGTATTCCTTGAGAGCCATCGCAAAATCACCAACAGTTGCTGAACCATTGTTTTTAACTAGTGGCATTACAAGATATTCCTTGAGGTCCCCTACCTCAACATAGTCATTCATCAAGTCAGCAAATTGTTCTCTGACCTTATCTAAGAAGGCTTCACTCATAACTCCACCTCCAAAAACAATTTTCCCTGGACGCATCGATAACGTAATTTGAAGGGCAGCTTGGGCAATATAGTACGCCATGATGTCCCAAACATGATCAGTCAACGGCACATCTTTTCCCTTCTTACCTAATCGTGCATCAAATGTTGGTCCTGAAACCAATCCTTCCAAGCAGTCACCATGATAAGGACAAATTCCCGCAAAATCTAAATCATCTGGGTGGCGCTTCAATCTAACGTGGCCCATCTCTGGATGACCAAGTTCACCAATAAAGTTACCCTTGATAACAGTTCCTGCCCCGACACCAGTTCCAATCGTGAAGTAAGTCAGTGAGTCAACATGTTGGTTGAATAACGTTGCCATTATGTACTCACCATAAGCTGACCCATTTACATCGGTAGTGAAGAAAATCGGCACATCGATTTGTTTTTTGATAAAGCCAACAAAATCAGTATATGGCCAGTTTTTCTTTGGTGTGTTAGTAATAAATCCATATTGAGGATGGTTCTTTCTCAACTCGGCTGGTCCAAACGTAGAGATGGCAATTGCTTTAATATCATCAAATTGTTTAAAGTAATCCACCGTCTTCTGTAAAGTTTCTTCCGGCGTCGTTGTCGGAAATTGAGTTTGATCTAAAATTCGGTAATCCTCATTTCCAACTGCACAAACAAATTTGGTTCCCCCTGCTTCAACACTTCCTAATTTCATAGTACTTCCTCCTTTAACGATAAACGTTTGCATACTTGATAATACCCATTTTAAAGCGCATACATAAAAATGCAAGTAGTAAATTACGCAAACGTTTTCATAAACTCCATCTATCTTTGTCAGAACGCCAGTTTTCACAAACTAAAAAAATTTACTTGAATTATTTCTTCCAAACTGATTAGATTGACAATAGCAAATTACCCGGAGGATGACATGAAGTTTATAATTGCCCCTGCCAAAAAAATGACGGTGAATCCAGATGACTTTAATATTCAAGGTATGCCCGTGTTTATCGATAAAGCCCAACAAATTCTCACCAAACTAAAACAGCTTAGCTACGATGATGCCAAGAAGCTATGGCACACTAGTGATAAACTAACCCAGACTAATTACGATATTCTCCAACGAACCGACTTGACTGACCGCAAAGTACTTACTCCTGCTTTGATTAGTTACACAGGTATCCAGTATCAGTACATGGCTCCTAGCGTGTTCACCCACGAGCAGTTGGAGTACGTCCAAAATAATCTTCGTATTTTGTCTGGATTTTACGGTATTCTCCGACCATTTGACGGAATCGTTCCATACCGACTTGAGATGCAATCAAAACTAGAAGTAGCCGGAACCAGTTCAATTTATGACTTCTGGGGCGACAATATTTATAGTGAACTCACCAGTGGTTCTGCCGGTCCTATAATCAATCTGGCTTCGAAAGAATACGCCTCCGCAATAACGCCCTTTCTAACGGATAATGACACCATGATCTCAATCGACTTCAAACAGCGTGATGGTGACAAGCTCAAAACAAAAGCCACATTCGCTAAGATGGCTCGTGGCGAAATGGTGCGCTACGCTGCTGAGCACAACATTACATCCCCAGACCAATTGATCAAATTTGACCGGCTAGACTTCCACTTTGATGAAACTCTATCTAGCAATACCAATCTTGTTTTTATAAAAGAATAGCTTGCCACCATAGGGTGAAGGTGATTTAATTATTAGTGGACATCTGGTAATGGCATTACTAGCGTCATGATACGGAAATAGAATTTATTAACGAAATACTCAAACTATATAATTATCACTGACAAGCAACGGGAGCAGATATTTCCAATAGCTGAAATATCTGGTCTCATTTTTTATGGCCATTTTTACTAAAAGGTGTTGTACTTACTAAAAGTAAGTAGTATATTTAAAATATTCTTTTTTCGAGGTGATAATTGTGAAGATCTTTTCTTCATTTCATCGATGTCTCTAGGAGTTTCCTTAATCCTAGCGAGATGATGGAATGATCATTTCGCTCTTTTCTTAAATAAAATTGAAAGAGTTGAAAACAATGGAATACAGTTTAGTAATTAGAACAGCAGCAGAATTTATTGGAACAGCAATTTTAGTGTTATTAGGTAACGGTTCGGTAGCGGACGTTGACCTTAAAGGTACCAAGGGCAGCCAAGGTGGCTGGATTTTAATCGCCCTCGGATACGGTGCCGGGGTTATGATTCCCGTTATGATGTTTGGCTCAGTATCTGGCGCCCAAATTTATCCAGCAATGACGTTAGGATTAGCAGCTAATGGCCTCTTCCCTTGGTCAGAAGTTCTTCCTTACTTGATTGCCCAGATGTTGGGAGCGGTTTTTGGTCAGTTATTAGTAATCTGGAGCTACAAACCATATTATGACAAAACGGACAACCCCACCGCCATTCTAGGAACCTTCTCAACTATCGATAACGCTCACTCAAGACTTGATGGATTTATCAATGAATTTATTGGTACCTTCCTACTTGTGTTTGCCGCATTAGTAATTACCCATGAGCAAGCCTTCAAGAGCAACATTGGCGTTGCTAACCTCTCACTTGGATTCTTAGTAATGACATTGGTTGCATCACTTGGTGGGGCAACTGGTCCGGCGTTGAACCCTGCCAGAGACTTAGGTCCCCGAATTCTTCATGCCCTCTATCCTTTAAAATCGAAGGGTGACTCACAATGGAGTTATTCTTGGGTACCAGTGGTTGCACCGATTGCTGCTGGTCTTGTGGCTGCATTCTTATATAAAGTTATGTTTGCTTAATCACCGAAAATTTACAGCCAAACAAAAAAAAGCTCAACTCTTGCGAGTTGGGCTTTTTGATTGGAATTAACCAAGCTTTGTCTTGTTCAAAACATTCAACTTTTCGTCAAAGTCATAAACAACTGGTTGGCCAGTAGCCATTTCCAAGTTGATGATGTCTTCATCAGAAATGTTTTCAATGTACTTGCTCAATGCACGTAGTGAGTTACCGTGGGCAGCAATAACAACGTTCTTGCCGTCAAGCAACTTAGGTGCGATTTGGTCTTCCCAGAATGGCATAACTCTTTCAAGAGTAACCTTAAGGTTTTCACCACCAGGAACGATGTTTGGATCAAGATTTGCGTAACGACGGTCGTTAGCAGCTGAACCTTCATCACTTGCATCCAAAAGTGGAGGCAATACATCGTATGAACGACGCCAGATGTGAACTTGGTCTTCACCAAATTTTTCTGCGGCTTCTGCCTTGTTTTGGCCTTGCAAAGCACCATAATGACGTTCGTTCAAACGCCAAGTCTTAGTTTCTGGAATCCAGAGTTGGTCTGAATATTCCAAAGCGTAGTGTAAAGTCTTGATGGCACGAGTTAATACAGATGTAAATGCGTAGTCAAATTCAATACCGGCTTCTTTGATAAGCTTACCAGCGTTTTGAGCTTGCTTAACGCCTTCTTCACTTAAATCAACGTCTACCCAACCTGTGAATTGGTTAGATAAGTTCCATTCGCTTTGACCATGACGGATCAATACAAGTTTTGCCAAGATAATTACCTCTTTCTTTCTATATACTCCTTAGATTTTACACCAAATGAAAATATTTTTCGATAGCAATCCTAAAATTACCGCAGGACTTTGTGGTCGGAGTCAAACCCGTGATGGTACTTAACTCCCATTATATCAAGGAAGAAAGTGAATACTGGAACTCCGCAAATCAACCCCCACACACCAAAGAAATGTTCACCAATTAACAATACAACAAACGTGTAGAAAATCGGCAGGTTCGTTCTAGACGACATGAACTTAGGATTAAGGACGTATGCTTCCAATGCGTGGACAATGATAATCGTAATAATCAAATAGATAACATCCGTGATTCCGCCGACCGAGTACCCCACTAGGGACAGTGGAATAAATGAAATAATCACTCCAGCGACTGGAATCAAACTAAGAATAAAGATCATCACTGCTAGGACTGGAATTTGTGGTAAGTGCATAAACACCAGCACAATCGTGGTTAGAATAGTGTTGCAAATAGCGATGAAAAATTGCGCCTCAATAACCACTCCAAAAGTCGAAACAAACTTTTTACCAAAGTAAGCAAGATCAGAAAATAGCCAACTAACCTTACTATCAATAAACGACTGGGAAAAGCTTTGCATGGCGTTTTACTCAACAGTGAAAAAGTAACTCAACATTAACGATAGGAATAAAGTAACTCCCATTGTTGTTACGGTTGTAATCGAATGCCAAATCAGACCTACCCCATTTTTAACTTGGCTCATAATATGACTTTGTTGCACCATATCATTCAACCAGTGAAGGGTTTTGTCATCGGGTAGGTTCTTGGGATCACTGTAGAAATCTACCATTTGACCAATAAAATTAACTGACGAGTGAGCAAATTCCGGAATATATTTAGTTAAAGCGAGATACATGGCGAGAATAACTAGTAGGTACACCACTGTAACTATAATTCCAGCTGGAATTTTGATAAACCTTCTAACAAATCCCGTTAGTTTGACCACGAGTAGACAGAAGATAAACGTCAGTAAAATAATACTCATCATACTTCTGACCGCAATCAAAACCCCAATTATTCCTAACAACACAACAATTCTTCGCAGCGGCACGTTGTTAATAAATTTTTCCCACGTAGTCAATGGCATTCTCCTATCAATTACTTATTCAAGTTTTTCTTGGCGTATTCAGCGATTGTTTGGTTCTTATTGTAAGCACCCTTGATAACCTCAATGATGTCTTGATCACTAAATGCGTCTGGATTAACTCCTGCTTCCTTCAATTCTTGACGGGCAGTTAAAATCTGGGCTTTTTGAACTTGCTTACCGTTAACCTGCTTATCCTTTGGTTTTACGGTGTACTCATTTGAACCCTTGTAGTTCTTAGCAGCTTTCTTTTCTGCGGGTGTCAAACTGGTGTTGTTCTTGCTTGACCCCTTATCACTTTTAGAATCAGTACTACCACCACTAGTTACATTAGAATCAGACTGACTTCCTGAATTATCCTTTGAGTCATTATCATCATTAGTATCAGTACTTTGACTCTGGTTGCTCAAAGCAGCATTATTATTGGTCTGCAGTTGAACTACCTTTTGCAAGATATCTGTATAGTACGGTTGCTGGAAGTTCTTATCTTTAAGTAGCTTATTCAAAGTATCATTGGAATCAGCATATTGCTTATTCTTATTTTGTTCAAGAGCAGCAGTGTACGCAGCCGTATAACTCTTGACGTTTGCTTGAATCTTATCCAGCAGTTTGATCTGTGAATTAGCCCGGTCGACTAACTGCTCATTTCCCTTCTTAATTGCAGTAACTTCACGGTATTTATCCTGTGAATCCTTAAACTTTTTATTGTTCAACAGTTCATTGGCATCCATAAACTTACGGGTTTGATTCCGAAGTGTTTTCGCCTTTGTCCCGTTCGATTTCCGTTTCAAAGCATCTGAGAAAGACTTCTCAGCCCCCTTGTAGTCTTGATCAGAAATTTGGGCATTCCCCCTTTTGATTTCCTGGGTATATAGCTTTTCATTCTGAGTATGTCGCGCATATGCATAGCCACCGATTGACCCCGCAACAATAATTACGACAATAATCCATATCCATTTCTTCAAATTAAAACCCTCCTAATATTCAGTTCAAAACAATTATAACATTAAAGATTAACGACTAATAAACTTGAATTTACTAGTTTACTAATAATTAAAAAGCGTATAATGACCCTTGAAATCATTTTGAAAGGAACGGATCTATGCTTGAAAAACAATTCTACAAAACGCTCTTCAAAAAGTCATTCGATATGCCAGTCAAGGTTAATTATTGGGATGGCTCATCGGAAGTGTACGGAGATGGAACACCCCAAGTAGCGATCACTTTTCACGAACCTATTTCAATTAGAAGTGTAATGAAAAATGCATCGATTGCTCTTGGCGAAGCCTACATGGACGGTAGGATCGAAATCGACGGAAGTATTGAGGATTTGATATACTCCGCCTACCAAAGTGCTGAAAGTTTCTTGAGAAATAAGAAATACATTCGCTTTTTGCCAAAACAGTCGCACGACGAGGCTGAAAGTAAAGAAGATGTTCAGAATCACTACGACATTGGTAATGATTTCTACCGCTTATGGCTTGATGACACAATGACCTATTCATGTGCCTATTTTGAATCACCAGAGGATGATTTGAAAACTGCACAAATGAATAAGGTTGAACATATTTTGAAAAAACTGGAGCCCAAGCCAAGAAGAACCTTACTTGATATTGGTTGTGGTTGGGGGACTCTAATGTTAACTGCCGCTCAAAAGTACGATTTACGAGTTGTTGGTGTAACCTTAAGTCAGGAACAATACGATTACGTTAGCAAAAAAATCAAGCACCTTGGTTTGGAAGACGTTGCTGAAGTTCAACTGACTGACTACCGTGAGCTTGGCGATGCTAAGTTTGACTACATCACATCAGTTGGAATGTTCGAACACGTTGGTAAGGAAAACCTTGGCGAGTACTTTAAGGATGTTGCTCGATACTTAGCAGATGATGGAACCGCATTGATTCACGGAATCACTCGTCAACAAGGCGGTGCTTACAACGGTTGGATCAACAAGTGGATTTTCCCAGGTGGTTACATTCCTGGATTAACCGAAAATCTGGATCATATCATTGAGAACGGTATGCAGGTATATGACGTCGAGTCGTTAAGACGTCACTATCAAAAAACTACGGAAATTTGGGACGAAAACTTTTTAGCAGTCAAAGATAAAGTTAAAGAAATGTTTGATGAGAAGTTCGTCCGCATGTGGGACCTCTACCTTCAGGCCTGTGCCGCATCGTTTAAGTCCGGAAATATTGATGTCGTTCAATATTTGATGACTAAGGGTGCATCTGGGCATGAGTTGCCGATGACGAGAGATTATATGTATAAGAAGTAGAGTGCTGAACACCACGGTTAATCTTTGAGCACTAAATTGAAAATGAGGAGCGAGCAAACGAAGTGCGCGGTCGTCATTTTTATTTAGGTGAAAAGATTGTGGTGTGAAGCCGTTTTAGGTAGAGTGTGAGCCCCTTTGGGAGTCACTGAGCACTATAGGAATAACGGACTTTACAAGTGATTTTTCTTGTGAGGTCCGTTATTTTTATAGGCGGGAGAGTGAACCAGAAATCTTTGATTTCGTCTGTGAACCTTCACAAGGTTAACGCTAACTATTGAACACGCAGTGGAGATAGTCGCGATAACTACTGTGAGTGGCCGAAAAGGCGAACACATTTTAACTATGTACCAGCAAAGAAAGCAAGCAACCACATTGCACCCTCCTCACTTTCTACAAAATGAAAAAACGACCCGGCAATCGCCGAGTCGTTTTCAATATCATTATTTTTTTACTGGAACTGCATTCCACCATCAACAATCAATGTTTGACCAGTCATGTAATTTGAGTCTGAACCAGCAAGGAATGCTACTGCATTAGCAACGTCTTCGGGTTCTGACAATCGACCAAGTGCAATTCCATCTGAGAATGTTGACATTCCCCATTCATCACTCTTACCAGCATTTTGGCCAACCTCATGAGCAATATCAAACATCATTGGGGTCTTAACGATTCCTGGTGCAAATGCATTAACCGTAATATCTTCAGCCGCTAAATCACGAGCTGTAGTTTGAGTGATACCACGAATAGCAAATTTAGTTCCAACATAGAGGGCTAAGTTAGGATTACCAACAACTCCGGCTTGTGAAGTGGCGTTAATAATCTTACCACCATGTCCTAATTCCTTGAACGCCTTGTGAGCAGCTTGAGTTCCCCAGAGAACTCCACCAACGTTTACTTTATAAACCCATTCAAAATCATCGGGAGTGATTGTATCGATTGGGGTTGTTAGTCCAAGACCAGCGTTATTAACAATAACATCAAAGTCGCCAAACTTTTCCTTAGTTTCAGCAACTGCAGCAAAGACTTGATCACGGTCAGAAACATCAGCTTTAACAGCGATGGCCTTACCACCGTTATTGTTGATTTCATCAGCAACCTTTTGAACCTTGTCCAAGTGACGGCCAACAAGTGAAACTGCAAAACCATCTTTAGCTAATCTTTCTGCGATTGCTTGGCCGATTCCTTGACCCGCACCAGTAATCATTGCAACTTTTTCTGTCATTGTTATTTCCTCCAAGTTTTGTGAACTAATTAACAATGTAATCATATGCCCCCGTCGTCTGAAACACAATCCCCCAAAATTAAAAATCAATTTTCATTTTCGTTCCCATTCCAAATGCAAAAAATGGTACACTGATAAAAACAGAAACTTCGATGACATTAGGGGAGCCCTTGGCTGAGACGACTACGGTCGGACCCTTGAACTTGATCTGGTTAGCGCCGGCGGAAGAAAATGTCCATTTCAACCACAAGTCCCCCTTTGTCTTCGAACATTGGAGGACTTTTATTTTGAAACAAAATCGACTTTATCCGCTCGTATTAACTGCTATTTTTTCCGCTCTTGGAATCGTTGGCGGTAGTTTGTTTGAATTCAACATTGGGGTCGCAAAAGTTGCCCCAGTTCAACATCTGATTAACCTACTTTCTGGCGTTCTGCTTGGCCCCTGGTGGGCGGTTGCTCAAGCGTTCATCACATCCCTGCTTAGGAATATTATGGGAACCGGAACCGTTCTTGCCTTTCCTGGCAGCATGATTGGCGCATTTTTCGTTGGTTTATTTTTCAAACGAACAAAGAAACTTTGGCTAGCTGCTCTCGGCGAACTAATTGGAACCGGCGTTTTGGGGGCAATCGTTGCTTACCCACTGGCAGCTTGGCTAATGGGAACCAAAGGAGCCTTATATCTCTTCATTCCAAGCTTTTTCCTAAGTGCATTAGTTGGCGTTATTATTGGTTATATTGTGTTGAAAGCCTTGGCCAAACGAAATCGATTGTAATTAAAACAATCTAAGATTAGATCTAGATAGAGATGATTAACTTCATCCTCTATCTAGATTTTTTTAGTTACACTGAAGATGAACTTTAAGACCGAGCATGCTCCCTTGGACCTAGAGTCCCCAATTTAAA
>NZ_CATNVB010000040.1 GCF_951230165.1 Lentilactobacillus sp. Marseille-Q4993
AGCAAGCAAATCAAGAAAGAATAATTTTTCGTCTATGGTGTAGCGATATTTAGTCAATATAAAAACTCCTAGTATATGAACCCGGAATTTTAATTGTTTCCGTGTCCAACATACTAGGAGTATCTCCGGCGCACCGCTGATGGGTTTAGCCTTTTTTTTAATATGTAGAAAGGAGGTTACGATATGTCCTCTACAATTAGTGCAACGATTCGCATCAATGACGGCTTTAGTAGCTCATTGGATAAGTTGGCGTCTGGTTTAGGTAAAAGTCAGAGCATGATGAGCCGCTTCAAATCAGCAATGAGTGGTGGTATGGACCCGAAAGTACCGAACCGACTAACGAGTGGTTTCAATAACATGAATACGTCCGTCAGTAAGGGTAATGGGTTATTTAGTAAGTTCTTAGGCGCCAACGTTATCGGGGCTGGAATCACTAAAGGAATCGGGCTGATTACCAACTCAATGGGTGATGCGATTGCTCGTGTTGATACCTTGAATAACGCTACCAGGTCATTTCAGAACATGGGTTTCTCGGCTAAGCAAACGAGTAGCTCAATGAAATACCTGGATAAAGCCATCACGGGGCTACCCACGCCAATGGATGCTGCGGTTAGAAATACCCAACTGTTAGCTGCGTCCACGGGTAAGATCGGTAAATCAACGAAGATATTTGAAGCCATGAACAACGGTATCTTAGGATTCGGTGGTAGTGCTGCTCAAGTTGATACTGCCGTTACTCAATTATCGCAGGCGTTCTCTAATGGGAAGGTCGATATGGCTACTTGGAACAGTATGATCAATGGTGGTATGGGACCTGCTTTGAATGCGATTGCTAAAGAGATGGATATGACCACTGGAAAACTAAAGACGGGTTTGTCGACAGGTAAGGTCTCCGTGGAAGACTTCCAAGACGCTTTAATTAAGTTGAATGAAAAAGGTGGCGGTGGCATGAAGTCACTGCGTAAAATCGCCCAAGATTCAACTTCTGGTATTGGTACGGCAATGGCTAACTTCAAGACCGCCGTGGTTCGTGGTATGGCTGGTGGTCTGGATGCCCTAGCTGATGCAGGGATGACGGATTTCATCAACAACATGACCAACGGTATCAAGGGAGCGATCCCTTCGATTCAAAACGCCATGAAGGGTATCGTTTCATTCATTGCCCCTATTGGTTCGCAGATGATGAAGGTGTTCGGTAATGTCGGCAAAGGCTTATCCCAATTCTTTGACAGTATTGCGGACACTGGTGCCATCAGTGCCGTGGGTGATGCTATGAATGCCATTGCTGATGCGGTGGGCCATGTGGTCAAATCGTTATCTAGTGCCGGTGGTAGTAAGTTCGGGATGTTCAATGAACTGGGCAAGCTTGCCGGTGGTGCGTTAAAGGGTGCTGCTAATGGTATCAAAGCCATTGCGGATGTGATCGGTAATATGGACCCTGGTTCATTGAAATTATTAGCTGCTGGTTTTATTGCGTTGAAAGCCGGTACTAAAGGATTAGTGCTCACCGGAGTTGTTGCCGCGTTGAACATGCTGAGTAAATTGGATGCGGGTACGTTGAACAGTTTGGCTAAAGTATTAGGTGTATTAGCGATTGGTTTTGCAACTATCAAAGCCGTTGGAGCAATTGACAATATTTTAACGGGAATCGGTAAAGGTATGGGCGCCCTAGGCAATAGTGGTGCTTTAGCTAATGCGGGTACTTCAGCGGCAACGGCTGCTAAAGGCTTTATTCAGCTCGGTGTGTCGTTACTATTGATTGGTGCCGCTGTTTTAATGGCGGGTGCTGGTCTATGGTTGATTGCTAATGCGGCGATGGCTTTAGTTACCGCTGGTTGGCCAGCGATTGCCATGTTCTTTGCCATGATTGCCGTTCTGATTATCCTCGCTATCGTGGTTGCCGTCGCTGGTACCGCTATGATTATGGGTGCCGTTGGTTTCTTAGTATTCGGTGCTGCGGTTCTACTAGTCGGTATTGGTGTATTCTTAGCTGCCACTGGTATGGCATTATTAGCCACTCAGTTACCAATTGTTGCTACGTATGGGTTAATGGCGGCCATGAATATGGTCGTTTTAGGGGCTGCATTGATGATATTCTCGGTATTTGCATTGATTGCCGCCGTGGGTATTCTGATGTTGGCCATGTCATTGATCATCTTAGCCGTGGGATTAGCAGTAGCCGCTGTTGGTGCTTTGCTTTTAGGCGTAGCGTTGATGCTGTTATTCGCTGGTGCAATCATGGCGTTTGCCGGACTATTGATGGTCTTCGTAGGTGCAATCATGGCCTTCGCAGGCTTAGTCATGGTCATGGCTGGTGCTATGTTAGCTATGATGGGCTTAATGCTCGTTATGATGGCGTCGATGATGGCAATGATTGGGTTAATGATGGTCATGCTAGGCGGTATGATGGCCATGATCGGCTTAATGATGGTTATGATTGGTGGCATGATGGCGATGATCGGATTGATGATGGTCATGGTCGGTGCCATGATGGCTATGATTGGGTTAGTTATGGTTGCCGCGGTAGCCGTAGTTGCCGCTGTTGGTTTGACAGTCTTAGGTGTAGGTGCAATTGCGGCCTCTGCTGGGATGGTCGTCTTAGGCGCAGCTACTGCTTTAGTTGCTAGTCAAGTAAGCCGAATCGCTTCACAAGCAGCCGCTGCCGCATCGAGTTTGCAACAGATGGTTACGGCTGTGAATGTGGTGAAGGCTGCCCTAAATACCATGAAATCCATTGCTCAAAGTGCGGTGCAAGGGTTTATTGCTGCCTTACGGGGCGGAGTTGGTAACGCCGCTGCTGCCGGACGGGCATTAGCTCAAGCTGCTACTAACGGAATGCGTTCTGGAGTAGGACCAGCAAGAGCTGCCGGTGCCGCTATTGGTGCTGGGTTAGCTGCTGGATTGCGTTCTCAAGTTGGTGCAGTTGCCGCCGCAGCAGATGCCTTAGTTGCGCAAGCTAATCGGGCAGCTAGAGCCGCTGCTAAAGTTCACTCACCATCGCGATTGTTTGCTGAAATCGGTTCCTATATGGGTCAAGGTTTAGCTTTAGGGATGCAAGGAACGACTAGCATGATTGCTAATGCTGGTAGTCGCATGGCGCATAGTGCCATCAATGCGGTTAGTTTATCAGGCTTGAACCCTGGAGCTATGTTAGCTCAAGGGATGAACCAAGCGATTCAAGCTGCCGTAATGTTTGCTAACACTATCAATGGCGTTGGCGGTAAGACAGTTGCCTTGAATAGGCAGATGAATGCTAATAGCAGTGCATTGAGTAGTTCACCATTCAACAATGGCGTTACGCCATACGGAACTACCACAACTAGTGATAATTCCGAAACGCACAATGGTGGTAATACCATCACGATTGAAGCTGGAGCTATTCAGCTTAATGGAACGAGTAACAATGCGGAAGATGCCGAATCGATTCTATTCAGAATTGAACAGTATCTACAAAAATTAGACCAAACTAGATAGGAGGTGTCAGCATGGCAATTGATGGCAAGATGAAGTTTTACTTTACTAATACCAAGAACGGAACTATCCAAGCGCCGGTCAATCCGAAAGAAATTACGATTAAACAAAGTACAGATGATAAAACCGTGGATGTGGTCAAGCTTGGTCAGATCAATATTATTGGTTATGAGAAAGTTAAAGAGATCAGCCTGGAGCTGCCCCTGCCTGTGGACGTTGAGGGCGTACATTATGTGGCCCAAGGTCGAATGTTGAATAATGCGCAGGAGTTTATCCGGTGGTTTCAGAATGCCTATGTTTTAAAGTCGGTAATCCGACTCGTGGTGTCAACTACGAAGATTAGTTTTAAAGGCAAACTCAGTAGCTTTGAGTATGCCTTGAAGAATGGCTATGCCGATGAGTATGTGCTGGATATTACGTTAAAAGAGTACAAACCTTACAAAGCGAAGAAAATCAAAAAGAAGAAGAAAAAGAAAAAAGTCACTGCCACGAAGAAGGGCAAGCAACGGACGGCGCCACCAAAGAAAATCGGACGGGGTTCGAAAGTCGTAGTCAATGGGCAGTTGTTCAGAAACTCGGCTGGCTCGGGTCCTGGCGCCATTGAACGGAATGCAACGCGCAAGATTTCACTGATTGCTAAGGGTGCTAAGAAGCCTTACCACATCACCACCTTAACAGGTGGTGCCCGTGGTTGGGTCTCCGCATCTTCAGTCAAGGGGGCGTAAGTTATGGCAGTAACCCAATTTACCACCCGTACTCCTGGCACGAAAACGATTTGGGACTTACGAGAAATCGTGACTGAAATCAAGTGGGTGACGGATGTTAGTTATGCCGCCGGTACGTTGACGTTCAAATTGCTCGAAGTTGACGAAGGTTACACCCCTAAGAACGGGGATGATGTGTGGTTTCGATGGGATGGCAAAAAGATTTTCAAGGGTAAGATTTTTAAAGTCAGCTATGATTCTGATGAAGAGTTTTCGGTGACCGCCTATGATTCTTTACGCTATTTCAAGAACCAAGATTCTATCGTATGGCCAGTGTCCACGCTATCCCAGCGGTTCGTGAAGATGGCTAAGTTAGCTGGTGTTAAGTACAAGGCGGCTAAGACTAGCCATAAACTGGTTGCTGAAGTTAGTGACCAGAAATCATACTTTGATATGTTCAAGAGTTTCTCGAATAAGCAGAAAACGGCCACGGATAATCGTTACTTTCTATATGACAACTACGGCGTGGCTGAAATGCGCAAAGCTCCGTATAAGAAACTCAAGATAATTGTCGGTGATAAGTCATTACTGACTGATTTTACGTTCGAGAAATCAATCGAAGATTTAAGTAACGTGGTTCGAGTCGTGCGTTCGGATAAGAAAAAGAAAGGCCAGTCCACGGCAACTGCTAAGACGAATGATCCAAAGAATACGAAGTTTACTACCGTGCAAGCTAAAGGCGGCAGTGTGGCCAAGTATGGGAAATTACAGACCGTTGATAAAGCTAAAGACAAAGCCAACCAAGCGCAGATGAAAGAACGATCTAAGAAGTTGCTGAAGCAAAAGAACAAGCAGAAGTATACGTTAAAGCTCAATGCGATTGGTAACACGGACTTTGTGGCGGGTAATTCCGTCTACGTAGCTATCAAGAGTTTGAAACAGATCGGTTACGGCACCAAAGCGGCGACCATTACCAAAGCCACGCATAACTTTGAGAATGATTACAACGTGGAATTAGAAATGAAGGTGAATATGTAATGGCTGGAGAATGGTTGCTTGACAAGCTCAATAGTCGCGGTGGTTCGGATTCAGACTATGCTGATGTGATGTTTGGCCAAGTTGTGTCCGAAAAACCGTTGAAAATACAATTATCCAACCAAATTACATTAACTGACAATTTTCTGGTATTGGATAAACGATTAGGCAAGTACGACTTAGATGCCAAAATCGATGGCAAAAAAGTCACGATTGAAATTGATGATTCACTTAAAAAAGGGGATGGCGTAACGCTATTTCGATTTGATGGTGGTCAGCAATTTTATGTATTAGATAAAACAGAGGTAGGTGCCAGTGATGAATAATGATGAGATTGAAGAGATTGAAGATGAATCGCTTGAAGATGAAGTCGACGCGGACGTGGATGAAGTTGAAGAAGAAACGTTACCCACGTTGACCTTTAGAGTTCGCAATGGTCGTATCGTCGATATGTGTGATGAACTAGAAGCGATGGTGCAGGCGGTGGACAAGATTCTAAAAACAGAACGGTTCGTGTATCCCATCTACGATGACCAGTACGGCAATGACTTGCCAGAGTTATTTGGTAAGGATTTTGATTACGCTAAAGTCGAAGTGGAACGGATGATCGTCGAAGCTCTAGCGGCGGATGACCGTGTCAATGACGTGACCATCAGCAAGATTGAACAGACTGATTCCACATCATTACTCGTGGAAGGTGATTGTATCACCGTGTATGGTACTGTCCCCTTTGATAGTGAGGTGAGTTTAACAGATGAATCCTGAAGAATTAATTGCTGAATTAGAGAGTGAAGATTTCGAGTTTTGGCTAGATTTTATGATGGACGAATTGCCAACCGATATTGATACACGAGAAGGCTCGATTGCTTATGATGCCATTGCCCCAACGGCAACTGCATTAGCAGCTAACTCTATTAAGAAAGCCAACGTTGTTCGACAATCCTATACGGCGACGGCAGAAGGTGAGTTTTTAGACCAGCGGGCCATTGAACACGGTACATCACGGTTTAAAGCCACATATGCGCAAGTAACGGCTAAGTTTTTAGATGATAATAATCAACCAATCGATAATGTTCAAGTTGGGGATCGGTTCGCCAGTATTGGTGACGATCCTATTTTTTATACGGTGAAAAGTATCAATGCTGACTTAACGGGCTTGATGGTAGCCGAAACAGCCGGCACACGGGCCAATGGTTATATTGACCAAGTATTACCCGTGACCCCGAATGACAGTTTATCATGGGCGGAAATCATTGAGATCACCGTACCAGCTAGGGATGAAGAAGATGATGACCATCTACGAGAACGGCTATTAGCCGCCGATAACTGGATGGCTTATGGCGGAAACATTGCCGATTACCAAGATATGCTCCGCAATATCGTGGAAGTTGGTGCAGCCCAAATTTATCCAGCATGGCAGGGTGGTAGCACCGCCAAGCTAGTCATTCTGGATAACAGCTTAATGCCAGCGTCCTCTACGTTATTGAAGCAGGTCAAAGAAAAAATCGACCCCACGGATGCTAGTGGTGAGGGCTATGGTTTAGCGCCAATCGGTCATGCCGTAACCGTGGTGGCTCCGGAAGTCGTGACGGTCAATGTGACGGTATCGATTGCTGTGGATGTGACTAAGACGCTGAATGAAGTTAAACCTCAATTGCAGACCGCAATCAGTGAATACTTCGCTGAGCGACGCAAAGCCTGGGGCAAAATCAACACCAAGACTGGTCGGGGTTATGCCCTAACCGTCTACCGTTCTCAGATATTATCCGCCATCATGCGGGTCGAAGGTATCGTGGACGCTAGTATGCCGGTGTTGAATGGCAACAACAGTGATGTGGTCATGATATTAACTAATGACAAGTCGCAATTACCGGTCTTAGGGGATGTCACTTTCACTGAGGAGGCGGTTCGATGAAACTAATCGATTACATGCCTGACTACTACAATGACATCTACGATATGAAGGAAATATTAAAAGCGGAACAACCAGCTTTTGATAAGTTGGAAGACCGGACGTATCGCATTCTGATCAATCAATTCGTGATGTTAGCAGATAGTGATGGGTTAGCCATGATGGAGTTTCAACTCGGTATTGAGACTGATTTAAGTCGGGATATTGAAGACCGGCGTTACGACATTCTGATGCACACTCTGCCACCTCATCCAATCACTATCAAGTATTTTCGTAAAGTGTTAAAAGATTTGCATATTCCAGCCGAGATTCAAGTCAACGCCATTACGGACTTTTTGATTGCTAGTGCGAAGTGGGATGAGATCACGGCTGACCAATTGAACCGGTTGAAGTACCTGTTAAATGTGTACATTCCAGCTAACTTAGCCTTTGAGATTCACACGACAGCGGAGAGTGAAAGTAAGTTCCCACTGTTTATTGGCACGGCCACCGATTATAAAGTTGTTACCAGTAATCAACCCCAGACTAAGTGGCACATGACCAGTCAGTTAAAGCTATTCATGGGAACATACACGCAAATTAAAGTCAGCACTAGTAACCATGCAAAGGAGGAGAAATTAAATGTCTGAATATAATGATACGGTATTAACTAATGCCGGTATGGATTTAGCCAGTCGCGCAGCCATTGGTAAAACGAGTTTTAAAATTACCAGAGCCGAATCCACGGGTGACGATTTAAGCAGTACCGATTTAAAAACCTTAACTAAGTTACCTAACAAGAAACAAGATGGCTCCATCGTAGGTGACAGCAATGTGACCAGTGCCATCAAACAAATTGAAGTATACTTTGAAAATCGTAATTTAACCACGGGATACAACCTTAACGCCGTTGGGTTGTACGCCAAAGAAGATGGCAAGAGCGAAATCCTATTTGCGGTCACTACGGCTGAACAAGCGCAACAGATTCCTGACTTTGGCGATAAAGTATTGCTCCAGTTTACTTTAGGCGTGCAAATAGTTGTTGGTAATCAAGCTAACGTGACCGTGGTATTGGATCCACTAAGATTAGCAACTAAAACGTATGTTGATGATGCGATTGCAAAAATCAAAGACAATAGTGAGATAAGCACCAGAGTCAAGGTAGAAAGTGGCGAAAGTATTAATTCTAAACTGAAAAGTTATGCAAATACTAATACTTTTGGCTACATTGATATTAGTGCTGATGCTGCTAACAATACGACTGGTAAATATTTACGTGGTTTATTTTTTGTTAATGCTGCGAATGCAATAATGTACTTGTATGAATCCACTTCTAACACTGATAAATTTTGGTTAGGAAACTGTTCAGTGACATCAAGTAATATTTTTTTCTATAGAGTGGGCGATGACATTGATTTAACTCCATATTTAAAAATAGTTGATGCCGATGCTAAGTACGCTAAAAAGGGTGAGGGACCGGACCTAAGTGCCTATCAAAAGACAACAGATGCGGATAGCAAGTATGCTACGAAGTCGACTACGTACACAAAAAGTGAAACAGAAACTAAATTTGCGTGGAAGTCAGAAGCTGCTAATAAGGCCAGTATTGTAGAGAGAGCCACTGAATCACAAGCTAAGTCGGATAGTGCTGGTAATATATATAACTTATACATCACGACCAAGTAAGGAGGGGAGCTTATGCCAAAAATTTTCTACAACGGAAAAGAAGTCAGTAAAATGTTCTACAATGGCAAAGAGGTCGCTACCGCTTACTATAATGGCGTGAAAATTTATCCTACTTATTTAGACGCCGGAACTGAATTGTTAAGTGCTACGCCGGCAAATATTACGTGGCAAAACAATGTCAACCTAGTTAGTTTTCTAAGCAAATTAACCAATAGTAATATTCTTTCACATGATGAGAAGTTTGTTTTCCCTGATCTTAGTAAGTTGCAACAAGTGGAACACGGTGTTCGAATTCAGTTTGCGACGAAATTGCCGGCGTTTAGACACGCTGAAAGTATTAATTACTCAGGCTTTAGTGGTAATGATTGGTCAGGTCAATATAGTAAATTTACTGATGCATCATTAACTAGTTCTGCAACCGTGGATATTCCATTAAGAGATAGCAGTGGCGAGTTAGCAACGGGAACACAAACTTATGTAGCCAAAGTTTCCTTTAGCACAGTTAGTGCTGCCGGAAGTGGTACAGATAGTACGTTTATTCCAGGGGTGCCCTTAGAGGGTTCTACAGCATCATTTGAACAAAACAATACTATTACGGTTGATCCTAATGCAGGCACTTTGTTGATTAATAATGATGTCAAAATGGCTGGTGCAAGTGATTATTCTAGCTGGGATTACGCATGGACTGGTACTGATATGCAAACGCCGGCAGCTCAAATGCAAACGCAAATTTGGGGGCAACTGATGGTAACAAGTATTACCGCGTACTAAAGGAGGTGGCCATATGCGAAAATTCTATCTGACATTTAAAAAGAATCAATTTTGGTTTTGGACGGCAATCGAAACATACGCAGTTGCAATGGTGTTTATTGTACGAACAAATTTTTTTGATTTAGAACCTCCAGCCAGAACTGTTTTAGGGTTGCTAGACGACCCGTTGTCGGTATTCCTAATATCGGTAGTAGGTACATTTGCGCTGTCGTATTCAATTTGGGACTTCCATTGGTTCTTTGCACGCCCAGTCATGATCGGTTTACTCACATTAGTGTGGATGGCGACCTTCTTAGGTTTTTTGATCCACGATATTGAAGCAGGGGCGTTGATTAGCCCAGGAGCCGTTTTGTCTGGTGGAGTTATATGCCGAGTAGTAACGTATGCTTTTACGGGGGATGATTGATTATCAATGACAAGCTAATTACAGCCATTCTCTCGACCATCTCAGCGATTGCGGTGGGGTACGTGCCAGTCTGGGTTGCTAGGATCAATGCTAGGCATCCAACTGAAACACCCAAAGAGGAATGTTATCGACTGAAAAAGGAGAATGCTAAGTTAAAAGAAGAGATTAAACGGTTGAAGGGGGAATAAATATGGACTTTTTACAACAATTAAAATTAGGAACCACTGCAGATATGGGAATTATTCTGGCAGTGGTTTTTTGTTTGACTCAAGCATTAAAGCAGACTGGTATCAATAATAAATGGATGCCATGGTTAGCAATGCTAATTGGGACTGGAGCGGGTATAATTGCAGCTCTAATTACTAAAGATACTGACTTGCTATCAGCTGGCATTTTTGGAATGCTTTTGGGTGGATTTACATCTGGATTATTTGATGGATTTAAAGGAATACGAGAGGAGAAAAAATAATGGCAAGAGAAGTATTTAGCAAACTAATTACGAGTGTCAATCCAAAAGTGATGAATGCAAGTAGTCGTAATGGTATAAAGATTGATCGAATAATTTTGCACCACAATGCGTCTACGAACAAAAATGTCGCCATGAACACGTGGGTTCAAGGTGGTCCTGCTGGTACATCAGCCCATTATGAGGTAACTCCAACTGAAATTATTGGTTGTGTGGGTGAACAGTATGCTGCTTGGCATGCTGGTGGAACTGGAGGTAGTGATGTACCGAGAATCAGTAACCCAAATCAACGCAGTATTGGTATCGAGAATTTGAATTCTTCGGGAGCACCATACTGGAAAGTTGATCCAAGGACAATGCGGAATTGTGCACGCTTAGTGGCAGATATCTGCAAACGGTATAATATCCCACTAGACCGAAAGCATGTGTTAGGCCATAAAGAAGTTACTGCTACAGCATGTCCTGGAGGTTTGAATGTGGACGAAGTAGTCCGCTTAGCTAAAGGGGCTAAAGGTGTAATGATCACTAAGCCTACGTATTTCAAATGGCGACCAGTGTGGATCTACACCAAAAAAAATGTAAAGGCATATCGGACTGCTAAAGAAGTTGGTTCGGGCAAGAACGCAGTGGAAACCTATGGCAAGCATTCGAAGTTAAAGACTAAGCGATTAGATGGCAAGCGGTTTGAATTGACCAATGGCCTCTACATCACGGCTAACAAAGCGTACGTCAATAATCTCTACTACACATTAAGAAGTAAGGTCAAAATAGTTGAATCTGTTAAAGGTTCAGCGACTTATAAGGATGTATCACTAACTAAGAAAGTCGAGTCGTTTAAAAAGGGCACGCAATTTTCAGTGTATAAAATGGTGAAAGATGAAAAGCACAATGTGACCCGTATTAAATTAAAGAATGGGCGCTACATTAGTGCTAACAAGTTAATTAATAAGTTCGTGGAATAGAAAAATGGCACTCACCGATAAAGGTGGGTGCTTTTTTTATTTGCTTTGATTAAAGAAGTTACTTTAAATGGTTAATTAATATAAATAACTGAAAGCGTTTTAATTGACAGCCACTACATCTGCGAGCATTCTATACCCAAGAGAGAAGGAGGGACGTTTTTAGCAAGGGGGCTTAAATTATGATTGATTTTATTAAGTCTCGTGACAAGAAGTATTGGCACACTTGGTGTCTACCAACAAAGCATTGGCTGATGGTTGGTATAGCTTTAATTGCCTTTGGATTAGGTGGTGGTCAATTCATTGTTAAGGCTGATTCCGCGGCATCACAACCGGTGACAACGCAACAAGTTAACACACCAGAGAAAAACATTATTGCAACTGGCATGAACGGAACTGCTAAATGGGAACTTGACGACCAAGGAACTTTAGACGTAACTACCAACGGAAAATCAACTGCACAACTTGGGGAAATTTCAAATGAAAATCTGTGGAATTCCTGGGGTGACTTGAATAAAGATATAGTTAAAAAAATCAATATTGAAAAAGGAGTCACATTTCCAGAGCATTCGGGAGGAATGTTTTCAGATTTTACTAATGTAACTTCCATCAATGGTCTTGAAAATATTAATAAGAAGAATGTCGATGCTTTTGATTATATGTTTAGCGGATGTTCGTCTTTGACTCACCTAGATGTATCTAATTGGGATGTTAGCAATGGAGAAGATTTTTTCTATATGTTTTATGGTTGCTCGTCTTTGACTCATCTTGATGTTTCCAATTGGGATGTTAGTAATGGACGAGATTTTGAAGGAATGTTTAGCAACTGTTCGTCATTGACTAACTTAGATTTGTCTAAGTGGAATGTCAATAATGCAGGTTTTCTATCTCGCATGTTTTATGGTTGCTCATCGTTGACTAGTTTGGATTTGTCACATTGGAACCTGAGTAATGTGATAGAAACCGATTCTATGCTTTCTGACATGACTAATTTGTGGAAATTAAAATTAGGACCAAATACTTTTTTAGTTCAATTAGTTCAAGGCGATAGTGTATTTACTAACGTTCCAGCTTATGGGACACCAATTCCGGGATTTACAACGCATAAAGTTGGCCCAAGTAGCGATGCTACAGCCCCAAGGTGGCAAGCCGTTGATACTAGTAAGGATGGTAGTGAATTTAACCCGAAAGGGGATCTATACGATGCCAGTCTACTAGCATCGCTATATGCTAAAGGAAATGCCAATCATCCAACTAAGGCAGAAACTTATGTTTGGCAAAATGTACCGGTTAAGCAGGTTACGCAAACTCCGCCCACTCCTACGGAACCATCAACTCCATCAGCTCCGCCGACTACTTCAGAATCACCTGTTCCTGGTGGCAATCCAGGTGCTAATGATAATGATTCAGGACATCATATCCTACCTAAAGGTGAGGTGGTTTATGCTCTGAAACGCATTAATTTGTATCAGAACGCGGACCTTAACAAGTCTGAACGGGTAGCTTCCTATATTAAGGAGCCACGAATTTACCGACCAATGTTTGTAGTTACTGGTTATGCACGCTCTCAAAACAATGTACTGCGCTACAAAGTTAGAGATGTTAACCACGATTCAAAGACTGCTGGTAAAACTGGTTACATTACAGCTAATTGGAATTACGTTCGCCCAGTTTATTATCAGGCTAAGCACAAAAAGCTGACGGTTATTAATCCGCGGGGGGTCAACGCCTATAAGAATAAGAATTTAACTAACAAGGTTAAGAATTACAAGCAAGGAACCGTTTTACCGGTAGTTAACTTTGTGACCCATAACTTAACGACCCGTTATGTTTTGAAGAATGGTCAGTATATTACGGGTAACCGTAAACTAGTTGACATGAATAAGCATAATCAAGTGCGTTATGTTAAAGCCAAGCGGACATTGAACCTGTACCGAACAGTCAACTTAACTGGTAAGAAAAAGCAGATCAAAAAAGGAACTGTTTTGCAAGTTAAGAATTATGATTATTCATACGGCAATGACTTTAGCAAGTCTGGAGTTTTAAGATATCGGGTAGCTGGTGGGTATATTACCGCCAATGCTAAGTATGTTAACTTAGGCTATTAATTAGGATTTTAATGAACAGGAAAAGCATTTAATTGATTTTAAAAAATTATCAGTAGTGGTAACATTAGTTAGTGCTTATAAGCGAATCACGTATCAAGTGAAAAAGACTGGAGAAAGGGACTCTGGCCTTTTTTGTTATATGGATATTAAAGTTAGCTGCCTTAATTCTTCAAAATTCATTATCATCATTTCTTTCATGAAATAATAACGCAAAGGAAGAGGGTAGTTTTTTATTTTTATGTATCCGTCCCAGGATATTTTTGCTAACGTAGCCAAACACGTAGCCAATATTATTTATGTGGTGACAAAACCTGTGGTATCAAGGGCTTTTGGCTGACTGGTTCGAGCCCAGTATACCCAATCGAGTCAAGAAAGCTTGCTACTACTAACGTATTTACGTTTTGGTAGCGGGCTTTTTTATATAAATTCAATTTTATTTTAATAGCAAGTAAAAATTGATCGAAGTCTGTTTTGATGTTTAGTATCTTTTAAACAGGTTACTTTAGATAACTGAAAGGTTTGGGTATACTGGACTCGATCCAGTTTGCTGCAATATGGTAAATTATGGGGTTGTAACTCATGATGTGTGTATCTACCTTTGTGAGGGAGTGGGACAAAAGCATACAAAGATGCTTTCGTCGTCCGACCCCCGCACAACAACAGTAACTGAGGGCCATGAATAATAGTCCTCAGTCCTGATGGTTACTGCGTGTAGCAATAATTTGTATGATTAGGTCTATTAATTTGCAATCGCTTTCTGTCGATATTACTATTGCCATGTAGCAAGAAGGGGAGGGTATTATGAAAGTCAATAAAGTAGTTATTTTAGGTGGCGGCGTCCTTGGTAGTCAGATTGCTTATCAGGCAGCTTTTTCTGGACTACCAACTGTGATTTATGATATTTCAGATGCAGCCGTTGATAGTGCTAGTAAAAAGATAGCTAGTTATCCGGATCAGTATCGTCATGATATTGATGCAACTGATCAGCAAATCGAACAAGCTAACGAGAACTTGTCATTAACGACAGACTTAAAGTCAGCTATTACAGGTGCAAGTGTAGTTGTTGAAGCTGTTCCAGAACGGCTGGATATTAAACAATCAACTTATGAAAGCCTCGCTCCTTATTTGGATGATGATGCATTGCTGCTTAGTAACTCGTCAACCTTGATTCCAAGCCAAATGATTGGCTTTGTACCTAATAAGAAACGATTTATGGCAATGCATTTTGCGAACCTTATATGGGTTCACAACGTCGCTGAGCTGATGTGGGCACCCGACACACCTTCGAAAACAATCGAAGATGCTACCGATTTTGCTAAACAAATTAAGATGATTCCAATTCCAATCAAAAAGGAAATATCTGGATATGTAATGAACTCAATTTTTCTACCAATGATTAATTCAGCACTATCATTATGGGCAAACGGATATGCTGATCCAATTGCCATCGACAAAAACTGGATGGTCAGCATGGGAGTTGACCGTGGGCCGTTTGGATTCCTTGATATTATGGGCTTAAACACTGCGGTTAATATCGAAAAAGAATTTTATGAAAACACAAAGAATGACGACTTTTTGAAGATTGTCGATAAGCTTAGCGAATATGTTAATGCTAATAAACTAGGGGTTGCAACGGGTCAAGGGTTCTATCATTATCCTAATCCAGAGTATCAAGACCCAGAGTTTGTAAAGGCATAGATGTGTCTAGTTATACACAAGGTGACTTGATTATTACGGCTGTACAAAAAGGACGTGGATCTGTTATCCACGTCCTTTTTTCGATGTAATTAGTTATGTCCCAGCACATTATGATTAACTATTTCACTTGAAATTTATCTATCCACGCCGGTTTTATTTTATTATTTGCTGTTACCTTCAGCTTGCTAGTAGGGACGTTGTATTTCATTTGCCCTTTTTTCAACTTGATGTTGAAGTTGATAGCATCAAACTTTTGGTATTCAGTTTTCTTAACCTGCTTTAACAGGTCAGCCACTGTCAGTTTGATTGACTCGATGGAGTCTTGTTTATCAGTAATATTGACGGTGATGTTCTTGCCGTTTGCTACTACCGAATAGCTATTTTGAAAGAACAGAGTCTTGGTATTCTTCATTCGGTACGTAATCGCCTGAACTGGGTCTTTAAAAGTCTTGGCTTTCTTTTTCTTTTGCCCAAGACTCATCACTGACTCGGAAGTGTCACCTGTTTTTAAAATGTGCTTTCCTTGAGGTGTATTGAAGAAAGCAAACCCAGCCACAATCATGATAACCAATGAAATTAGTGAGTATAATCCAAATCGATACTTAGTTTTCTGACCCTTAATTTTGAAGTAAACGAACAGGGCAAAGAAAGCAACCATCGCCCACGAGGAAAGTTTAGTAATTATATCTAGTAATTGAACTCCCATTTAAAGAATCTCCTTACTCAAACGACAAGTCAATGAGATACTTGTGTTTGGCAGTGATATGACCGGTAGTGATCCATAATTCATTATATGGTTGGTCATCGACATCAGTTTGATGATAGAAAAAATCTAATAATTCGCTATTTTTAGAGAGAAATTCCGACGCCATGCGGTTTACTTCCAATTTTTGGTCAGGGAAATAAATTTCAGCATTACCAACGCGAACGTCATCGTCTAAAAACATCTCAACGCTATTGTTATACTTCTTGGCACTGGTCACTACCTTTTGTGGGTGGTTTTTGATGTAGGACAAAACGTAATAGATAGTATCCGAATTACTTGCCATTTTGTTAGCCTCCGTGTTTACTTGTCTGGTAACCATTGTACCAAATCAATCAGATATTGAAAGTTTATAATTAAAGCCTTTGATATATTGACCAATCAACTTTCCTGATAAATACTAGTTCTATTGAATAAGATTGGTGGGAATAAAATGGAATTCGAGAGGACAATCAATAAGATAAAACAGGGGCTCTCAAATAAGTATTTTCCGGGTGTCACGTATGCCATCATTGATCATGACAGAATAATTAGTAGTTACATAGGAAATGAATCACTTGTACCTACGGTTGAACCGCTCAAGGGAAACCAAACGTACGATTTGGCTTCGTTAACTAAGGTGATTGGTACGACCAACGTGATAATGCAGCTAATTAGATCTGGTAGATTGAGCCCTGAGGATAGCGTAAGCAAATACTTGCCAGAGTGGCAGTCAAAGCAGACGAGAATCAGAAACTTGCTGACCCATACATCGGACATTGTTGGCTATATTCCTCACCGTGATCAGTTGTCAAAAACGGAGTTAAAAAAAGCAATTCTTGGCCTAAAATCTGGCGATAAAATTAACCAAGAAATGCGCTATCAGGATTATAACTTTTTGATGTTAGGCTGGATAGCTGCCAAAATAATGGGGCAGCCTATCCAAGAATTAATTATAAATCGGGTAATCAAGCCGTTGGGGATGGATCAAACCACATTTCACCCAACTGACATCACTAACGTGGTTCCGACTGAAGTCCAAGTGGATGGAATGCCACTTAGGGGAACTGTGCATGATCCTAAAACGCAAGTATTAGGGCAAGACAGTGGGGCAGCTGGGCTATTCTCAACCGTTGCTGATCTGATTAAGTTTGGCCGGGTCATCCTAGGTCAAACGGTAGCAGAAGAAGTAATTGCAACCGAAACTATCGATAAATTTTTTATTGACCAGACTAATAATCAGTTAGGAATTAGATCGTTTGGTTGGGTACTCGACGAAGACTATGGTCACCCAGTTATTCTCCATACTGGGTACACAGGAACGTTGCTGATTTTTGATCGAAGCACACAGCGGGGATTAATATTCCTCTCAAATCGAGTTCATCCAACGGTGGGAGATGCTGATAGCTTTCTAAAGTACAGAAGTGAACTTATCAATCAATTTATATCAGAGGAAATTGGCTAAATTAGAATGCCGTTGCAGTGATCTATCTCGTGTTGAATGATTTGGGCAACGAAGTCTGTGAATTCTTGGGTGTGATGTTTGAAATTTGAATCTTGGTAATCAACTGTTATTTTTTTGTAGCGAGTGGTTTCCCGCTCGCCAGGTAGGGAAAGACAGCCCTCAGACGTCTGGTAGCGACCGGATTTCTTGGTTATTTTTGGATTAACCATGGGAATGTTCATGATTCCCATTTTGAAGGCAATGATTCTTTTATTCACGCCGATCATGTTGGCTGCCAAACCGACTGCACGGTCCGAATTGGCTTGCAAGGTGTCAACCAAGTCAGTGATCTGCTGGCTGTCTGATTTATTGGCAGGCGATGAAGGCTGAGCTAAAAATGTTTGGTCTTTGATAATCGTTTTTTTCATTAGTGTTCCTTTCAAAATTGTTATTACATAGAAAGAGGCCGGGACATAAGTCCCGCCAATAAATAAACTGGATCATATTTTTCATGACTTTTTGAAAAATATGATCCAGTTTTTCTTTTATCAGTAAAAAATAAGAAAAATTAGCCATCATCAAGG
>NZ_CATNVB010000041.1 GCF_951230165.1 Lentilactobacillus sp. Marseille-Q4993
CCCAATAAGATCCGGAGATCTTATATTTAAAGTATAACTGGTCAAGCTGTTTTTTTAAATAGGAATGGGTTGGCTTATTAAGTATGCTTTAATTACATAAACAAGGACCTTGACTAATCGTAGGAAATGGAGCGCGATTTTCTAAAAAAATTAGAGGCCGTATCGAAGAACAAGACACGAAAACCAACGCAGAAGTAATTTCTTCTTTACGGCATTTATACCCCTTAAGTAGCCTATTAGCGCTCTGTAGAATGCCAAGGTCTACGTACTATCACGCATTGTGGCGCAAACGTCAGCCTGATAAATACGCCAAGTTAAAAGAATTCATAAAAAAGGAGTTTAAGAATTCTTTTGAGACTTATGGCTATCGTCGAATTGCTAGTCAAGCCCGACGGGCTGGCTTTAAGTGTTCACCGAACACAATCAATCGTTTAATGGGCGACCTCGGATTGACAGTTACAGTCTACTCGCGACATATTAGTGGATATCACTCATACAAGGGGAATACAGGTACGATTGTCGATAACGTACTTAAACAAAAATTCGATGCGACTGAACCTTATACGGTTCTCCATACTGACGTGACGCAGGTAAAATTAGCTAATAATCAATGGGGATATATTTCGGCAGTAATCGATGAAGCTAGTAGTGAAGTTATCTCCCTTAATGTGTCCAATCACGCCAATAAGCAGCAATTAGCGACCACATTGAATGATCTTCAAGCTAAGATTCCTAAGGAATCAACACCAATTTTACATTCTGATCAAGGTTGGCAATATCAACTATCGTACTATCATCAAACGTTACATAAAATGGGAATTATACCTAGCATGTCTCGTAAGGGAAACTGCCATGATAACGCACCCATTGAAAGTTTCTTCAATTTACTGAAAAGAGAACGATTAAATCGATCCAAGATTGAAGACTTGGACAATCTTGAAGAAATAACTAGTCAGTATGTAAGATGGTTCAACGAAGAACGAATCTCACTAAACAAAAATGGCTTAACTCCGATTGAATATCGGAATCAAGCCATAGTTTAAACCTTTTTAAAATGTCTAACTTTTTTGTGGCACTTCAAATTTCATTTTCTTGAAATTTATCGTTACTTTTTTGCTTTCATCCAAATTCTTCCTACACGCAGTAACCATCAGGACTGAGACCCATTATTCATGGATCTCAGTTACTGTTGGTCTCGCGGGGGTGAGACGACAAAAGCATCTCCGTATGCTTTTTGTCCCACTCCCTGTCCCACTCCCACTTCCACCTTTTATTTTAAGATTACTTTGCTTTCTTTTGCTTATTTGGATTACGTCTAAAGATACTCCCCAACAATTCATACAAATGATTGTCGTAAGTCAATCTCATTAACGCTGGTAAAACAATTGGTAATGCAAGGCTCAAGAAGATGAAGCCAAAGATAACTGCCATACCAACTTGAATCATTGTTAATTGTTCTGAGAACATCAATCCAGCCATGACTACTATCATGATGAAAATTGAGAACCCAATCAAGATTCCCCTCATCGCTAACGCAAATTGCATTTTGAGTGTCTGTTCTTGCTTATCATCAGTAACAGCTTCACTCAGAATATACATAGCGTAACTTGCACCAAACGCAAAGATTAGAACTAAGGCCAGAAAGGCAGCATTAGCCGTTAGCGCGTTTTGATGAAGAACTTTAAGACTCATCCACTTAGTAAATCCAAGCGACATAAGATAGGTCACAAAGAGCATTGCAGACGTGTATAGTGACTTCAACAGTGATTTAGAAACGAACAGCATAATCAATGCCAATCCAGCAATCACAATTGCGGCTAATTTCAAGAAGTTTGGCTTTGCAAGAATTCGTTGATCTTGGAGTTGTGAAGTTTGCCCCTTTACTGCAATCGTCGAATTTTCCAAACTGGTACCTTCAAGAACAATCTTAGTATCGTTATTTAGCTCAGTAGCGTACTTAAGCGCCTTAGTCTTGTTAGGATCATTTTTCAAAACAATACTAATTTCTGCTGTTTTCTTATTTCCAGACAAGAATGCCTTGATAGCATCTTGGAATGTTGAACTCTTCAAGATCTCATCAGGAACATAGAACGTATCTCCTGCGGATGACTTGGCGAGATCCTTTAAGAAATCGTTAGATGAATTTATTGACTGAACGTTAGTCCCAATCTGGTTACTTGCGCTGAAAATTGATGACTGAATTGAATCAAGTTCAGTCTTAAACGACTCGGCAGCTGATGAAATTCTAGTAGTTCTCTTTCCAATCCCTTCAAGGGCATTGTTCATTCGGTTTTGAATCTGGCGGTCTGACATTGATTGTCTAATCGCTTGGGCAACGATTGCTCGTTGTGTTCTAGTCATCCGTTTGCGACCTGATGATCGTAACTGTTGTTGCAATCGTTCAACAATCTGACTTGGTGTTTCAGTAACCCCGTTTTGCTCGTTCAAACTTTGAATCCGGGAAACTGCTTCGCTGATTGTGGTTGCGTTCTTCGAGTTTCGATTCAAAGGTTTAGTATCGATTTTTGTTTTCTTAAGATTCTTTGCAATATCTTTTAGCGAATTATTAGCGCTATCGAGGTTACCATTGATAATTCCCATTTGTTGTCTCATGTACAACTGTTCAAGTGGTTGGCCCTGAGGCTGAGTAACCGATGTAACGTACTTAACCCGGTTGTCTTGTTGCAATTGATTAGTAATTCTATCAATTTCCTTCAAATCCGCATCGTTATCTAACTTATGATCTGCCTTGATGTACAAGGTAACCGGCTCCGAGATTCCCTTGGCAAAGTGGTCTTTTATTACTTCATAACCCTGTTTTGCTGGTACTTTTGATGAAACTTCACGAGTACCATCGTAGCTAACGGCTCCTTGACTGGCCCATACAAATGGCACAGCAATTAGGATAAACAACAGCAAAAACAAAATTGGAAACTTCATTGACCAGCCTGATAAACGAGTCCATGAACGGCTAAAGCCAGCTGGTTGCATGTTCTTAGATGGCAAGAATACCTTTTCGCCTAACGCAAATGCAAAGAATGGAGTAAACGTGAACATGATCAAGAGAAGAATGACGATTCCAATCCCAACTCCAGCCAGTGAACTAAAAATCGAGTATTTCAAAAGACCCATTAGGCCAAAGACGGCTGCTAGTCCCAGTCCAGAAATTAAAATTGGTTTGGCACTTGCCCTTCTGGCAGCAAGTCCCGCCTCCGCAATATCATCACCATCATTAAAACGCTGTTTTAGAGCATTGAAGAACAGGACGTGATAGTCGGTCCCCAAAATTAAAATTACTGCTAACAACACTACCTGAGTATAAGGAGAAACGGGTAGGTCAAAGCGACTAACTAGGTTCCCGATTGCTGAAACCGATAGGAAGTAGGCTACCAGCGTTCCCAAAAGGGAAATAAATGGCAGGATCAATGATCTGAAGGCGAAAATCAGAGCTAGCAAAATAGCCACTGAAGCAGCAATCAAAGCAATGAATATCCCGTGATTTAGTTTGCTATTTGCATGTGATTGAATGATGTCATAACTGGTAACGTAAGTTTTGACTTTATCACTCTTGGTGTACTGCTGGAGTTTCTTCTCCATTGTTTTAAGACTATCGGTCTTATCAATACTTAATGGCAAAATCTGTGACGTTCCGTCCTTTGACACTAACTGTTCTTGAGCAGCTTGTGACTGAAGTGGCGTTACCATATCATTGATATGTAGCTGTTTCTTTTTTAGTTCTAGCTTGGTGATAATGTTGTAAACCTTGCTGATCTGTTCTGAACTAAACTTTTTCTTTCCTGAATTGAAGACAACATAAACTTGTCTAGAGTTAGGGTGATCCTTCTTAAACTCTTGACCAATTGTATTTGCTACCTGACTCTGCATTGAACTGGGAATATATGCACTCCCATTATCAGTGACTAGCTTAGAAAAATTAGGCATATATACCACGCCAACGACTATTAAAATTAGCCAGGCAACAATAACCCCTATGTATCTTTTGAAGTACTTATTCATGTCATTTCTCCTCATTCTTACCAGCAACACTGGCCGGAAAATAAAAAATAAAAGCCAATCCCTGTTAGCGATTGGCAAATCAAAACCGACAAGTGTTCCCACAAGTCTAGATTATGTTAGTGTTAATGGATTAACCGCATCTTTATTCATTTTAAATTTAGAAGTCCACAAAACCCCTAATATAAATGTAAACTATACTCATTTAGATTATAGTTGACCTAGCTGATAAGTCAATGACACATTGGCGGTTATAATGAAGAAAATGCTAATTAAATACTACTTTCTCTCTTAATAAATTTATTTGAAACAATTACTTTTTCTGTTGAATTTTTGTTATCCTCAAAGCCACTCTTCATAAGGTTTACAGCAACTTCCCCCATTCGTTCGGTATCAACCTTTACTGAGCTAAGGGCAGGAATTACATACTTTGCAACTGAGGTGTCATTAAAGCTAACGATGCTAACGTCACTGGGAACGCCTAGCTTTATCTCGTTAAGTGCTTTTAACACTCCCACTGCCATGGCATCGTTGGAAACAAACAGTGCATCTGGAAACCCTGATCCTAGTTTTTCAGTTGCATTCAAAATCAAATGATATGCGTCTTCCACAGAATAATCAGACACAAAAACGTTACGGTCATCATACATATCCCGTTTGCTAAGGAAGTCCTTAAAAACAGCTAACCGGGGATCCAAGATTTCAGTGTTGCCATCGCTGGTTACCTCCTTACCTGTAACCATTCCGATCTTTTTATGCCCGGATTTTATAAAGTCTGATAAAACAATTTTTGTTGAATTTTCAAAGTCAGTAACCACACAATCATACCCAATTGGTAACGTGTCAAAATCAACGAAGATCAAATTATCGGTTATCTTATTCATTGTCGCAATTTGCTGGTCGCTAAACTTACCAATGGCAATAATCGCCTTTACGTCCTGAATCTTCTCGAGTGATTCATTCTCAAACACTCGTTTGACCTTATACCCTAACTTCTCAGCCTGCTTTTCGACGCCCATTCTAATTGAAAGATAATAAAGATCCTCTAATTCCTTGGTTTCTGAGTACCATTGAACAATTCCAATCGTATCCTTTGAACCAGTAGCCTTATTTTTCTTCGCATAGGACAATGATTCAGCAACTTGGAAAATTTTCTTTCTGGTTGAATCACTCACAGACAACGTCTTGTCATAATTTAGGACCCGGGAAACGGTGGTGATTGATACCCCAGCCTTTTGAGCGATATCTTTAATCGTTGCCAAACTAGTCCCTCCTTTTTAAATAAAATATTTTACTAAAACAAATATATTTTGTTTACCCTATTAAGTCAAGCTTTAACTACCATATAAGGATTTATAACAAGTAAAACATTGACGATTAGCAAGTAAATTTCTATAATTGAACTAACTTAGCTAGGAGGAGGAAGCATAGTGACTGACACAGCTGAAACAACCTATAATGAATGGTTAGCTCAACCAAGCTTACCAGAGACCATTACCACCGAATTACAATCAATAAAGGGTGATACCGACAAAATTGAAGACGCATTCTCAACGTTCCTTTCCTTCGGGACTGCCGGAATGAGAGGCCTTCTTGGTGCTGGTACCAACCGGATGAATATTTATACTGTTCGCCAAGCGGCCGAAGGACTCGCCGCATTCATGGACACTCTTGATGCTGACACCAAGGGACGCGGAGTAGCCATCAGTTTTGACTCTCGTTACCAGTCAAAAGAATTTGCCCACGAATCCGCCAAGGTTCTTGGTGCCCACGGAATCAAATCATTTGTTTTTGATGACATGCGGCCAACCCCTGAACTTTCTTTCGCAGTTCGTCATCTTCACACATACGCCGGAATCATGATTACGGCTAGCCATAATCCAAAACAATACAACGGATTTAAAATCTACGGCGAAGACGGTGGTCAAATGCCACCAAAGGAATCTGATTTAATTACTTCATACATCAGAAAGGCAGCCGACTTATTCGCAATCAAGACTGCCCCAGAAGGCAAATTGCGCGAAGATAAAATCATGAATCTTATTGGTGAGGATGTCGATGCAGACTATCTTGCCAAGGTTAAAACTGTCAATATCGATAAGGAACTGGTCAAAAACGAAGGTAAGTCATTAAAGTTCGTTTATTCTCCTCTTCACGGAACTGGTAAAGTCATCGCTCGTCGAGCCTTGGAAGAAGCCGGATTTAGTCAGTACGAAGTGGTTAAGGCGCAAACAATTGCCGATCCTGAATTTCCAACCACCCCATTTCCTAACCCTGAGTTCCCCCAGGCATTCGACTTGGCCATGGAACAAGGAAAGAAAATTGGTGCTGATCTGTTAGTTGCAACTGACCCAGATGCCGATCGACTCGGAGCTGCAGTTCGTCAACCAGACGGTTCTTACCAATTACTTTCAGGTAACCAAATTGCTAGTGTCCTCTTGAACTACATTTTGGCTGCTAAACAAAAAGCTGGTGAATTACCAAAGGACGGTCGGATCGTTAAATCAATCGTTTCAACTGAATTGGCTGCAAAAATTGCCGCTTCGTATAACGTTGAAACCATGAACGTATTGACTGGTTTCAAATTTATCGCTGAAGAAATTCACAAGTATGAAACTAACCATGATCACACATTCCTATTTGGTTTTGAAGAGAGTTTTGGCTACTTAGTAAAGCCATTCGTTCGCGATAAGGATGCTGTTCAAACTGTTCTGTTACTCGCTGAGGTTGCGGCTTACTACAAGAGTCAGGGTAAGACCCTCTACGATGGCGTTCAAGAAATGTACCAGAAGTATGGATACTTCGCTGAAAAGACAATCGCAAAGGAATTTGATGGTCTTGACGGTAAGGACAAGATGGCTCACATCATGAACGAATTACGGACCAACCCATTGACTGAACTAAATGGCCATAAAGTTGTTCGCCACGCTGACTACCAATCTTCAGTAGAAACGGATGCTAATGGTAACGAAACTAAGATTGACCTACCTCAATCAAATGTTTTGAAGTACTGGTTGGACGATGATACTTGGTTGGCAGTTCGCCCTTCAGGGACTGAACCTAAGATCAAATTCTACCTTGGCCTAGTAGATAAATCAGATGAAGCTGTAAATTCAAAGCTTGATTCTGCGGTATCTGAATTGGATAAACTAATCGATAATTTAATTGCAGGATAAAAAATAAAAATTTTCATTAGATAAATTAGTCACAGTTGTAGTAACCTTGAAAAGGTGCAACTGTGACTTTTTTTATGCCCGTATTTAACCCGGTGCATAATATCAAAACACAATAATGATCTATCATTAAAAATATTCTTAAGGAGTTGATTTCTTGAACAACAAAATCTCGACCAAAACGTACCTTGCCCTTCTGTCAGCTGCTCTTCTATCCTTCACCGGAATCCTGACGGAAACATCCATGAATGTTACCTACCCCGAACTTTCGCAACAATTCCACGTTTCACTGGATATCATTCAATGGATTACTACCGGCTATTTATTAATGGTGACCATCGTCATGGCAACAACCGCGTATTTACTCAAACGCTTCCTTGCCCGGTCGATTCATGCATTCGCAGCAACTACATTTATAATCGGTGATATTTTATGTGCAATCTCACCATCTTTCCCAATTCTACTAATTGGTCGTTTGATTCAGGCGATTGCTACTGGTTTGTCCACCCCAATAATGTTCCAATTGATCTTCGCTAAAATTCCAAGAGCTAAGCTTGGGACTATGACTGGGGTTGCCGGAATGGTAATTTCATTTGCACCAGCCCTAGGTCCGACTTACGGTGGGATAATTTCTTCCACAATGTCGTGGCGGATGATTTTCTGGTTAGTTATTCCAATCGTCTTGATCAGTCTGGTTCTCGGTCATTTCAACATTGATATGGAAAATGCCGGTATCAATAAATCGTTTGATATTCTTAGCTTATTACTGCTAGCAATTACATTTACTGGCCTAGTCCTCGGGGTTAGCTGGTCAGGCTCAAAGGGAATATTCAACGGCCAAGTCATCGGTGCATTTATCATCGCCATTCTTGCTCTGATTGGATTTCTCTACTCAAACAACCACGGTAACTCTCAGTTATTTGACCTTACGATTTTCAAATTCAGGCCCGTTTGGTTAGGACTAATCAACTATTTCTTTCTTCAATTCATTAATATCGGGATTTCATTTTTGATCCCGGTCTACGCCCAGTACGTTCTTCATGCAAACGCCTTAGTAGCTGGGTTAGTCTTACTTCCAGGTTCCCTTGTCGGAGCATTTACCGCCCCATTTGCTGGAAAATTAGCGGATAACAAGGGTTATGCTGTTCCAATCATTCTTGGTGATATTTCAATAACCCTTGGAGCACTGCTTTTCTTTAGCATTCAAAACTGGCTTACTAGTCTGTTAGTAACGCTAGTCTATGTTTTACTTAGATTTGGTTTTAACCTTTCATTCTCAAATAACATCGGAATGGCATCAACGCAAGTGCCACCACAGAACAGTGCTGACGTTAATTCAGTATTTAACATGATGCAACAATATGCCGGCTCAATTGGGGTTGGAATCATGGCAGCAATCGTTGCTGGTGCTCAAAACATGGGTACTGGCTCACTAGCAACTAGGACTTATAACGGTGGTCAAATTGGATTTGCCGTTCTGACAATTCTGGGGGTTATTGGACTGGTAGCCGCAATTCTAAACTTTAACTATCAAAAGAGAAATCAGCAGATTTAAAAAACAACTCAGAATTAAATAACCAGCAAAGCCAAGGTAGGGCTAATTTCATTTTTTCGAAATTAGCCCTACCTTGTTGCTTTGACTCAAATATTTGCTACCCATTAAATCATTTTTGCTCACCAGTTCCTTTCTTTTTACCTTTTAATTTTTCATGGTAATATGAAGTCGAATCCGATTTCATACATAATTTAAGGAGGCTTGAGCATGACTCAAAAGAAAGTTGATATCATTGTTATTGGTGCTGGCCCTGGTGGTTTGGCCGCTGCCCATGGCTTAAATTCTTCAAAATCAGTTCTGGTCGTCGAAAATGATTTGTGGGGTGGCACTTGTCCTAATCGTGGTTGTGATCCTAAGAAAATGCTTTATAGTATCATCCATACCAAAAAACAGGGTGAATTTTTAAAAAACGCCGGTTTAATATGCAATCCTGGGATCAACTGGGAAGAGATGATGGCATTCAAATCTGACTATACCAGTAAGATTCCCACCGGAACTCTCAACGGCTTAAACCGCTCGAATATCACCACAGAACACGGTAGTCCTAAATTTATCTCTGAAAACGAAATTGAAGTTAACGACACAATTTATGAAGCTGATAAATTCATCATCGCAACTGGCTTAAAACCCGTAATCCCAGATATTCCAGGAGCTGAGTTACTCCAAACAAGTACCGACTTTCTTCAATTGCCAAGTTTGCCAAAGAACATTGCCTTTATTGGTGGCGGATTTGTCTCAATCGAATTAGCAAATATCGCTAATGAATCCGGCGCTAAAGTTCACATCATTCAGCATAACGACCGTGTTTTAAAAGAATTTCCAAAGGAGTTTGCCAATAAAATCGTCGAAATGATGAAAGCTAATGGCGTTGAGTTCCACTTTGACACCGAAGTGAGCGAAGTTAAAAATAGCGTTGATAAAACATATAAAGTTATCGGTAGCAACGGTCTATCGTTAAACGTCAACGCCGTCTTCTCCGCAATGGGCCGGCGACCAGACTTACAATCTCTCAACCTTGAAATGGCAGATGTTGAATCTGATAATCGGGGCATCATCGTTAATGATCACCTTCAAACGACTAACCCAATTATTTATGCGGTCGGTGATGTCATCAAAAAAACACAACCAAAGTTAACTCCAGTTGCGTCATTTGAAGGCCGTTATGTGGCAAGTGATATTTTAAATTCCGATAATGATAAAATTCAATATCCGTCAGTTCCTGAAGTTGTCTATTCAACCTCCGAATTAGCACAGGTGGGAATCAGAGTGGCAGATGCCGAACAACAACCAGATAAATATCAAATTAAAAATTTTGATGTTGGTAACTGGTACACATTCAACAGAATTAAGGATCCAAATGCGTACGTCCAAACGATTATTGATAAAAGTAACAACCAAATCGTAGGAGCAACAGTCGTTTCAATGCTAGCTGATGAACTAATCAACTACTTTGCAATTGCAATTGATAATCATCAAAGTGCCGGAACGATTTCCAACATGATTACCGCCTACCCAACCCCCGCTTCAGACATGCAGTATTACCTTTAATAAACTACCTCATTTTCTCGTTAAAGTCCTTCATGAATTGTAGAAGGACTTTTTCTGTTAGGATTTTTTTAGTTCCGTTGTTCATTTTCACAGCAACGCTATCAGTTTGCCCGAGTAATTTAAAAACATCACTGATTGTATCGTCAATTCCAACTTCCGGTAGTGATTCATCGGTAACCGTTTCATCGGTTAAGAATCCTAGATAGTCCAGCCGGTTAAGATAGACACCGTAAACATCATTGGTCAGAATTTTGGCAAACATCTGGTGAACAAAATCATTTGCTGGATGAGTCAGGATTTCGTTACCAGTCCCAATTTGTTCAATTTTTCCTTGGCGCATGACCGCAATTCGATCACCTAATTTTAGGGCTTCATCCATATCATGAGTAACAAAAATAATCGTTGTCTTTGTTTTTTCATGAAGCTCTGCTACTAAGCTCTGGAGTTGATTTCTTGAAATGGGATCAAGAGCACTAAAAGGCTCATCCATCAAAATAATTGCTGGGTCAGACGCAAATGCCCGTAGGATTCCTATCCGTTGTTGCTCACCACCCGATAGCTCCGTTGGCATTCGGTGACGGTATTCCGACGGATCCAGCCCAACCGACCGCAATGAATCAGTAACTATTTTTTGAATTTGATTCTTTGGCATTTTTTTCAACTCGGGGATAACTGCAATATTTTCTTCAACGGTCATGTTTGGAAAGAGGGCAATGCTTTGCAAAACGTAGCCCATTTGAAACCGCAAATCCCGAATATCAGCATTCTTGATGGCATTTCCACGAAACAATATCTCCCCTTCACTGGGCTCAACCAATCGATTGATCATCCGCAAAGTAGTTGTCTTGCCACTCCCCGATGCTCCGACTAGGACGAATAATTCCCCCTTGGCAACGGAGAAGGAAATATCATCGACGGCGACCGTTTCATTATCGGCAAACCTTTTGGTGACATTTTTAAATTGTAAAATCGAGTCCCCCATTAGTCTGCACCTCCAATCAAATGATGAATTTTCAAATAATTTCGAGCTACTGACGCAGCTGACTTTTTATTGACGTTTACTTCATAATTCATCTTCTGCATCTGAGTCTCCGTAATCTTGCCAGCAAGTTTATTCAGCTGTTTGACAATTTCGGGATTTTTCTTTGCAAATGAGGTCTTCATCAAAGGCGCTCCCTGATAAGTTGGGAAGAGATTTTTGTCATCCCGCAGTGCCACCAATTTGTATTTTTGAATCTGAAAGTCAGTTGAGTACCCATCAGCAATGTTGATTTTGCCATCCCGCAGTGCCTCGTACCGCAAGTCAGGATCCATTGATTGGGTTTTAAAATTCAGCCCGTATAACTTTTTGATTCCTCTAAACCCGTCGTTTCGATCTAAGAACTCAAGGTCAAACCCACCGTGAAGTTTGTTTTCAACTCGGCGTAAATCAGAAATTGTTTTGATGTTGTACTTCTTCGCAAATGCCTGCTTAACCACTAAGGCATATGTGTTGTTATATTTCATTGGTTTAAGAAAGCTCATTTTAGCCTGATCACTAATGGACTTTTTGGCAAGCTGGTACGTTGCTGCTGGGGTGGTGACGTTGATTTGACTCTTTGGGAGTTTGACCAAACTCTGAATCACGGTTCCGGAAAACTCGGGATAGATTTGAATTTGATTTGTTTTCAATGCATTGAATAAGAAACTTGTTTGGCCGAAGTTTGACTTAAGAACCACTTTTGCCCTTGGATTTTCTTCGTGAATCAGCTGTTTATACATATTAATTAAAATATCGGGCTCTGATCCCATCTTACCAGCAATTGTAATGGTTTCCGCCGGGGCAACTACTTTGGGGTAAACCGTGGTACCAACAACTCCAAAAAACAGAACTGCCAATGTGATCAATGAATAGCGCACCCTTACTTTTTGAAGAACTGAAATCAGCAAACTAAACAAGACTGCCAGGACAGCAGCGGCTATCGCCCCAATCAACGTGATTGAATTGTCATTGCGACTAATTCCTAGCAAGATAAACGTCCCCAAACCACCAGAACCAATCAGTGCTGCTAAAGTAGCCGTCCCAATGATCATCACCATTGCCTGCCGAATTCCCGTCATGATAACGGGCATCGCAATTGGAATTTCAACCCGACTGAGTTTTTGCCACTTTGTCATTCCAAACGCATCGGCTGCTTCTTCAACTTGAGGATCAATTGAATGAATCCCAACGTATGTATTTTGAAAAATTGGCAAAATCGCATAAATAACTAACGCAATAACTGCTGGAACCTCACCAATCCCAACGATTGGAATCAATAGCCCAAGGACAGCCAACGATGGAATCGTCTGAAACACCCCTGCAATTTGAGACAAGACAGTAGCTAACTTTGGTTTCCGCTGTGAATAAAACGCTAGGGGAATTGCAATTACCATCGCAATGACTAACGCCCAAATTGAAATTTCAATATGCTGAAAAATTGCAGTCAGCAAGTCGCTCCGTTTAGCTGCTAAAGTCGATAAGAATTCCGTCATGTCAGTCCTCCTTAGTGATGATATCATTGGCAAATATAGCACTTAAATAAAAAAGTGTAAATCAATTTGCGATAATTAAATTGTGGACAACAAAAGCGAGCTCACCAATGAACTCGCTCCCGTTAGGCTAAACTTCACCTAAATTATTAAAGTACTCTACCGAAATATCGTCATCGTCAATCAATAGTTTAGTAACACTACCATTAGCGGTTGCTTCCCCAACATCTAACTTTGGCGCATACCGATCAACAATCGAGCGAATTGTCATTCCGTGGGATACAATCAAAATTGTATCGCCATCCTTGGTATTCTGCCGAATTTTCTCAAATCCGTAGTTTAGCCGTTCCCAAAACATTGCGTTGTTTTCAGCGTTATTGTATAAGTCCGCCCGTTGAATCAGGTCCCGTGCTCGTTCCAAACCAAAGTCATTCAAAACTTCTTTTTCGGTTGTCTTTTGGACCTGGACCCCAACAAATTGCCACATCTGACTTAAATCACTACCCTCAAAGTAGCCGTGAAATTGCTCACGTAACTCTGGATACTGGTAGCTAACGATGTTCATATTATGGGGATTTGCCTTCAAAATCAGCTTGGCCGTATCGATTGCCCGGCCAGAATCGCTACTAAACGAAGCGGTAAAATCGATGTTCTTCAATCTTTCCCCCGCACCCTTGGCGTCAGCGATTCCTTTTTCGGTAAGTGGTGAGTCAATCCAACCCTGAACCCGATTGTAAAGGTTAAGGTAGGTTTGGCCGTGACGAACTAAATATGCTGTAACTGCCATCAACGATCATCTCATTTCTTCGATTTGTTAATTCCATTATAACGTAGTATTTGCCAAACGAAGAATGGGAAGGTTATGATTATTTGCTATGTTTAATTTTTCCATAATACATAAAGAAACACAAAAAGAGCTGCAACATGCAGCCCCTCTATATTAAGTAAATTTGAAAAATAAGCAAAACATGATTTAGCTCATTCGATATCAGTATCCATAAAGTAATCATTGAAAAGCAATTTATATGGAACGTAGTGGACATAGATTAAAATCAAGTAGTCATTTTTACCAATCCATATGGAACGCAGTGGGCATAGATTTAAGCCTTTTAAAGAACAAAAGTCTTAAATACTAGCCTTATCCTAAGTGGTAAACCACTAAGGATAATTTCACTGCTGATATGGATTGCTTTTAATGACTACTTGGCGACATAGTTTTTGCTTTCATCGAAAAACATGCAAAATAATACGCATCTGGACTGAGGACCCTTACCTATCCCTGAGTTACTGTTGGCCCTTTGTCGTCCCACCGTCATTTAATCGCTGATATGGGTTGCTTCTTTAATGACTACTTGATGTAAAAGTCATTCGGCACTCTACTATCCATGTGGATACTGGTGACCAATTTCATAAACCATTTCTGGTTCCTGACTAATTCTCACATTCTTATTCATTCCATCCAACTGCTCCATTTCAGCAGCAGTTAACTCGAAATCAAAAATGTTTGCATTCTCAACAATCCGAGTTTCATGAACTGACTTCGGAATAAAAGTGATGCCCCGTTGCAGATGCCATCTCAAAATAACTTGAGCTGGTGACTTTTGGTGGGCGTCCGCAACCTTCTTCAATGTTTCATCATCAAAGATTCGGCCACGGCCCAATGGTGCCCAAGCTTGAGTCACAATATTATTTTCCTTATTAAAGTTGATCATCGACTCCTGAGAAAGGTACGGATGAGTTTCAATTTGGTCAACAACTGGCATTTCATTTGCCTTAGTCTTCAAATACTCAAGGTGAATCATGCCATAGTTGCTGGCTCCAATTGACTTAACCAAGCCTTGTTCCTTGAGCTTTTCAAACGCCCGCCAAGTTTCAAAAAAGTGTTGGTGGATTGGCCAATGAACCAATAATAAATCAACGTAATCCATTTGAAGTTTCTTCAGTGATTCCTCAAATGAGGACATAACTCCATCATAGCCTTGGTTTTCCTCAGCAATCTTTGTCGTGACGAATAAATCCTCACGCTTAGCATCAAGTTGCTTGATTGCTTTACCAACCGCTGCCTCATTCTTATACATTTGGGCAGTATCAAACAATCGGTATCCCGCATTGTACGCTGCATGGACGGAATCAACAAGTTGTTGTTCATCCGTCATTTTGTATACTCCTAGTCCTTCAATTGGCATCGAATTACCATCCGCTAATTGAATTCTGGAATTAATATTCAAGTCAGTCATCAATATCCTCCTGTTATTAAATAGTTTTCAAAACTTTTGCTGGGTTACCGCCAATGACAACATTATCGCCAAACGATTTAGTAACAACAGCACCTGCAGCAATTGTAACATTATTACCAATGGTAACTCCCGGAACAATTACTGCTGAACCGCCTATCCATACGTTATCCCCAATTGTTACTGGTTTAGGATACTCATAATCTTGACTTCTTTCAACTGGATCTAACGGATGATTAACTGAATAAATATGGGTTCCTGGCCCAAACATACAATTATCACCAATCGTTATTTTACCAACATCAATAAAAACACAACCATAGTTAGCGAAAAAGTTTTCCCCAACAGAAATTGTGTAACCATAGTCACAGCGAAAATCCGGTTGAATATCAACTTTGGCTCCAGTCTTAGCAAAAATCTGTTTAATTATTTCTGCCGATGCCTCTGGATTATCCTTAGCAACTTGATTGAATTCATTAACCAACTTCCGATTCTTTTTCCGATCATCAGCTAATTCCGAATCCGTGTTTAAATAACGCTCGTTATTTAACATTTTTTCCTTTTCAGTTTTGATTAACACCATCTCCCAACAATAGTTTATCTAATTAAACAAAGAGGCCGGGACATAAGTCCCGCCAATAAATAAACTGGATCATATTTTTCATGACTTTTTGAAAAATATGATCCAGTTTTTCTTTTATCAGTAAAAAATAAGAAAAATTAGCCATCATCAAGGCC
>NZ_CATNVB010000042.1 GCF_951230165.1 Lentilactobacillus sp. Marseille-Q4993
GCACGCCGCCAGCGTTCGTCCTGAGCCAGGATCAAACTCTCATTTTAAAAATGATAAGCTTGTTAGCTCATGATTATTTGTTTTATTGATTATTTCACGAATTGACTTCGCAAATGTTTGTCTCCAATCATAAATGATTGGAGGACCCTACACATTTGTTTGTCGAAAATTTTGTTCAGTTTTCAAAGATCTACTTGGCTATCAATCAGCGTCGTAACGCCTTTTGACAACTATTATAATATATCAGATTTCCAAGATGAAATCAAGAACTTTTTTATGATTTCTTTCGCTCGGAAAGGTTATATAAATGCGTTACCATTTGGCAACGAGAACTAGTTTATCAAATAAATAGGAGCCCCGTCAAGGCTTAATTACCCAAAATTTTCAATTGCCTCTTTAAGCCACTCCTCCTGCCTTGCCCTAATCGGGCTGAAGCCGTGATTTAACCGGTAGTTAGTCCAATACCTAGGATGGTGAAACACAACTCTATCCCTATTATCTAATACAGATTTATCAACTCCATTAACTCTAGTTGAAAGACTGATTTTCCCTGAAAATTCATCAATATCTATTATGTAAGCCGTAATCGTCTGCCCCAGTTTAAATAGATTATGCAAATCATTAATAAAACCATCTTTGCATTCAGAGATGTGGATCAAGCCTCTATCCTCACCATTAATATCGACAAATACTCCATAGCTCTGAATTCCAGTAATCTTCGCCGTAACTTTATCACCTGTGTGTAAACTCACAACATCACCTCCTTTCAATTCATTGTACAATATCTCATTTAGAGAGCAAAACCTTTCATTTTTGCTAAATCGCTCAAATCCATTTCTAAATCTGCCAGTTATTTGGTAACATTAGCCTTAACATTAAAAACTAAAGGAATGATTTTTTGGGAACCCTAATTGATTTTGTTCTCCATATCGATGCTCACTTAGTTAACATCGTGAATAACTTTGGAGATTGGACATATTTAATTCTTTTCGCGATAATCTTCATCGAAACCGGTGCAGTGATTATGCCATTTTTACCTGGAGATTCTTTATTATTTGCAGCAGCCGCACTTTCAGCAAATCCTAACTATACACTAAATGTCTGGCTGTTCGTTATAATTTTCTTGATTGCCTCTATCTGTGGTGATTCATTAAACTTCTACCTGGGAAGTAAATTCGGAGATTTAATTCCGAAACATAAAATTCTTGGAAAGTTCATCAAAGAAAAAGACTTGAAGAAAGCAAGAGAGTTTTTTGAAAAATACGGTGCATTGGCAATTTTTCTAGCTCGTTTCATGCCAATTATTCGGACATTTGTTCCATTTGTCTCAGCGACAACCGACTTTCCATATAAACGCTTTATAAGGTATAACTTACCCGCCTGTATCACTTGGGTAGCAATTTGCTGTGGCGCTGGTTTCTACTTTGGAAACATCCCCGTTGTTAAAGAGCACTTCTCAATGGTAATAATTGGTATCGTTCTTGTTTCTTTAATCCCCGCTGTAGTCGGAATAATCAAGAGTAAAGTAGCAAAAGACTAACTAATTCATAATTTACATTTCTTACAACAATTGATATAATATCCTTTGTTGTGGTGAGTTGGCAGAGTGGTAATGCACCGGACTCGAAATCCGGCGAACCCGTGTTGAGCGGGCGCGCAGGTTCAATTCCTGTACTCACCTTAAATTAAAAAGCTTCGTTTCCCTTCGGAAACGGAGCTTTTTTACTTATCTTTTGATTTTAAATATTCATCTAGAGCCTGTTTCCCCTTGTCAGTCAGGCCATCAACAAATCTGTCCCCTTCGATATAACCTTCCTTTATCAAAGGCCTTGGGTCTCCACCAATCACATTATCGCAGTAGTCAACAAAATGGCTGACACTGGTTCCGGATTCTACTCGACCAGATCCAATTGCTGCCAAAATATTATAATCAGTTTGTGAAAGTTCCATATTACAATTCCCCCTTTTGATAACAGCAATAATAGCATCAACTACTACTTTTTTCATGGATAACGAACAATCTCGAATATTATGTAAAAAAACAGCCACCTTAACCAAGGTAACTGTTTTTGTAGCTGTTATTAATATTGAACTAAGCTTAGAATATCATAGTCCTTGATCTTATCCCGGCCTCTTAGGTCCATTAATTCAACAATAAATGCCGTTCCGACAACAATTCCACCTAATTCTTCAACCATCCTTATTGTGGCATCAATCGTGCCACCAGTAGCAAGTAAATCGTCAGTGACAAGAACTCGCTGACCCTTTTTCACGGCATTCTTCCGTAAACAAAGGCTGGCAGTTCCGTACTCAAGATCATAACTAGCAGTTACAATTTCACCTGGTAATTTATCTTGCTTTCTTGCAGGGGAGAATCCAATGCCCATTTCATTAGCAACGGGACACCCGACAATAAATCCACGAGCCTCCGGGCCAATGACCATGTCAACGTCTCTTTCGCGAGCAAATTTTACAATCTCGTGAGTGGCAGCCTTGTATGCATCCCCGTTTTCAAGCAATGGAGAAATATCCCGGAATAAAATTCCTGGTTCCGGGAAATTCTTGTACGCTGCGATATAATCTGAAAAATCAATTGCCATAATTATCTTCCTTCCATCAGTCGTTGACGACATTATCAACGAAACTGACCAATTCGTTAGTACCAGGAATCAATAGTTTTTGCTCAGTATCAATTTGACGTTCCCGGAGCTTATACGCCGGAGCACTAGCCAAATCCTTTGCAGTATATCCTGGTTTTAAATTAACAACACCATTATCTACAGAAATAAATTCAAGTTCAGCAAACACTTTGATCATAAACACCAAACTATTTTGGGCAGTCCCAATGTGCTTGGCCAATTGACCCATCTGATTTGAAAGAGATATTCCTGGGTTCTCAGAAATGAACTTAAATAGTTTAGCATAAGTTACCCTGTCTGGCATCCCTAATTTTGAAACCAACTGCTTCTTATAGAGGTAAAAGACCGTTGAGGCAGGCTTTCTTACCTTTAAAGCACTGACCAAATCATCAACTTTATCAGGACAATCCACAACAAACAGTGTGTCTCCAGTATTAGTATCGGTACTCAGGTAATCTTTAAACAAGATCGGCGTCCCTTCACTAATAAATGATTCCAGCTGATTCATCGTCTTTTGGTGGAAAAACAAATAGACTCCTGGGCGTGAAAACATCGACTTGTGAAGTGAATTAGTCCGTAAATCAACCACTGCTGGTAGTTCTTGCCTAAGATCTTCAACCATTATTTGAAAGTTAGTCTTACCCTTCCAAGTGTTTGTTCCCAATTCACCAATAATGTCAGTCTCGGTAGTTTTATTTTCAAGTTGATCTGCTAAATTACCCATCTGAAACGCAATTGCTTGCATCGACATCCCATTATTAGCAAGGTTAAACCTTAAGTGGTCATTATTCTTACCAATTTGCTTGATGCCAACTAATTTATCATAAGAAAATTCAAAAATCGGTTCAGGATTATCCTGGCCGAACGGAGCAAGCGTTCGGATGTCTGCGAACAGCTGATCATTAACCTCGCTAACTGGCAGCTTGGCAGCAATCGACAATTCTTGCTTGTAAGAATCATCTAACTTCTGCTCAACTCCAGCTAACTCCAATTGATTAATCAACGCTTTTAAATTCTTTTGCTTAACGGTTAACCCCACCGCAGAGTGGTGGCCACCAAAGCCCTCCATTTTGCCCGCTACTGGCACAATTGCCTTAAATAAATCAAACGAATCAATACTACGACCGGACCCCTTTAGATCATCAGTTCCAGGTAAAGTGGTTAAAACAATGGCTGGCTTTTGGTACTTATCCACTAATCTGGACGCAACGATACCAAGAACTCCTTGATGCCATTCATTCCCAACGATTACCGTTACCTTCCTCGCAAGGATACTAGCATCCTTTTCAACCATTTTTTGCGCTTCATCGAAAAACTGATCAACTAGCGACTTTCGCAAATCATTTTGCGAATTCGCAAACTCGGCTAGTTTACCATCCTCTTCTTCATCAAAAGTCGTCAGTAATTTAACCCCAACACTAGCATCATCGATTCGACCAAGGGAATTAAGCCTTGGTGCAACACAGAAACCAATGTCCTGTTCGTTAAAATCATTGACTTCAACCCCAGCCTTTTTAATCAGGGCCGACAATCCAGGTCTCTGGGTGTTCTTAATTGCCTCGATTCCGTACTTAACTAGGATTCGGTTCTCATCCGTCAACGAAACAACATCAGCTACGGTTCCAATTGCCGCAACATCCATTAATTCGTATGGAATTTCTTCCAATAATGCAGTAGCAACCTTGAAGGCAACCCCAGCGCCAGAAAGACCGGTAAACGGATACGGATTCTTCATTCCTTCGGTTACCATAGGGTGAACGATTGCAAAGGCATTGGGTAACTCATCAGGGAGATCATGATGATCAGTGACTACTACATCACACCCCTTAGAATTAGCCAAATCGATGGAATCATTTCCCGCTACCCCATTATCAACAGTGATAATAAGAGTGGTGCCAGCATCAATAATACGGCCAAAAGCTGCTTGATTAGGACCATAGCCATCAGTAAATCGGTTTGGAATGTAATAATCCACATACGCACCCAGATCCGTCAATACTTCATACATAATCGTAGTACTGGTAATTCCATCAGCATCATAATCACCATAAACCGTTATCTTTTCACCACTACCAACCGCTGTCTGAATCCTATCGATTGCTTTTTGCATATCATGTAATTCAAACGGATTGTGAAGATTCTCGATACTAGGCTCCAAAAAAGTTTTAGCTGCTGCAGGATCGCTAATTCCGCGCTCTAACAATAATTTCGCTACTAGCTCGCTAACGTTAAGTGACTTAGAGAATTGGTCTACCTTAGTCTGGTCAACATTATTCAACTGCCAATCGTACTTCGAATTGATCATTTACTTCTCTCACGCCATTCTATATTTTTTTCAGTAACTTATTGATCTGCTTTTCAAGTGACACGATTTGTTGATCTTTTTCGCCCACCTGCTGCTTTGAAACGGAGTTTTTCAGTCGCTTCTCGAGGGATTTTAAATTATCGTTTAATTCGTCAATCTCACGTTGCAGTTGTTTCTGCTCCTCAGTGCTTCTTGATTGAATCGTCTTAATTTGCTTATTCTTCTTAATCGTCTGACTAGACGACAATAGAAAAATAATAATTGCTCCAAACAAAAAAGAGAACAAAATAACTAACACGATTGGAACACTTACGCTAGTAAACGCAAAGTTAATATCAACCGAGTTCAAATTCAAAAGTGCAAACACCGCAACAATGATAATTAAGATAATTGAAATTATAACGCTAACTTGTTTTTTCATTACTATTCCCCCCGAAATAACTAATTATTTGATAAATGGGATTTCGATAATGTCAAAATCCTTAACTACTTTTGTTTTTGGAAAAATACTCTTCGCCTGATACTCAAGTTCCTTTGCCATTTTACCAGTATACCGAGCTGAAATATGATTTAATAATAATTTCTTGACTCCAGCCTGCTTAGCAATTTTGGCAGCTTGGGTATTTGTTGAGTGATAGTAATTATGAGCCAACTTATTCTCACCCTTGCCAAAGGTACTCTCATGAACAAGAACATCCGCGCCCTTGGCCAATGATAAGGCGTTATCCGTTTGTCGGGTATCGCCCAAAATAGCAACGGTTCTCCCCTTCTGAGCGGGTCCAATCACATCTTGACCATTAATGATTCGACCGTCATCAAGCGTTACCGTCTCACCATTTTTGAGTTTACCGTACACGGGGCCTGAAGGAATATTCAATTCCCTCAGTTTATCAACCATCAGTTCACCTTGATGATCGTGCTCAACGATTCTAAATCCAAAACTTTGGATTTTATGGTCGAGAGGTTCAATGTAGACGGAGAACTTAGGTCCCTCGTATATCTTACCCGATTGACCTTTTTTAAACTCATGAAACTTGATTGGGTATGAAAGTCGGGTCTCTGAGACCTTTAAACTAACATTTACATACTCCTTTATTCCCGTTGGCCCATATATATCCAGCTGTTCGTTTCCACCTTGGAACGAACGACTACTAAGTAGGCCAGGTAAGCCAAATATATGATCACCATGAAGATGGGTAATGAATATCTTATCAATTTTACGAGGACGAATCGTCGACCTCAATATTTGATGTTGAGTACCCTCACCGGCGTCAAAAAGCCAAACGGAGTTTATTTCATCCAGTAATCGAAGTGCTAAACTAGAAACATTCCGAAACTTTCCTGGGGAACCTGCTCCAGTCCCTAAAAATTCAATTTGCATTTTATCGTTTCCTTAATTCTTAAAATCGAGTTCTTAGCATTGCTGAAGAATCACTATCCAATTGTAGCATAATTTAGGTAGAATAATAATCAGATGGGAGGGAAGAATTATGAACCTAGACGAGTTTTACCACGCCACAGCGGGACTTAATCCCAACTTAACAATTTTGATTGCTGAGAAAAAGCACTTTTTACCAGTTACCCAACTACTAATTACAGACCACACAATCCATTTTCAAACCAAACGAGAGTCAGAAGTTCCCTCACCATCCCACCTCAACCTGGATCAATTCTTAACAAGAGTTAAAGATATGCCGTTAAATTACGATTTAAGGATATATCAAACGCAAAAAATTGTATTTGGGTTTAGAATTGTAGGTAATACATTAGTACTATACTAGGAGTAAAATTATGAATAAAAAATTATTATCAGGGGTATTCATTCTGTCACTAGCTGGAGTAATCGCAGGTTGTGGCAACAATTCAAGTAACAAAAAAGATTCAAGTTCGAAAGACTCTCTTTCAGCAAATATGAAAAACAGTTCCTCAAATAGTAGCTCCGAGGCTAGTGAAAGTAGTAATTTAAATTCTTATAGTTACTCGGTACCAAAGAAGGATAAGCAAAAGTCAAATTACGTAGCCAACGGGAATCTAAAATCAAAAAAGCAGTTTACATATGATAAATTTGGCACGAAGCAAAACTTGAGTCATATTTCAGTGCCAAAGATAAAAACTGCATCTGGTAAAGTCAGTTATCAAATCAATCGCGTAAAGGTTGTTAAGAACCAACCTGCAACAAAGGAAGCCAAGCAGGCGGCAGCAGCAGCACTCAACTTACCCAATGTTCCGGATACTTACTATACTTTTGTAATTTCCTATAGTGTCACTAACAGGTATAGTAAGACAATTGCCCTTAACGGGGTAGATGCGGTTAAAACCGATGCTGGCCAGACGTTGAACACAGCTAATCAATTAAGCGATCCATCTGCAGGTCAAAAACTAGCTGCTAATCAATCAAGACGATTTGTAATGGTTGGTTATCTGTACAACTACGATTCAAATCCAGCCAAGTTGCTTAAAGTTAAATTTGGTGCGGTTTATACAACTGGTGGTACTAAGGTTGTCAACGGTCCTGAAAACCCAATCAATATTAGCCTTTAAGGTATCCTCCATCTATGATCACTAATTACGAATCACAGGGCATTACAACTATCCAGAATAAATAAAAGAGGTAGTGATAATTTCACGAGAAATTATCACTGCCTCTTTTGCATACTTGATCTTAAATTTACTTCGCTAATGTTGTACTCACTTGTTTAGCAACAAGGCGAACAAATGCTACGTTACCAGTTGGGTTTGGATGAACGTTGTCTTGCCAGAACCAGCCGCTCTTACCCTTACTGTAACCATGCCAGTCAATAACGTGGACATTTTTATGTTTTTTAGCTGCCCGATTGATTGTGCGGTTAACTTCCGTTTCCCAGTTTCTCGTTGGGACATGGCAATTGATCCAGAAAATCTGACGCTTAGGCCCGATCGTCTTGATAACACCGTTAATTTGTGAATCCGTCATTGGCGAGTTTGTTCCCAGATTAATTAGGACATTACTTGCTAGTTGGTCCTTTGCCTTAAGCTGTTTCAACACTGATGAGGCTTGCCAAATTTGGCGACCAACAGCTGCTGAAACATACGCCTGCTTAAATACAGATTGCAAATCATTACTTACATCAACCATGATTGAATCACCGATTGCAGTCACTGGTTGTTGATAAATGGACAAATACTGGCGCTTAGTCAAATTATACTTCTTGGCGACCAACACCTGCTTCTTGGTCAGCTTCTTTTTAAGTAACGCATTTTGTCGTTTCTTATCCTTAGCCAGCTTAGCCGCTTTCTTCTGTTTCTCAAGAGCGAGCTTGTTGTTCTTTTTAGCTTTACCTTGGTTTTTAGTAATATCAGTCTGCAATTGGGTTTTTGCCTGTTTGGCTGGCGCAATTGCAGTTCCATATGCACAAGCAGCCATCAAAAACAGTACGGGTAATGCCCAAAGCCGCTTCATACCAAACCGTGACTTAGGTTCAAAGAACTGCTTAAGTGCTCCTGGCAAAAGCGAATAATCATAACGCCGAAGTGGTCGTTCAATGTATCGGTATGACAACTCACTGATAATCAAGATGATGGCAACCTCAATCAGTGCATGCATCAATGGGTGCTGCGCAATATCTTTTACCTTCATCTCGTAAAAAATCATTACAGGAAATTGGAATAGGTAAATTCCGTAACTTCTAGTTCCAATCCATGCGAATAAAGGATTTGTCAACCAACGGTTAACATCAGCACCTGGATGAGCACAGGTTGCAATCAAAAGCGTCGAGGCAATGGTCATGATCACCATTCCACCACGATAGGTAAATATATTTTGCCCCGATAATGTAACGTATAAATACATCATTACTGCAAATGACAACAATCCAATGATATTAAGTGTCCACCTACCACCTTGAGTTATCTTCTCTTTTAAGTGAGTTGATGGCCAAATAATTGCTAGGGCAACCCCAAAGATAATGGCGTACATTCTGGTATCAGTACCATAGTATACCCGGTTTAGGGTGTTGGGACCGGTGTACAGGACCCCCATCAAGACAGCTGAAAGAGTCGCCAAGCCAAGCATGATCCACGCAATTACCTTTTTGTTTCTTAGTAAAATAATCATCGCAGCCAACAGTAACGGCCAGATTAAATAATACTGACCCTCAATTGAAAGCGACCATAAGTGAGTAAATGGCGATTCTCCGTTAAACCTATCGAAATAACTCTGACCGTGACCAACTTCCCACCAGTTGTACAGATACACCAAGTTGGTACCAATAATCGACCTTAGGTTTGCTAGTAACGATCTTTGAAACAGTGTTATGTATGCCCCAGTTGCAATCAACATTGTAACTAGCGCTGGGTACAAACGTTTCAATCGGCGGACATAGAACCCAATAAAATCAATCTTGCCATTTTGTTCCCATTCCTGTAAAAGTAAGTCAGTAATTAGGTACCCTGACACCCCAAAGAAAATTGGAACACCCATATATCCACCTTGAAGGTTATATGGTAATAAATGATAAATAATAACCCCGGCAACGGCAATCGCTCTGATTCCGTCAAATCCGGTGATATACCTACTTTTCTTTAATCTTTTCCCTCTATTTTGCTTCTTTACCTGTTGCATTTCATAATTCCCGCCTTATTCCCTTTATTCAACGTACGTAAATGAAAAATCTAAAATTGTTACTGTATCCCCATCTTTGGCTCCGGCTTTTCGAAGGGCATCATCTACTCCCATCCCCTTCATCTGCCGGGCAAACCTTAACATGCTTTGATCATGCATCGTGTCGGTCATTTTGAACAGCTTCTCAATCTTATCACCGGAAAGTACCCATGACTCAATCTCGTCATCATAGCTAACTTTGAGTTCGGATTCTTTATCCCCATCAAACTCGTAGTTTTGGTTGCTACCATCGTCTGTTGTCAATGGAATTGGTGCCGTGTTATCAAGCAACTCAGCGGTCTTTGTAATCAGCGGTTGCAATCCTTGATGAGTTACTGAAGAAATTGGTAACACCTCCGGAGCATCCTTATCAGCCGAAGTTGATTCTTGGAGCTTAGCGGTAAATTCTGCTAAATTTTCCTGAGCATCAGGAAGATCCATCTTAGTCGCTACAACAATCTGTGGTCGATCTAGCAGTGATTCATCATAGGTTGCTAACTCCCTGTTAATTGCCAGATAGTCTTCATATGGATCTCTGCCCTCTTGACCAGACATATCAACCAGATGAAGAATAACTCTGGTTCGTTCAACGTGACGGAGAAACTGAATTCCTAACCCAACCCCTTCAGAAGCTCCTTCAACCAAACCGGGAAGATCAGCAACCGCAAAATCGCGACCGTCGTCCAATCTTACCATCCCAAGGTTTGGAACAAGGGTTGTAAAGTGGTATCCAGCAATCTTAGGTTTGGCACTAGTGATAACCGAAAGTAAGGTTGACTTTCCAGCTGATGGAAAACCAACTAATCCCACGTCCGCTAACACTCTCAACTCAAGTCGAAGAGGAATCTCCTCTCCTGGCTCACCATTCTCAGCAATTTCTGGAGCTGGGTTCTTTGCGCTGGCAAAATGTGTGTTACCACGACCACCACGGCCACCACGAGCGACAACTAATTCTTGATCTTTTTCAGTCAAATCACCGATCAACGCTCCCGTTTCTGAGTTCGTAATCGTGGTTCCTTCTGGGACTGGGATTATTAAATCCTCAGCACTTCGACCTGTCATCGATTTGTTAGCTCCATTACCACCTGGTTTTGCCTTAAACTTGCGATGGTACCGAAAATCCATTAACGTGCTCATTCCGGTGTCAACTTTAAACACAACGTTACCACCATGACCACCGTCACCACCGGCTGGACCACCGTTTGGAACGTACTTTTCTCTACGAAAAGCCACCATTCCGTTACCGCCATTTCCGGCCTTAACATCAATTTTTACTTGATCAACAAACATACTTTCACCATTTACCTAACTATTTTTCTGAGTCGAATTTACAACTAGTTGAAGTATACCTACATATTAAACATAGGTCAAAGCAATTTCTAATAAAAAAAGAAATCATTAATAAACCACGAATTACTTTTCCGACGTTGCCAAAGAATATTTTATCGTTTGAGCAACGGTTTGGGAAATTCCTAACTCTCTAATTTCATCCACCGTGGCTTCTGAAATTTTCTTCAAGGACCCAAATTTTCTTAATAACTTATTTCTTGTCTTAGGACCCACTCCAGCAATTCCGTCCAGCTTTGAACTGAGTGAGTTCTTAGTATGAACCTTACGGTGGAACGTAATTGCAAATCTGTGAACCTCATCTTGAATCCGTTGAAGCAAGTAAAATCCTTGGCTCTTGGGATCAAGGTGCAACGGCGTATCACCCTTACCAAACAACAAATCTGCCGTCTGATGATGGTCATTCTTTACCATCCCACCAACTGGAATCGACAATCCCAATTCGTTTTCAAGGACATCTTTTGCAGCGTTCATCTGTATGATACCACCATCCATGAGAATTAAATCAGGCATTTCTGAATGTTCTTTCAATAATCTGGTATATCTACGCCTAATCACTTCTTTAGTGCTGGCCGCTTCATCAGCATGATCCACTGTTTTTAGCTTGAATTTCCGGTACATATTTTTATTTGGTTGACCATCTTCAAACACTACCATAGCTGACACCAAGTCTGCTCCCTGAATATGAGAATGGTCAAAAGCTTCAATCCTATGCCCAGGCGCTATTCCCATTGCATCAGTCAGCTCTTGCATCGCACCCGTAGTCTTGGATTCATCCAACTCCATAAGCCGAAACTTTTCTTCAAGTACCAGCTTCGCATTCGTTGCGGCCATATCAATTAAATCTCGCTTTTGCCCTCGCTGGGGAACCCGCACTGGCACATCATCAACAACGTGACTGATAACATCTGTAGGCAAAGTCTTTGGAACTAGAATTTCTTTAGGCAATAATTGGTTCTTTTGCTTATAAAACTGAGCAATAAAGCTAACCATTTCTTCCTCAGGATCATTAATGATCGGAAACAGCCGTTTTTCTCGTTTCATTAGTCGTGACTGACGAATGAAGAATACCTGAATCGATAACCAACCTTTATCCATGTAATAGTTAAAAATATCACGTGGCGTATTATCATTACTAATGATTTTCTGCTTCTCAACGGTTATCTCAATGTAGTGAATCTGGTCTCTAATATCAGCGGCTCTTTCAAACTCAAGCTCATCTGATGCTTTCTTCATCCGCGACTTAAGTAACCGTTTAGCTGCGTCAACGTGGCCGTTTAAAAATGATTTGATCTTCTTGATCTGCTTATCGTAATCTTCCTTAGGAACCTCTTTAAAACAGCATCCCAGGCACTGACCCATATGGTAATACAAACATGGCCGCCCCTGGTATCCATTACAACGGCGAAGTGGATAAACCTTTTGGAGAAAGTTCACCGTCTCATCGGCCGCATACACGTTTGGATAGGGTCCGTAGTAAAAGCCCCCGTCATTGAGCAGCGTATTCACGATTTTGATCTGTGGGTCTCGCTCGTTGGTGATTTTAATGTATGGGTAACCACCGTTTCCTTGCTTCAACTTAATATTAAAATAAGGTCTGTGCTTTTGAATCAGCGTAATTTCTAGCAGGAAAGCTTCTTTATCCGTACTAGTAACAATCGTTTCAAAGTCGGCAATCTCTGACACCAGTTTGGCAGTCTTTCCTTCATGACTACTCTTGAAGTACGACCGAACCCGATTTTTTAGGTTCTTTGCTTTACCAACGTAGATGATTTTACCGTTAATATTTTTCATCAAGTAGCAACCCGGCATATCGGGTAATAGAGCTAATTTATGTTCGATATATTCACTTGCCAAATTACCACTCCCTTTGAAATTCTTACCGTAAAATTATAACGCGAATAGACGTTTGCTTCAATGATTGACCCCTATCCATCCCCGCGGTGAACCGCTTTCTTTCGGTTACCTACTTCAAATTAGTGCGATTTAAATAATGAATATTAACAAAAAACGGTGGCTTCCATTTCAGTACTCTAAAATGGAAATCACCGTATTGTAGATTACTTTGCTTCGATAATCTTTGAAATAAAATCTTTAGTTCTTTCGTTCGCAGGATTTTGAAATAAGTTTTCCGGATCGTTTTTCTCTAAAATCGTCCCTTCGGCCATAAACCAAACCGTATCAGCAACCTCCTTGGCAAATCCCATTTCGTGGGTAACAACGACCATCGTCATCCCCTCATTTGCCAGTTCTTGCATTACGGCCAAAACTTCACCAACCATTTCGGGATCCAAGGCACTGGTTGGTTCATCAAAGAGCATTACCTCAGGATTCATCGCTAAGGCTCTGGCAATTGCGACCCGTTGAGCCTGACCACCAGAAAGACTGGCAGGATATGCATCGGCCTTGTCGCCCAATCCGACCCGCTCTAACAGCTTTTTAGCCGTTGCCGTTGCTTCTTCATCAGTTACGTTTTTAACCCGCTTAGGAGCCAATTTTAGGTTATCTAGAACGGTCATGTTTGGGAACAAGTTAAAACTCTGAAAAACCATTCCCATTTTTTCTCGAACTGAACTCAAATCCTTTTCGCCAGTCTTCATCAAATCGTTACCGTCGAAATAGACAACCCCACCAGTCGGTTTTTCCAACAGGTTTAGGCATCGAAGCAGGGTACTCTTACCAGCTCCTGATGGACCAATGATACAAATAACTTCACCAGACTCAACCGTCCCGTTAACATCGTGCAGGATTTCTTTGTCCCCATACTTTTTGCTAAGGTTTTCGATTTTAATAACTTCTTTATTCTGCATGTTTCATCTTCCTTTCGAAGTAGTTGAGAACTCTTGTCAACAAGAACGTAACCACAAAGTAAATGATCATCGTTACAAAGATTGGCATTACTCCACGATAGGTATTCGCCCGCACAATGTTAGTTTGATAAATCAAATCAGTAACCCCGATGATTGATACGATTGAACTTTCTTTGATCAGGGAAATAAACTCATTACCCAGCGCTGGCCAAATATTCTTGAATGCTTGTGGCAGAACAACAAATCTCATAACATCGCCACGAGCTAGTCCTAAACTCTCAGCAGCTTCGGTCTGTCCCTTGTTAACCGAGTTGATACCACCACGGATAATTTCAGCAACATACGCCCCACTGTTAAGGGAAACTGCAATAATACCTGAAAGCAATGCTGGAATATTAACAATAACGCCAATTCCAAAGTAAACAAACATTACTTGAACCATCAAAGGAGTCCCCCGAACAAACTCAGTGTAGGCCATTGAGATTGCCCGCAAGAAACCTAGTTTACTAAATCTAAGCAGAGCAAGGATAACACCTAGTAGCACCCCGAAGAATGAAGCAATAACTGAAATCAATAACGTGTATTCAATACCACTTGCAAAGTATGTCCAATAGTGACCCATTGAAGTATCTGCTGTATTGACCTTCATGTACTTACCCGCATCAGCAAGATAACCATCAGTGAGATTATTTTTCTTAATATCATCAATTGACTTATTAGCGGCCGCAACTAAACTTGATGAGCCCTTCTTGAAGGCAATTGCAGCACCAATTTCATTGGTGTTCATTTTGTAACCTGAAGGAATAGCTTTCAACGTCTTATCATTCTTAACGTATGCTTCAGCAACCGGCTTTTCAACCCCAACTGCCTTCAGTTTATTCGTCTTAAGCGCCAAAACAAGGTCAGGCGTCTTATCCATTCCCTTTACATTAGCTCCTTTGATTCGCTTCTTTGCTAAATCGTACTGCAAACTCCCCGTTTGAGCACCAATTTTTTGATTCTGCAAATCTTTAACTGACTTGATTGCACCAGCATCCTTCTTGTTGATCAGGAAGCTTTGACCACCCATGTAGTAAATTTTTGAGAAATCAACACTTTGTCGTCTTTCGTCAGTTGGATTGATACCACCGATCGCCATATCCGCCTTACCGGTTTCAATAGCGGTCAAAACGGAGTTAAAACTCATTGACTTGAAAACTGGCTTAACTCCTAGATCCTTGGCCATCTTATTGACGATGTCGACATCCATTCCGACAATCTTATTTTTACCGTTCTTTTCCACCTGAAATTCATATGGTGGGTAATCAGGACTAATAGCAACTACTAGTGTCCCCTTCTTTTTAACCTGGGTGAGCGAATTGTCAGCTGCGTGAGCGTTGGTCGTTGAACCACTAACAGCAAACAAAGCGAAACAGCTTACCGCGATAAGAATAAACGAAATAATTGCTTTTGCTTTATTTTTCATTATCAACATTCCTTACTTATTTTTAATATTCACTACAATACACCATAACTAAATTTTATGCAACATTTTTTAATAAATAACCTGTTTTATTCATTTATTACTCAAAGCAGGCACCTTTTATACAGTTTTTATCATAAATGACACTCAGATTAAAATCTGTTATTATAGTTTCAAGTAAGGGGATGAACAAATGGGATTAAAAGTTAATCGCCAAGACGATTTAGATGCGATTTTTGGCAAGTTTGCCTCCCTTGATCTTGATGATAAGAATCGAGACAAGTTTTTAAAACGTGATCGAAAAGACGATAAGAAACGTAAAAACGAAAAGCGCCCCGAAAAAAAGGGCGACAAAAAAACCGGGAGCTACTCCGTGTCAAGCGGACAGTTAAATAATTAAAATTAGGCAATCTTATTTGAGGCATGATTTCGATATTCTATCGGAGTCATGCCTTTTAGTGTTAATTGGCGGCGATTGAAGTTATACC
>NZ_CATNVB010000043.1 GCF_951230165.1 Lentilactobacillus sp. Marseille-Q4993
CTTTGATGATGGCTATTTTATTTCCTTGCTTAGCGGTAAAAGAAAAACTGGACCATATTTTCCGAAGAATCATGGAAAATATGGTCCAGTTTATTTATCGGCGTGACTTATGTCCCAGCCTTTTTTTTACTGCGCTCTCGTAAGACTAACCGTCAAAACATCATCATCTGTCGTATTATAACTGGCCAAAATTCCGTTGACGACATCCTCGGCCGGGCCATGATTAGTTGTTGAACGGTGATAGGTATTAATCCAAGTCCCAAGCGCCTCTAGTCCAAATTCAAAGCCCTCAAACACCTGCATATACTCAGTTGAGCGCGGACTGTCAGTAATTATAGTAACCTTTAAAACCCGCTGATTTTTTATTTCCATGATCATTGTAATCAAGTCGCTATCAAAAATTGTCTGTTCACCCTCGCCTATCTCTTTGGGCAATTTATAGGCCGGAATTCGCATGTTATCGTTATATACTTTTGAAACGTATTCGTAAGTCCCTAAATCTTTTTCCCCTAATTGTTGTGTCATCGTTCAGTCCCCCTTTTGGCCAAAAGTATACATAATCAGATTGGAAAATGCATTTATTTGAGCTTACCAAAAATAAGTAATACAATGACGCCATAAAATTTAAGGGGGAGTTTAAAATGGCAAAGTTAACTGATGACATGAAAATTTTACTCAAAGATGAGCTTTCGTATATTGCAACTGTTGATGCCGATGGCAACCCAGATATTGGCCCTAAAATTTCAATGCGGGTATTAGACGATAGTCACCTAATTTACAACGAAATGACTGGCGGTCAAACCCAAGCAAATATTGAGGCAGACGCAAAAGCAATTGTCGCAGTTGCCAACGCCAAAGCTCTCCATGGATACCGGTTTGGTGGTCCTGCCAAACTTTACACCAGTGGTGAATACTTCGATAATGCTGTCGCCTGGGCCGACGGTAAATACCCCTACCCAAAGGCTGCCGGAGTGATTACGATTGAAAAAATTTGGACGTTAGATCCGGGACCATTAGCTGGTAAGATTGAAGAAGAATAATAACGGGTAGTCCAAATAAACAAAAGAAAGTCACCTTCAGTTTTTGAAAATTGAAGGTGGCTTTCTTTGTCTAACTACGATTCCTGTGGAGAAAAAATACAATTATCCAAAACAATGGTGACAACCAAATGAATAAAATATTTATCAGCAGATTTCTACAAAACGTGTAAGCAAAGTCAGATGCATGCTGATAAGTCTGGGTAGTATCCTGCGTGTATTCCCACGGATTTATCCGGGTTCCGTTTGCCGTCCAAATTCGGTCTTTATGATTTTGATTCATGTCCTCATAATGAAGGTTCATTGCTCGGTCCTTATAACTTTCAAACTGTTTAGGGTCACTAGCATACCAGCTTGGAACCATCATCCGAAATAGCGGCAGCATCAAACAATTGATAACCAGATAGATGCTCCGCAGATTAACATCAATATTGAGCACAGACGTGTTTAAATCTCCAGTGAACCAGGTCACTAAAAAAAGAGCAATTGCCGCGCCAATAATGTAGAGCATATACTTGGCTACAAACTTAATGATTCGCTTCATAGTACCCACTCCCACCCGAGTTGATGCAATCAGTATACTCCACATAAGTTTTTGCTTACTATAAATTCACAAAAAAATCACATTTTGTTTTGTTAACGTTTCCAATCCCGAAGTAATAAGGTTATCACTATTCAGTCATCCGGAAAACGCCTTTACGACGGCCTTCCTGGGGTTTTATTTTAGTTTGGCTGGTGCTACTATAAGTGAGGATGTTCAGGCGGACCAACAAGTCCAACGAAGGAGATGTCCAATATGGATAAGCAACAAACTCCGAAGAAGCATCATTTAATTGAATACGCAAATGGTCGTTCTTTGGAAGAAATCAACGGAACAGTTGAGGTACCTAAAGGAAAAGGATTCTGGAAAACATTATTTATGTATTCTGGGCCGGGTGCATTAGTAGCGGTTGGATATATGGATCCAGGTAATTGGTCAACATCAATTACTGGTGGTCAAAACTTCCAATACTTACTAATGTCTGTGATCTTAATGTCGAGTTTAATTGCAATGTTATTGCAGTACATGGCGGCTAAACTGGGCATTGTGACTCAAATGGATCTTGCACAAGCAATTAGAGCAAGAACCAGTAAGGCTTTAGGAATCGTTCTCTGGATTCTAACCGAGCTAGCTATTATGGCGACAGATATCGCTGAGGTTATCGGTGCAGCCATTGCTTTATATCTTTTATTCCATATTCCATTAGTTTATGCAGTTTTTATCACCGTTTTTGATGTATTAATCTTGCTATTATTAACTAAAGTTGGATTCAGAAAGATTGAAGCTATCGTTGTTTGTTTAATCTTAGTTATTCTGTTTGTCTTCGTTTACCAAGTTGCCCTTTCACAACCAAACTGGTTGGGAATCTTTGCAGGGTTAGTTCCAACTGGTAACACGTTCGCTGGCTCTCCTAATATTGGTGGTATCAACCCATTACAAGGTGCCCTTGGAATTATTGGGGCAACTGTTATGCCACATAATCTTTACCTTCATTCCGCTGTTTCTCAAACTCGGAAGATCGATCATAACGACGAAAAAGATGTAGCTAGAGCAGTTCGTTTCTCAACTTGGGATTCAAACATCCAGTTATCGTTTGCTTTCGTTGTCAACTCATTATTGCTAATAATGGGGGTTGCGGTATTTAAGACTGGTGCTGTTAAAGATCCATCATTCTTCGGATTATTCCAAGCACTTTCAGATACATCTGTACTAAGTAACGGTATTTTAATTGCCGTTGCAAAGTCAGGGATTTTATCAATTTTGTTTGCCGTTGCTTTACTTGCTTCAGGTCAAAACTCAACTATTACTGGTACCCTTACCGGACAAGTTATCATGGAAGGTTTCATTCACATGAAGATGCCATTGTGGTTACGTCGTTTGGTAACTCGGTTGATTTCAGTTATTCCAGTTTTGTTCTGTGTTGCAATGACGAGTGGTCAATCAGCCATTCGCCAACACGAAGCGCTAAACACATTGATGAATAACTCTCAAGTATTCTTAGCATTTGCCCTTCCATTCTCAATGTTACCATTATTGATGATGACTAATTCCGCTGAGGAAATGGGTAACAGGTTCAAGAACTCAAGAATCGTTAACGGCCTTGGCTGGATCTCAGTAGTAGCCTTAACTTTCCTTAACTTGAAGGGTCTTCCTGACAACATCGAAGGATTCTTCGGTGACAACGCAACTGCTGCTCAGCTTCATCTAGCTGACAATATTGCTTACGTACTGATTTTCCTTATCATTGCCCTATTAGCATGGAAAATCTATGATCTTTACAAGAGCAACAAGAAGTTCAGACTTCAGACCCAAGAAGCCTAATTCAGTTCCATCCGTAGTTAAAAAAGGTGTCCGCCTGACACGTATAAAAAGGCTCCGAATCGGTTTAGATTCGGAGCTTTTTTGATTACTATGCTTTTCTTTTTCTAATTACTGCAGCTAATAAAGCAATTGAAGTAGTAGCTAAAAGTAATTCTCCTACTATTTTCAAACTTGTTGCAGACTTGCTATCATCACTAGTTTGTGGAAGCTTAACCTGTTGAGATGAAACAGGTGTTTCTTTCAAGATTGGTGATGGCAATTCAGGTTGACCAGAAACACTAGCTGGATTATGTTGCTCATTCGAAAGTGTTGTTTGAGACTGACTATATCCTGTGCCAACAACGGATGTTCCAGTAGTTAAATCTATTCTTGATGGATTGTGAGGTTCATCGGGAATAATTGGTGATTCTGGTGTTGACGGGACAACAGGTGTATCGGGAGTGCTTGGGTTATGTGGCTCATCCGGTATTTCTGGTGTGTTTGGCTCACTTGGTACATCTGGTATGTTGGGTTTTGGATCTGGTGTTGGGTCTGGCTCTGGTGTTGGCTTTGGATCCGGTGTTGGGTCTGGCTCTGGTGTTGGCTTTGGATCCGGTGTTGGGTCTGGCTCTGGTGTTGGCTTTGGATCCGGTGTTGGGTCTGGCTCTGGTGTTGGGTCTGGCTCTGGTGTTGGGTCTGGATCTGGTGTTGGGTCTGGATCTGGTGATGGTTCACCAGGCTGTAAATCCCACCCATGGTTTTCACCACCAATGGCTACTTCTGCCCCAACGATATTACCATCAACATTCACGTTAGTAGTGATATTGGCATCTGGAGCTAGAATACTGCCTAGCCATGCACCACTGATTGTTAAGTTAGTTAACTGATTACCAAAATTCCAAAGTACATGATTTGGTAATTTATGGGTTTCTGAAGAACCGGTTTGTGTTTGGTTATTATCATAAATATACTGAACCTTAATCCCAGAGTTGATTGTAGTAACTTCGTTATTACCATAATCAGCTGACAAAATAACAGTCGCCCCATCATCTTTGGATGATAGTCCACTTATAAATACTTGACCATTTCCTTGAAGTACACTAAGTGGTACTTTAACGTATATCGTTTTGGTTCCAGCCGCAACATTAGAGACATCAATCTTAGTTTGGTTCATGTCTGGATTAACAACTACACCATTCGTTTGTTCCTGATTCTCGTACTTATCTGATTTATCTTTTAGTTCATCAAATGCCTTATCAAAATCAATGTACTGACTACCACTTTTATCTTTGACCACCTCTTCAGATGTAAGACCAGTAATTTCTACTCCGTTAATCGACACTTTGCCATCCTTAACAGTGACGTCAACATCACTTCCAAGAACAACTCGGTTTTCGCCTGTCCATCTAAAACTATTTTCAAGGAGATTATTGTCTCCCGTAATTTTTTAAATATAGTATAAATCTTTATCTGACAAACTATGATATGTATCTGACTTTTTATCGCTATTCTTTGATCCACGTGATCCAAAGTCAGTTGTCCCTTTATCAAGATTCTCAGTAGCAAAATTACTATTTGTATCAGCATTCAAAGTCAAATGTTTAGTGAAAATACCATATAGAGCGGCAATTCCAAGGGCATTATCCTCTTCAACTTCAGATGTATTTACTCCAGCTGCGGTATCTTTATCAATCGTTGCTGGTGCTTCAGCAATAGCATCAGTATTTTTATCTGATTTATTACTGCTTGCATTCACTGCATTACTACTACTTGTAGCCACTAATCTACTGCTACTTATAGTCCCTTTTTCGCCTGTAACATCGTCATTTGATTGGCTATCATTTGTAATTGAACTTGATTGTTCATCCTTACTATTCTGTGGTTGGCTTTCCAATACTACGGAGCTAGTCCGCGAACTATCAGTACCAGTACCACTACTTACCTTTTGGCTTTGAGTCATTGCCGCACTTGTTGCTTGCTGATCACTTATTTCATCAGCATTCACTCCAACAACCCCAGCCCCTGCTACTAATACAAACGCAGTTACCGCTGCAAATACCCATTGTTTACCATCTTTGTACATTTTATACCTAAGCTTTTCCAAAATTTTCCCCTTTTCTAATCGCAAAACCCTTTTTTAATTGTTCACACGAATAGGACTGTAACATTTTAGTTACATAATATGAACAACACTTTTATACAAAGTGTCGGAGGAAGCTCTGCAAATGCCCATATAACAAAAAGAAACCATTCTTAACGTAGAATAGTTTCTTTAGGTAGTCATTTAGCTTAATTTTAATTTCGGTTGAATCTTCGCCTTATTCAATAGAACTGAACTAGTTACCACTGACAACGAACTAAACGCCATCGCCAATCCAGCCAACTCAGGGCTCAATGTCATTCCAATGAAGTAGAATACCCCAGCCGCAACCGGAATTCCTAGAACATTATAGATAAATGCCCAGAATAAGTTTAGTTTAATTCGATTGAACGTCTTGCGACTCAACTCAAGTGCTTTGGCAACATCCCGTAAATCATTCTTAACCAGTACGATACCGCCAGATTCAATTGCAATATCAGTTCCAGAACCCATTGCGATTCCCACATCAGCAGTACTCAAAGCCGGCGCATCATTGATTCCATCACCAACAAACGCTACCTTGCCCTCTGATTGAAGCTTCTTAACGTGATCCGCCTTATCTCCTGGCAACACATCTGCAACTACCTCATCGATTCCGACTTGACTTGCAATCGCCTTAGCAACTCGCTCGTTATCACCAGTTAACATCACTGGCATCAGACCGTTTGCCTTCAATTCAGCAATTGCCTCAGCTGAAGTTTCCTTTGGTGCATCTTGAATCGCAACAAGTCCAATCACCTCATCACCTAAGCCGACGTACACAACCGTTTTTGCAGCATTTTGAAGTTCAGCAGCTTGGTTTTTCAAACTATCGCTGACTGATACGCCAGTGACCAATTTATCATTACCAACCATTGCCATCTGACCATTGATAATTGCGGTAACTCCCTCACCTCGAATAGCTTGGAAGTCGCTAATTTCAGATGGTTCGATTTTCTGGCTTTTGGCTTCATTATTGATTGCCGCTGCGAGTGGATGCTCTGAAGATTGTTCAAGGGCACTTGCAATCGCTAGCACTTCATTTTCATTGCCAACAATATCGGTTACCTTTGGCTTACCTTCAGTGATGGTTCCTGTCTTATCAAACACAACCGTCTTGACTTCATTTACTTCTTCGAGTACTTCGCCGTTTTTGATTAAAATTCCCATTTTAGCACCACGGCCGGTTCCAACCATTAAAGCAGTCGGGGTCGCTAATCCAAGCGCACATGGACATGCGATAACTACAACCGAAACGGCAAAAATCAGTGCGTTTGCAACGGGGGCCCCAAGTAAGACGTACCAAACCAAGAACGTTCCGATTGCAAGCATCAATACTACGGGGACAAAAATGTCTGAGACCTTATCAGTTAGGTTTTGAATTGGGGCATGACTATTTTGAGCCTTCTTAACCAACTCTACGATTTGTGCCAGCATTGTATCATCGCCGACCTTACTTGCCTTAAAGGTAAATGTTCCCGTGTTATTAATCGTTGATCCAATGACTGAGTCTCCTGCCTGTTTCTCAACGGGCATGCTTTCCCCAGTCACCATTGATTCATCAATCGTTGAGTTACCATCAGCAATCACGCCATCAACGGCGATTTTTTCACCAGGCCGAACCCGAATGAGATCACCTTCAATGACATCAGCTAACGGAACCTTTTTAAACTCACCGTCTTTGAATACTTCAGCTTCCTTAGCCTGCAAATTAACTAGTTTTTCAACGGCGTTTGACGCATTATTTCTCATCCGTTCTTCAAATACCTGTCCCAAAAGAACGAATGTTGTTACGAAAGCAGCACTTTCAAAGAATACTGGTTGGTTAGTAATCATGGCATAAATACTGTAAATATAAGCCGTTGCTGTTCCAATCGCTACCAACGTATCCATATTGGAGTGGTGTTTCTTGAACGATGCCCAGGCACTAGTGACAAACGGTCTTGCGGACACCGCCATGACAACCGTAGTCAAAATCAGCATCGTCCACTCACCGCCCGGCAACATCCACCCAAAAGGCATTAAAACCATATTTGCCAACATTGGTAGAGAAAAAATAAGTGATACCCAGAATCTAGTCGTGATTTTCATTATTGAATCACCACTTTTCCATGGAACATATCCATTCCACAGCTGAAGTCAAATTCTCCCACCTTATCAGTTGGTAAATCAACCTTCTTAACTTCGTTTACTGGTAAGTTTTCTTCAAATCCTAGCTCGTTTGAGTGAACAACATCTAGACATCCCTGTTCACTTGTCCGTTTAAAATGAAGTTCAGCGGGAACGCCCTGCTTCAATTCCACGGTTGCTGGTGAATAACCCTTATCTACTATTACCTCAACGATTTGCTTTTCTGCTGTCATAATCCAATTCCTCCATATTATTACTATTTTTATTGAATAATTAATTTGCCGTGGAACATATCCATCCCACATGCCCAGCTATACTCACCAGGTTTGCTTGTATCAATCGTGATTGACTCTTCCTCATTTTGAGGCAACTCTTCGTTGATCCCAAAATCCGAGAACACGACTCTATCCAAACAACTTGACGCATCTTTTCGCGTGAAGTTTAAAACTGCCGGAACGCCCTTTTTCAAAACAACGACCTCGGGTGAATAGCCACCACTCACCTCAACATCTACCACTTGCTTATCATTCACAACTTCAGCAGCCTTTTCTTCAGCCTCATGCTTCCCAAAGAACCACCAAGCAATAAATCCAATTAACGCCAACCCAACAATTAGCACAATAATTTTAATCATCTTTTGAACCTCCTAGTCCATCTTGCAGCAGTCAGAACCATTTTCCATTCCCGGCATGCAATTGCATTCAACCATATCAGGTGCAGTCTTCATTTTTTCAGCTAGCAATTCCTGCATCGCCATAATGTCAGCCTTACTAAGGGGACTAGATTCAATCAATTCAGTGATGACTGAGCCCTTCCTCATGTTACACATTCTGCTAAATAGGTCCTCAGCAGTTTCTGACATCGCCTTACGTTCGTCAATCTTTGGAGTATAGATAAACCGGCGACCATCACGATCAGTAGCGAGGGCATCCTTAGTAACCAACCTCCGGAGTAAAGTTTTGATAGTTGACTCTGTCCAGTCTTTCTCCTGTTGGATTGCTTTGATGACATCGTTACTACTTGCCTTACCTAAAGTCCAAATAATCCTCATGATGTCCCATTCAGATGTTGTCATCTCAGTCGCTGTCATTTCCATAATTATCTTCTCCATTCTTGTTTACACTTGTAAACTACATCTATAATTTATCTCATTCGTTTACAGTTGTCAACACAAAACGCAAAAAAAGAGTAGAACAACTTATGCACGAATCTGTGCTTTCGTTGTTCTACTCTTACAAACCGGGGATCAGAATAATCTACCTCGGCACTGATTTTATTATTTTACAAACCCATTCCAAACATAATAAACGTGTTTGTGGCTATCAACTAATTTATAGTAGCTAAGTTTCTTACCATTTTTACTTACGGTTACCTTAGCAGTTACTCTGAATTGTTTCTTGGTACTAGTCTTAACCCATTTGGAAAGCATTGTATTCTTGTAGAAACGGTGCTTTCCGCTAACCTTAACTGGTTTTGCCTTATGAACAGCCTTAATAGAAATCAAATCAACCCCGGTCTTCTTAACCTTGACTGGTTGTTGTGATGAACTACTTGGCACAGATGCAGAGTTGGCATCATTTGTGCCACTTACTGAACTTGAACTTGGTTGGATTACTGAGCCTGCTGGAGTTGATGAAGTAACTTCTTGATCCTTTGCAGGAGTCACTTCCTTGGTTGCAACCTTAACCGTGGTCACGTCCTTACCATCTTCGCCACCAATCAAATTCCAATTTGGCATCCCGTCCTTGATTTCGTAACCCTTAACGTCTAATGAGTAAATGACGTTTCGATTGAAGTTTTTATCGCTAGTAAGGAACTGAACGATTCCGTTTTGATCACTCTGCTTATCAATATTTACTGGGTTGTCGATATTTTGAACAGCAGTGACTACTGCCCCTGATACTGGTTTGCCGGTCTTACTATCGACAATTTTGAAAGTCTTGGTGCCTTGTTGTAAGGCTTGGGCATCTACTTCAAAGCTCTTTGCTTTATCCTTGCCAAACGTGAATGAACTGTCTAAAACTTTCCATTCTTGTTTGCCATCGTACAACTTAACGCTGTATTTTTTACCGTCTTGTAAACCATCATTAGTGGATAGAGTAAATCCAGAATTCTTGGCACTTGGGTATTCTTCCTTCGTGCTCTTGATGACCTTAGTTGCGACTACCTTATCTCCGTCCAGGACTTTTGCAGTGATATCCTTGTCGTAACTAACTGGCATTCCATTCAGCAAACTAAAGGTAAAGTCTTCACTCTTATCAGCAACCACTGGCTTTTCAGCTGCAACCTTAACCGTGGTTACGTCCTTACCATCTTCGCCACCAATCAAATTCCAGTTTGGCATTCCATCTTTGATTTCGTAACCCTTAACGTCTAATGAGTAAATGACGTCTCGGTTGAAGTTCTTATCACTAGTAAGGAACTGAACGATTCCGTTTTGATCACTCTGCTTATCGATATTAACTGGATTATCGATATTTTGAACGGCTGTAACTACTGCCCCTGATACTGGTTTGCCAGTCTTACTATCGACAATTTTGAAAGTCTTGGTGCCTTGTTGTAAGGCTTGGGCATCTACTTCAAAGCTCTTTGCTTTATCCTTGCCAAACGTGAATGAGCTGTCTAAAACTTTCCACTCTTGTTTGCCATCGTAAAGTCTAAATGAATAGTTATGGCCTGACTTCAAGCCGTCCTTTTCTGATAATGTAAAACCAGAGTTGTTTGCGTCTGGATATTCTGATTCAGTGCTCTTGATAGTCTTCGTTGTAACTACCTGACCACCATCCATGACATCAACAATAATATTCTTTTCAAAACTAACTGGCATCCCATTTACCAAACTGAAGGTAAATGATTCAGAGCTGTTAGCAGTTGGTGCTTGTTTCGTAACTGCAGCTTCTGCTGAAACACTGGTCTGATCTGTTAATACTGCTCCCGCACTCAAAGCTAACAAAAATGCGGCACTTGCCCCTATGTATCTTTTCTTCATTTGTAACTCTCCACCGTTCTAAATAGTAATTATTACTGTTTACAGCAACGAGAATTATTTTACCCACAATCAGTAATAATTGTCTACCCTTTTTTAAAAGCCAGCTCAAATTCCCCCTCAACTATTGACATTTTTGGAAAATAATATATATTTGAATGGTATGCATATTACCATCTACGATCGGAGGAATTAAGAATGCGCGTTCATGTTGTATTACACAATAAGGAAACCGGCGAAGAATACTTAACTACTAAGAATCGTCGTAACACTCCAGACAAGCTTAAGTTAATGAAGTATTCACAAAAGCTCAAGAAGAGAGTTATCTTTGAAGAAAAGAAAAACTAATTTTTCTTCTTCATCATAAAACCAGTTATTTGCTAGCTAATTAGCAGATAACTGGTTTTTTTATTGTCAAAATGATCAAAAGTTGCTTTACCCCCTTGACATGTAAACCATCTTTGGTTGATAATAACAAATCGTAATGATTACTATTTACTTCGAGGCGTTTTTTCATTACTTCGAACTAACCCATATTCATCATTATCTGCTTTTCCTGGTCAGCACCAATAATATATTCAGTGCTTCCAATATACTAATGGGGTTAATAGCGACCGTGTAACGTTATTAACCAGTTGCCTAGAACTAGCAGATGAATCGTAATCATTAATGCGATAAGGAAAGGACGACGTGCTTTTGAATGACAGTTATTCAATCGTAATCATCGGAGCCGGCCCCGCAGGAGTTGGCTTGGGAGTTACGTTACAGAATTACGGGATTAGTAATTTCGTAATTTTAGACAAGGACAAAGTTGGCTCAACCTTCGACAATTGGAACCACGAGACCCACTTTATCTCACCGTCCTTCACCACTAACGGTTTCGGTTACCCGGATTTAAATGCAGTGACTCCCAATTCTTCACCTGCATTTTCCCTACAATCAGAGCACCCCTCTGGTCAGGAATATGCTACATATTTGCGGACCGTTTCACTGCGCAATCAATTACCAGTTATCGGTAACACCGAAGTGACTAGAATTATTCACAATCACAACAGTTACCAACTGCAGCTTTCTTCACACCAGGTAATTGAAGCCCGTTACGTTTTTGTTGGAATTGGTGATTTCTCCTACCCTTATAGTCCGGAAATTCCTGGTAAAAACTTTGGAATCCATTACTCATCAATCTCGGACTATGATGACTTTGAACCCACTGAGCAAACCATTATCGGTGGTAATGAAGCAGGGTTTGATGCAGCTATTAATCTGGCTAAACGGGGGATTCGGTCGACCATCTTCACAGATACCACGGCGATTGATTCCCAGTCTCCAGATCCTAGCAAACGTCTATCTACCTTTACTCTTAATCGCTTTTTGAATTACATGAATATGATCAGAATCGTCCCTGGTAAGGAGTTAATTTCAATCCGCAAGGGTGAGCCTGAACGATATTACCTTACGTTTAGTGATACAACAACAGCAGTTTCACAAACCAGGCCAATCTTTGCGACGGGATTTGCAGCTTGCCAGAGTCCACTGATTAAGGAGACGTTCGAGGTAAAGAATAATCGCCCCGTCCTAAATCATTACGATGAGTCAACTTTGTATCCAAACATTTTCTTGATTGGACCTCAGGTTACTCACGATGACGTTGTGCTGTGTTACGTCTATAAGTACAGACAACGTTTTGCACCACTTACCGAAGAAATTTTGGCCCGCAATGGGTTAATTGTTAACCCGATGATCACTCAGGCATACAAGGACGCAAATATGTACCTTGATAATTTTGACGAGTGTGATGTTGATTGTGAGTGCTAATCAATAAAGGAGTGTTTAGATATGGAAAAGCAAGATTTAGCATCTGCTTACCGGCGGTTGAAGAGCCCTAACATTAAGACTAGGGATCGAGCATTGAAGATCATCAAGGAAGTAAAACGCCAAAAGAGACACAATGCTTTATCACAGGGAAAGTAATTTCCCAAAAGTAGGAATCAAGCCATAAGCTGGCTGATTCCTACTTTTTTATTTTAATTACTAAAATGGACTTCAAATGACACCACTCAGGTTTGAAAAAAGCATGAAAAGATAGTAATAATTACTACTAACTCCGCTACCCCTTACCAGGCCTAATCCCTTGCGTGCCAAAGGATTTGCTTTATGAAAATACAAGTCATTTTGTTTGATAGTTATTTACAAATATGATTAAATAATGGTGAAGCGTGGAAGCGCTTAATTAGTAAATCCTATTCTTGGAGGGGATATTATGGCAGATAACAAAGCAGAATTAAACACCCACCATGTTCACTCATTAGAGTGTGGCCACACAAAGATTTTGCATAACGGACATGTAGATTATGTTGAAGAAAATGGTCATTTGCATCATCAACACGAAGATCATTGGGACGAATGTAAATTAGAAGTAACTGATTTAAATCCAGATGGTGAGGTTCAAGTTAAGGCTGAGGTTCATGACGAATATTGCGGTCACGAAACTGTCCCTCACGGCGACCACGTTGACTACTTAGTTAACGGTCGGCTCCAACATGTTCATGATGGTCACGTTGATGATCATGGTGCTGTAGATATTGTTAGTTAGTATAATTTGAATCACTTCCAGTCTGATATTGTCAGACTGGTTTTTATTACATATAAATAATTGTTCAATCACCGTTATTTTATATTTCAGTCTGTAATATACTCTTAACCAAAGCGAAAATTTCGCTTGTATTCCTTGTGCCCCATACGTTTAAGCTGAATATTAAGCGGTGCCGTTAGCTTCTATCTATTGTCTTAACGGTACTTTTGCTTTACATTCAAACTTGGACTTTACTCCACTCAAACTAGACGGAAGAGTATGAGGAATAAAAATGAAATTTACAAAACTAATTAAAACTTTAATATCTGTAGCGGCAGGATGCGTTATTACCGTATCAATCTCAAACGTTGCGGCTCACGCTGCCACGACTATCCCTGACATTTCTGAATGGCAAGGAAAATTAACTTCAAGCAAGGTATCTAAGCTGAAGAGTCAAGTATCATTCATCATCAACAGACGTCAGTATGGTGCTGGCTACGAAGATAAATACGCTGATAATAATACAGCCCTTTACACTAAGTACGGTGTTCCGTTTGGTGAATACGACTACGCAACTTTCACTAGTTCTTCTAGTGCTAAAAACGAAGCAAAAGTTTTCTACAAACACTCGAACAAAAACGCTAAGTTCTACGTTCTTGACTACGAAGAAAATGACGTCAAATCAGGGTCAACAAACTCTGCTGTTAAGGCTTGGTATAGTCAAATGAGAAAGTTAACGAACAAAAAGTTGATTTTCTATTCATACCAATCATTTGCAACCACTTATGCAAATAGTGCTCGTAAGAAATTTGACGCTCAGTGGATCGCCAATTACTCATCAAAACCAACAATAGCAACTGATTTGTGGCAATACACAAACAAAAAGTACGTTCCGGCCTTGAAACAAAAGGTAGATGCTAGTACAATATTGAATTCAAGCAAGCCCATCTCTTGGTGGGTTGGAACTGAGAGTATGCACACAAGCACGATTCCCAGTTACTACAAGAGTGTAGTTAGCAGTGTAACCACCACCAAGAAGGTTTACCTATACAACTCATCAAGCTTTAAAAAGGCCAACCGGGTAAAATCCGTTTCAGCCGGTAACACCATCAAGATTACAGGAATCAAGGAACGCTCAACTGGTTCTTACTACTTTGTAACGAGCGATGGTAATTACGTAACTGCGAATAAGGGTTATGTTCAAGCATAATTGGGAGGACCACAATGAAATTCTATAAAGTTGCACTTCTTGCAGCAATTCCGTTGATTTTAGCAGGCTGTTCTTCAAATAATAGCTCAGGCAAAAACTACAAGGATGCATCCAAGGCTGGGTTTAATAACAGTTCAAGCTCAACTAAAAAGCATGCTAAGGCTGCTACCAAAAGTGATGGTAAATACGATTTTGATTCTCTCACTTCAAAGCTAGGTTCAAAACTTTCTGGAGTATCTTTACCTCAAAAGAGCGGAATCAAAGCTGATCAGACTGTCAATATCAAGTACTCACAGTCAGGATCAACCACAAAGGTAGCATACTCAAACGGGACAAAGGGGTTGCCACTTAACGACGCCGATGTTTCACCTGACGTTTATGCACTCCTTTCAAAGCGAGTATACTCATCTACCGCAAAAGCTCATCAAGCTATCGATCATACATCTAACTCTTCGATAAAAGGACTACCTAAAGTTAAATTGGATCACTCAGTAGTTGGCCATACCCAATCTGGTGCCGGTCAGCAATACATTACCTGGAACAAGGGTAACTGGTCCGTACTGATTCATGGTAGTCGGGTTGATAATACTGACCCAAAAGAAACTGCTAATCAAGCCGTTGAACTATTTAGTAGTAATCCATTACCAGAAACTGCCAGCGGTTCAGTTAAGTTCTTCACTGGTGACACGTCAAATCTTAGCCAAGAAGCTGAATTTCAGCGTGGCAAGGCCGTTTACACATTGAAGGGTGATACCCCTCAAATCGTTGCCAAAATGGTATCAAGTATTAAATAAGGGCTCAAAGTCAAATCGTGTGATAGGGAGGAGATACTCCTAGTATGTTGGACACGGAAACAATTAAAATTCCGGGTTCATATACTAGGAGTTTTTATATTGACTAAATATCGCTACACCATAGACGA
>NZ_CATNVB010000044.1 GCF_951230165.1 Lentilactobacillus sp. Marseille-Q4993
CCTTGGGTTTTCGTCGATTTAAGAATAGCAGAGTTGAATTCTCTGTGCTACATAGAATTCAAAAAAGCTTCGGAAAAATTAATTTCCGAAGTTTTTTTGCGTTAGCTGGGACTTATGTCCCAGCCTCATTATAAGAAAGGCCATGCTTTCAAAGTAACAGGTTTTGATTATTCAAATGCTAATTTACTTGCTAAAAAAGGGAGTCTCAGATATCGAGTCAATGGTGGCTTCATTACCAGTAATCCGAAATATATACAAGCTTTGAATTGATCTTTTGAGTATGTGTTGCTTCAACTCAGATAGTTGAGTATGTAGCTAATCCTCATGGCCTGTGTCCTATATCCAACTGGACATAGGCCTTTTTATTGCCATTGAAAGTCTGTCGTTGTTATATCAATCAACATGATTGAAATGAATCTAAGTAAGTTCATTGATGTTTTTTAAACTCAAACACTCATGCTTTAGTGGGCAAAGCTGTCCCATCAATATAGTTTTGGCTTTTTTCGGTTTAATTAGTTGTGCTTCACCCTCATCTATTTGAATTATAGAAATATTACGTTGGGTTAGTTTGGTATAGGTCATCATAATTTATGATCACCACGACTGTTTTGACCTTTGAGAAGTGCTATGCTATCTTTGTGTAATTAAAAACGATTTGGGTTTATAAGCTTTAAAGTGAAACTTATAAATGACTAATAAGGAATATAGAGGACTTCAAAAATGAGTACAAAAATCAATTTTGATAAATTACCCACTGGCACCGCTTCGCAAGATATCACAAAAGGTTGCCTAATTATTGAGGGTGGCGCCTTTCGCGGTACTTACGCTCAAGGAGTAGCCGATTGTTTGATGAAGAATAACTTGAATTTTGAATGTACAGTTGGTTGTTCAGCGGGAGCCCTGAATGGGATGAACTATGTGTCTGGCCAAATTGGCAGGGGAATCATGATCAATCTAAAATTCCGGCATGACAGTCGGTACGTTGGCCTTAAAGCGATTAGGCATGAAAGAGGAATAATTGGTTTCGATTTTTTACTTAACGGAATGGATCAATATACTCGCTTTAATGAGGAACAATTTTATTCTAAAAATCGGCGTTTTGTCGCGGTAGCCACTGACATCAAGGCTGGTCAGGCACGCTACTTTGATAAGGAAATGGATGGTAATTTTAAATCTGTGATTCAAGCATCAGCCAGCATGCCGTTTTTCTCGAAACCGGTTCCGATTGGGGATTCACTTTACTTAGATGGCGGGATTACGGACTCTATTCCATATCAGTGGGCAATCAATCAGGGATACAAAAAGGTTATTGTTATCAGAACCAGAGAAGACTCTTATCGAAAGAGTACTGACAAAAAGCGGAGTAGCGATATATTAAGTCATTCCAGACTCCTTAAACAGTATCCCGCTTTGGGTGAAGCACTAAGCGATCGCCCTAAGATGTACAACCGTCAGTGTGACCGGCTTGATTGGCTTGTAAAAAGTGGGCAGGTCTTTCGGATTAGTCCTTCTAAACACGTTACCGTTGGGAGATTAGAGCCAAATCTTTCAAAACTTGAGCAGCTTTACTGGGCTGGGTATGAAGATGCACAAAACCAATTGGCAAATTTGAATGATTATTTGAAGAAATAAGGTTGGAAGAAGCCCCAATAGAGGCAACGCTGAACTTCAGGAAACTGAAATTAGTGGTGCCTCTATTATTTTTATTTAAATATATCCGACATAAATTATGAGAAAATATCCAAATTTTATCAGAACGTCTTGTAATTAAACTTTAATGTTATATAATCTAACATTAATAAGTACAAGGAGATGGTAGGATGTTAAATCACTTAATGTTTGCAATTTTACCAATTATTGTCACGATTGCTTTAGGCTATCTGGCAGCGGTAAAGGGAATGTTCGATGATCATGATAGTCAAAAGCTGGTTAAACTGGTCATGTCATTTATGCTGCCAATGAGTGTTTTTGCGGGTATCTGGGGCACGCCCCGGAAAATAATTATTGAAGATATTCCACTTGCAGGTTGGTTAATCGTTAGTATGATTGGTAGTTATTTCTTACTGATGATTATCAACAAGTACATATTTCACGCTGATTCACAGATTGGATTACTACGGGCGATGTCGGTGGCAATGCCGTCTGTTCCGTTCATTGGGTCAGCAATCTTACCACCACTGTTTGGAGCTTCAGTCAGTGCGATTACGATTGGTATCTGTTCACTAGTCATAAACGTAGTAATGGTGCCAACGGCTTATGCGGTGCTGAGTGAGGCAGAATCGTTTGGTCATCGGGTGATCAGTACCCTTAAGAAACCCCTGGTATTTTCGGCCTTGTTTGGATTCGGGTTCGCTCTTGTTGGCTGGCAAATGCCAGAGCAACTGAGTGGTTCCTTTACATTACTTGGCCAAGGAGCTGGAGGACTTGCGATATTTGCAACTGGTGTGGTACTTTACACGCAAAAACTACTAGTAAACAGAACGATTTTTGTGACCGTGTTTTTGAAGAATGTCTTATTCCCAATTCTAGTGTGGGCTGCAATGTTGGCATTTAATGTGCCATCAGAATTAAGACGGATTGTTGTTGTAACCCTGGCAATTCCAACAGCTGTTATGCCAACAAACCTTGGAATTCAATTCAATATTAATCGGTCTGAACTTGCCTCCACGCAATTTTTGAGCACGGTGTGTTCGGCGGTGACGTTGGCGGTGTTTTTGGTGGTGTTAGGTTAAGTAACAAAAAAGAAGCGCGTAGGCGCTTCTTTTTAGTCGGCTTTGTGAATCGGAAATAGTTTAGTTGAGTATGAAACATCTGCCATTCCGTTTGGAAGATTAGAAATATTTATTGTGTATGAGTGATTTTCTTTTATCGAATCACTATCAGGCTCATAACTTATTGATGTTCCAAATTCACCATACCCAGAATTACTAATAATTACGTTGCTTACGGATACATCTTTGTTAGCAGTGTTGTCATGGATGGTAATCGTTGGCTGGGCAGAAGTTGACAGTCGTTGAGGAAGTGATAGTGACCATCTTGTATCAGAGGATGCTTCAAATGGGAACAATCCAGCATTAGGAAATTTAATTTCGCTGGCATCTGTTCCGTCGCCAGTTGGATCAAAAACTTTTAGGTCATTGTAATTATTTGCTTGGCCAACACCAACTTGGGTAATCCCGCCGAGTAACCATTCTCTATGGCCGGGAACATCATTACCTGAATCGTTGATGTATAAAGTAATGTTATCTTCAGGAGATATAACACCTGTAGCTAAATTACTGGTATTGGTTGCTTCTGCTCCATGTTGCCAATCCGATTGTGAAATATAACTGGGCTTACTAAAACCAACTAATCCATGGGAAAGACCATTGTCTACGGCAGCTAGAGTTGCAGCTCCGTATTGGGCTTCAGTATTCCAACCGGAATTAGAACTGACTGGACTTAGGCCATAGAAACTACGATAATAATTGATCCAATCAACGGTTCCTTGGATATAACTATCATTTAGTTTTCCTGGGTTAAACGATCCAGATAACGATGGCTTTTCTTGATACATTCCTTTAGTAGAATTGTAAATTGCCGTGGCTTTACTTCTTAACTCATTTACTTGTTGTAATTCAGAAGAATTATAAAAGTTAGTTTCTTTATTATCCTTATCAGACTTCTTTGTTGGTGCATCAAAATCACCAAAATTCCAACTAAGTGTCTTTATCTTCTTTGCGTATCCATGCCAAATGAACCCAAACTCTTTACCATACCTGTTTGCAAGGGTACGATATACGGCTTTCTTACCATTTGGACGTCTTACGGTGATGGTTTCACTTGAATAAAACACTGTCTTTTTATATTTACTTGCCTTCGCTTTAACCTTGGTTAAGTTGTAGTTTTTGTAGATAGTTCCTTTGGCAACGCGATATTGTTTTGCATGAGCTTCCGAGCTAACAACCCTTAATACTGATGGTTTCCTCTTAGCACTTGCTTGCTGTGGCATCATTAAGCCTGACCCCAATGCCAGTCCTAAGGTGCTAAATAAAATAACTTTATTCAGTTTCATTTGTATTTCCCCCAAATATGTAAAATATAATGTTATTTTATCATAACTCGTTTGCCACAATTGAATTAATTATCGAATTATAAATATTGGTTGAATAATCTTAGGACAGGGTTCATTATTGAAATCACAGATAATGTTAATTTTATTTGAAAAAATCAAATGGTAATTGTTATGTTTTAAAACATGTTGGAGGGCTAATTATGATACTCGAATCACGCTGGACCTGGGGTCGGCAACTTCAATGGGGCCTATTATTGACTCTGGGAATGCTGTTTTTAATGTTCTTTTTGTACGATGCTTCATCAACGACTGTCAACATGGTTTATCTTGGAGTAGGACTAATTTCGTTTGGCGTGGCTGTCGTTGCTCAAGGTGGTTTGAAGGTTCTAAACACCAAACTTTCGCTAACTAAACCTATGTTGATCTGGGGAGTATTAGCTTGTTTGGCAGTTATTTCAATGATGATGCTCGAGGGAGTACCAACCAACATTATTCATGTATTTCAATCTAAATCGATGGTACTAGCCACAGTTGTCGCATTCTCGGCGGCAGTGTTAGAAGAGTCCACATGTCGCGGGTTATTCCTATCAGCGTTTTTGAATTTGGGTGTTTATCGAGGCTCCAAATATAATTTGACTAAATCAGCTGTTTATTCAGCAATCTTATTTGGGGTTCTTCACCTGACCAATTTGTTCGGTGGTTCCTTAACGGCAGTGCTACAACAAACCGTTTACGCATTTGCCTTAGGGGTTTTCCTGGCCGCATTAAGAATCGCTGCCAACAATTTAATTTGGCCAATTGTGCTTCACTTCATACTGGACTGGGCACCAATGATAATAAATTCGTCCACGGGTCAGTCAAGTAGCTGGTTATATTTATTAGCCGTATTTATGCCGGTGTTGGTGTTGAGTGTAGGGTATTTGGTGAATGCTGACAGAGAGTTGACTAAACTGGAAATTGTGAGTGCTTAAGGGCGCTAATTTTGTGTCATTTAAAATAAGAATGGCCGATAAAAAGCAGCGATAATTTTATTTTTAAAAATTATCGCTGCTTTTCTGCGTAACTAGTAATATGGACATCCTTCGTACCTAATAATCTTACTGGACCTTTACATTACCAAGTTCAGTTCCCAAATCGTACTTAATCAGATGTTTGTCGTATCCAGTATAGTGGTGCTTTGAGTGTCCAAATAGCGAGTTAAAACCCATTTCTGTAGTGGTTGTAACGTTTGCATTTTTCTTATGGTCAATAATGCCTTTGACTGAACCAAGCTCACTGTTAGCAGTGAATTCTTTTTCTACTTGTTGATTATTGAACCTAATGTTTCCGAGTTCATCATCGATATCAAGTTTCTTAAAGTGATTACTATTCAGGGTGACTGAGCCTAACTCATTGGAAACCGACCCATGATCTATATTATCTTCCGTTAATTCAGTTTGCCCAAGAATATTTTCGACTGACACTTTTTGTTTGATATTTGAATCAGTGATAAATAAGTGGGCGTTTCCATCAAACGAGAGGTTATCAGTTTTAATGTTCTGAATAACGACAGGTGCATTCATTGTCTTATTGTCTGATTCCTGGACATCTAAATCTAATGACTTTAGTGATTGGTTATTTGGAATGGTGATTATTAAGGATCCTGGATGAGTTTTTGTTGGGTGAAATCCCAATATTTTAACTTGTTTATGCCAGTGGCGAACTCCGACAACGTTTAAAGTAGAGCCATGTTTTTCTAGCTGCGTTTTAATAGGACTCTTGACTCGGATATCGTTATTGTTACTAGATTTTAGTAATACAGGAGTATTGGCTTTTATGTATAAATGGCTGATGGTCTTAAAAGAACGTATTTTTTCCGCAGTCTTAGGAGCTGCCGCAACGTTTGGACTAGCGGTCCAAATAATACTTCTAAAACCAATAACCGATAATATGACTAATAAGGTGAACACAGACAGGATAATTAGTACCAATTTTTTCATGGATTTTACCTCAGAAATTCAAATTAATAATACTGTACGACATATAATATTACTTAACAAAAAATATAATCCCCTCTGATATCTTTGTCAATAAAAGTTGGAGTAATATCAGTTCTTACAAAATTGGTTGTAAACTTGCCCTGTTTTTTAAAATAAATTTTTTTACGATAATGAACAATTTGATAAGCTAACATGGCCATGGAATGTTATTGCTTCACAGTTTCCAATGTCCGGTTTTAGTTACGTTCTAAAAATGAGAAAGATGCCATAAATGCCCAAATCAAGGAATTATCAGCGGTATTATTGACTTTTACTAGTTGCATACAAATAGTAAAAGTTACTATTGACGGATGAACCATTTTTCCGATATCCTACTTGAGGAGGAGGTAATCACTCAGAAGAAGACAGATGTTTGAATGTAACAATTGAATAGGAGTGATCGGTATTTTTATCGTAAATGGTGTCAGTGTTGTCTACCAAAATCGAAAACAAGTCTTGACTGACGTTTCGTTCTCATTAGAAGCTGGCACAATCAATGGAATTATCGGCCCAAATGGTGCGGGGAAGTCAACCTTGCTAAATGCTATTTTAAATATTATCCCTCACGAGGGTGGGGCATCTTTTAATGGCGTACCGTTACCAAAGATGGCGCGAAAAATCGGCTACGTTCAGCAAACCAACCAGATTGATTTGAACTTTCCAATCACCGTTAGTGAAACAGTTGGGCTAGGAATCTTTCCTCGCTTAAGACTTTTCCAACGTTTGAATAAGAGAAAGTATCAAGATGAGATCAACAAGGTGCTTGACCGAATCGAGATGCGTGAGTTTGCAGATCGACAAATTGGTCAGTTATCTGGTGGGCAGTTGCAACGGGTCATGATAGGTCGCTGTATCATCCAAAATCCAGAGTTGGTTTTGTTAGACGAACCGTTTGCTGGAATTGATGCTCACAGTGAATCCACAATCATGAAGATTCTTCGTGAACTAAAGGCTGAAGGTAAAACTATTCTGATGGTTCATCATGATTTAAACAAAGTAAATGACTACTTTGATAACACGATAATCATTAAGAAGAAACTGATTGCGTCTGGAAGTACAGAGTCGACGTTTAATTCGGAAAACATGAGTGCCGCCTATGGATTACCAATGTTAAGCCAACAAGGAGGTTTTTAGATGTTATCGAATTTTATTGACGGACTGTTCGAATTTCACTTTCTATCAAACGCACTGATTACGTCAGTGACAATTGGAGTGATTGCCGGCACAATTGGAAGTTTTATCATTCTTCGGGGAATGTCGTTAATGGGAGACGCAATCTCTCATGCGGTGTTGCCAGGAGTCGCAATCTCGTTTATGTTCGGGATGCATCCATTGATTGGAGCTGCGATATTTGGGATTGTCGCATCGTTTTTAATAACATTAATCAGACAGAATAGTGTCATTAAAAGCGACACGGCGATAGGGATTACCTTCAGTACCTTTTTGGCGCTAGGGGTTATTCTAATTGCTTTGGTACCAACAACTACAAATTTGTTCCATATTTTATTCGGAAACGTGCTAGCTGTTCAGGACCAGGATATGTACCTGACCATTGGCATTTCGGTAATTGTGCTCGTCGTTGTGGCGTTGTTCTTTAAGGAGTTACTATTAACTTCCTTCGACCCTAAAATGGCGAAAGCACTGGGGATTCACGTAAACGTGTATCACTATTTATTAATGATTTTGCTTACTCTAGTATCAGTTGTGTCAATGCAAAGCGTTGGGACTATTTTAATTGTGTCCTTATTGGTTACGCCAGCTGCGACTGCGTACTTGTTTGTAAACAAATTAAAGACAATGATCATCGTTTCTGCGACAATCGGTGGTGTTACTTCAGTGATTGGGTTGTTTTTGGGTTATAACCTTAATATCGCTGTTGGTTCATGTATCGTAATCGTCGGGGCTGTGATTTTTGCAATCAGCTTTATCTTTTCACCAAAACAGACATTATTCCACCGGAGGAGATTATCAAATGAAAAAGAAATCAATTCTTAGAATGGCACTTGTGGCTGCGTTAGGTCTATTCTTAACTGGTTGTAGCCAATCTAGCAAAAAATCATCAAGCTCAGACACTGTTCACGGTAAGGTATCACTTGTTGCGACAGATACAATTATCGGTGATATTGCCAAAAACGTTGCAAAGGATCATGCAGATATTCACGTTATCGTTCCTACTGGTCAGGATCCTCATGAGTACGATCCTCTTCCAGAAGACGTTTCGAAGAGTGCCAAGGCAGACCTTATTTTCTATAACGGTTTGAATTTGGAAAATGCCAAGAATGCTTGGTTTACTAAGATGCAAAATAACATCGGTGAAAAGGCCAAGAAAAAGTCATTTGCTGCTAGTGAAGGCGTTGATGCAATTCACCTTGAAGGTAAGGGTCAAACCAATAAGGAAGATCCCCATGCTTGGTTGAATCTTGAAAACGGAATTATCTATGCTAAGAACATCGCTAAGCAACTAGAACGCGTTGACCCTAAGCATAAAGACGATTACAAGAAGAATCTTGACAAGTACGTTGCAAAGCTCCACAAGTTGGACGTTCAGGCAAAGAATAAGTTTAACAAGATTCCTAAGAACAAGAAGTTAATTGTAACTAGTGAAGGATGCTTCAAGTACTTCAGTAAGGCTTATAATGTTCCATCAGCTTACATCTGGGAAATCAACACAGAAGTTGAAGGTTCACCTGACCAAATCAAGACATTGGTTAGAAAGCTTAAGAAGACAAAGGTTTCATCATTATTTGTTGAAAGTAGTGTTAGTTCAAAACCAATGAAGACAGTTTCGCGGGATGCAGGTATCCCAATTTACTCAACTCTGTTTACTGACTCAATCGCTAAGAAGGGTCAGACTGGGGACAGCTACTACGGTATGATGAAGTGGAACTTGGACAAGATTGCTGAGGGATTGGCTAAATAGTCTAAAAAATAAAAAACGGGTTTCTGTAAGGAAGCGCGTTTTTTGTTATCCATAGGATGACATTTTTAATTGTTTACCACATTTATTAATACTATACTTAACTCATCTTTATAATTTGGGGGATATAGTTATGAAACAAAATTGGGTTATTAAGTCCGTCATGATTGCCGGACTAAGTTTGGGATTAACCGCCACTGTGGACGCTACATATAGTTTGACCAGTAACGGAACAACGGCTTTTGCTAAGGCCAAAAAGAATAAGGTTGTTAAGTATCACTACTTCAAGACAACAAAATATAGTTTGAAAAAGGGTACCTTATACAAGACTGCGACCTTGAAGAAGATTGCCCATTACGCTAAGAATTATAAGCATACGACCTTTAAGTCTGGATTGTATGCTCAAGTCAAACTAGCTAACGGCAAGAAGATTAACTACAACTACGTTAAGTCAACTAATGGCAAGACCAAGGGCTGGATCAAACACAGTTATTTGAAGAAAGTAGCTACAAAGAAGGCTGCTACTAGCTCCAATTCGAATACTAGCTCGTCAAACAGTGACAATTCTACAAATACACCAACAGTTGATACTAGTTCCGATAGTTCAACAACTTCAACTAGTAGCAAGCACCAATTCAATTTTTCACAAGATGAGTATCGGTCAGCATTTCTAAGTGCACTGAACTCAGAGCGGACTAAACGTGGATTGCAACCATTGAAGGAAGATGCCAAGTTGGATGAAGTGGCGGCAGCGAGAGGACCACAGTTGGTGACTAACTTTGATCATTATGATAGTAATGGGAAGGCATATGCTGATGAATTAGCTGAAAAATTAGGTATTGCTTATCCAGCTGAAAATATTGCAATGGTAAGTGCTGGTTATGGTAGTTATGGTAAGGGTGACTTGAAGGTTTCAAGTATCAGTACAGCCACTGATGTTGCAAAGCAAAACGTTTATGAATATATTTATGATGATGCGGATTCAAACTGGGGTCATCGAGACAATATGTTAAACAAGAGCTATACTGCTGTGGGTATGGGGATTACGTATGATTCTAAATCCGGCGCAGTTTATACCGCAGCTGACTTTGGTGGTGATACCAGTGCCAATTCGTACACTAACTACGTTGACGAATCGACTGGTAGTACATCTTCCAAAGGCGGAACCCATATCTTTGCTAACGGAACAGAAGTCCCAGTAGACGTTCCATTTACGGTTACCTCTGATGGCCAAGTCATTATTCACAATAAATAATAATTTTTTTCGATTTCCCCTTAACACTTCCCGTTCTTAGAACTACAATGGGGTCGTAAAGGAGGTAAGTATTATGGCAGAAACAACAGCTGAATCACCATTCTTGAATGTTAAGATGAACGAAGCATTTGATTGGAGTGACAGTTCGGACCCTGTACGTGACGCTCTCTGGAACCATTACATGGAGAAGAACGATCATGATACTAACGCCACCGAAAAAGACATGGAAAAGTATATGTCCATGTCCGAAGATGACATTAAGAGCGACGTCGAAAAACTATTGCACAATTAATTAATACTTAACGAAAAGCCTTCTGGATCAAAATCCAGAAGGCTTTTTTATCATAAAAATTTTGCTTTAATGAAAAGAAGAATTCAAAAAAATGTCATAATTTCATCTTCATTAGACATTAATATGATTTTGATTAGATAAAGAAATAACTAATTTAAAAAGATGAAGGAGATCAAGTATGAAAAATCGGATACATGAATCGGCACCCGTTGATGATCAGTTTTGGGGTATTGTGGTTGGCTTATTAATTGGGTTACTCGTTGACTACTTGTTTAGATTTCAGACGGATGGAGTGTTTACTTTTATCGGGGTAACTGCTGGGAGTTTTGGAACACTCAACTTTATATTACCAAAGAAGAAAAGCAAACGTTAGGATGGCAAAATACTTAACCAATTCCATAAAAAGTGGTACTTTAAAGATAATCAAATAGTTAGGGGATGTTGATATGGCAGAGGAAGAAACTGCTACGAAACAAAAAATCAACTTTTCCGGCGACCAAGTTAAAAAAGCTGCCCAAATGCTTGAAGAGCAAGGATACTTCACCAAGCTCGATTTTCCAGAAATGAAAGATTACGAGTGGACTAAGCAATTTGAAGAGAGATTACGCGTATGGTTCCAAGATAGTAAAGACAATCCTTACCTTTACTACGAACGCTTTGATTTTGTTGGTGGCGACATCGACTCAATCATCTTCAATATGGACATAATTAAAACTCGTGAGGCTGCTCTTGAGAAGTTGGGCGAAGTGCTGAATGAGAAGATAGGATAGTATCGGTTTTACAAACCTGTTGCCTTAATTGGTGACAGGTTTTTTAATTTTCCTATTGACAGCGTTTTCAAACTGGCATAGAATAATTGTTGAAATTGATATATTAGTATTCCAAAGCAACAAGATAAGAGAGTTTGGTTAGCAATATTTTTTTATTTATATTTGTAAGCGCTTAAGAAGCGCTAAAAGGAGAGTTAGCTATGGATTCAAATGCAAAAAATGGCGGTTCACCAGTCGAACACGATGGCTGGAATGAATATGCCAACAAGGGTATCTATCAGGCAAAAGGAAAAGTAGGGCTTGGTAGATCTCTTGGTTTCGGAGTATTTTCATTCTTTAGTATTTCGATGCAGGGATTAGTTGGTGCTTGGTTACTGTTCTTCTACACTACTTTCTGTGGTTTGACAGCAGGTCAAGGGGCAACAATCTTCCTTATTGGTCGTATCGCTGATGGTATTGCTTCATTGGTCATGGGAAATATTTCAGATAACATTTACAAGTACAAGTTAGGCCGGAAGTTTGGTCGTCGACACATCTTTATTTTGGCCGCTGTCCCATCAGTTCTTTTCGCCATCACAATGTGGATTGCGGGAATGAGCTTCTGGTACTACTTGGTAACATACGTTATTACCACTGTTTTGATGTCAGTTCTTCAAATTCCTTGGGAAACTTTACCAAACGAAATGACCAAGGATTACAACCAACGGACGACCATGTCTACCGCCCGGATGGTTATCGCCGGATTGGGTAATATGTTGGCTCAATTTGTTCCAGCTCAATTGTTCAACTACTTCCCAAAGACTTCACCAACTCCATATTTGATTATGCAAGCTGGTTTTTCAATCGTTACCTTCTTCTTGATTTTCATTACCTACAAGACCACTTGGGAACATTTCGTTACCAAGGCGGAAGCTAAGCGAATTGAAGCAGAAGCTTTACGTGAAAATAATGGTCAGAAGCCAAATCTTAAGTCAGAGATCAAGAACTACTTCTCAACTTTCAAGATCAAGAGTTTCCGAATCCACATGGGTACTTACCTTAGTTCTTACTTTGCTACAATTTTGTGGTCAACCGTCTTCGTTTACTTTATCGTATTCGTAGTTGGGAAGACTACCAGTGTATCAGGTTTCTTACAATCATTAAGTATCGTGTCGGTACCGGTTACTTTAGCAGCTGGTTACATTGTTACTAAGATTTCGCCACGGGCACTATATTCAATTGGATATTCATTGATTTTGATTTCCTGTGTAGATTGGGCATTTGTTGCCTTGACTAAACCAGCTCACGTTATGGTTTGGTTAGTCATTGGTACTTTGTTCTATGAAGTTGGTTTGTACATTTTGTACTTTGTTCCTTGGAACGTATTTCCATTTATCCCTGATGTTGATACCTTGGTTACCGGTAAAAACCGGGCCGGATTATTTGCCTCAGTTATGGTCTTTATCAACCAAATCAGTCAAGGTTTTGCTTCAGTTGTTGCAGGTTACTTACTTGATTTTGCCCACTTCAAGCAATCAACTACTGGTGCGGTTGCTCAACCAGAAAGCGCTACTCATATGATCACATTCATCGTTTCTGGTGGTGTTGGTATCATGATTGCGTTGGCATTGTTCTTCGCTCTTCGTTTCAAACTCAGCAAGAAGACAT
>NZ_CATNVB010000045.1 GCF_951230165.1 Lentilactobacillus sp. Marseille-Q4993
GGACATCTGTTTTCCTCTTTTCTAAATGGTTTGTGGTGAATTCATTATAGCAAAAGGGACAGGTGTCCTTTTGCGTCCAAAAAAATAGTGCGATAGATTTCTCTATCACACTAAAAAGTGTACAGCCGAATAATACTCTAACTCTGAATCTAAAGAAGTTTCTAAAACCGTACCCGCTGCGTTTAATAAGCTTTATTTTATTATTTGTACCTTCCAGTGGTCCATTCGTGTAGTTGTGATCGAAAGTATTTTGTATCTCATCGTGGTACTGCTGAAGATGGTTAAGCACTACTTGCATCTCTTCTGAACATCCTTCGGTGTTTTTCAAGTCGATGTTATAGTTGTTCCAGTCTTTATCCTTAACTGCTTGATACAGTTGATTTAGTACCTTGTAAGTTTCCTTAAATTCTGGAATTAGATGGATAATAGCTCTAACTACATCAACCTCAGGCATCGAATATGGGAAATAAGTCCATTTCCGGTAATGTTCATAATCGAGCTCTTCATAACGTCTTAATAATAGTTTCCAATAGCGCTTAAGCGCTTTGTATTCACGAGATGAATGGGGAAATTCTTTCATGACCTTAATTCTATTTTTATTGAAAGCTCGATTGAGATCATTGATTATATGGAATTTATCCACTACAACGGCTGCGTTTGGAAAGACGGAGTCGATTAATTTTGGATAGGTATAGTTCATATCAGTCACAATGATTCTTACATTTTCCCGCGCAAAATCGGTGTATCGCCTAAAATGCTTGACCAGCTTGCGTAATGATCTAAAAGATAAAATGTCTATCAGCTCATGCGTTTCACCATCCATTATCTCAAAGCTCATGGTATCTTCGGTTGACTTTGTGGTTTTAACCTCATCAACTAATATAACCTTTGGCAAGAAGTTTAAATTGGGTTCGAAGTCACGCTCAGCTTGCATCATAAGACGGCCGACCAAACTGTCGGAAGTAGATATTTCTTTTGAGATGTGCTTCATAGATACTTCATCCGTCAGTTTTTCTAAACAAAGTTTTCGAGCAGCGTATGAGATAGTACAGTTTTTCGGGACTATACTCGTTTGTGCTAAGAAGTAGTGTGGGTTACCGGCATCTTCTTTACAACAGAAATAACGGTGTTTCAAATTTAGAATTACTGGGCTTCTGATTGATTGTGGATACCGGATGGTAGTTTTTCGCCAAACGTATTTGGTTATTTGGCCTTCATTAATTACTCCACAATGCTCACAAGCCTTAGGAGTATAGTCAAGCGTAGCTTGAATTCTAATTACGCCATCAGTACCAACTGAGCTACTAACCAAAGTTATATTCTCGTCTTTTATTTTCAGTAAATCTTTGCTAATATTATCCATGTGGATTCCTTTCTGTGAACGCTTTTAGTCGGGTGATTTCAAACGGAAGGTCTCCGTTTTTGTACCTCTTTAGAATATACAAAAAATCTGCCATTAGTGATAGAAAAAATCTATCACCAACAACAGATATTGTAGAACCTAAATCTTAGCATATGGGACAGTGATGTCCTATTTGTTTTGGAAATAAATTACCTTTTTTCCATGAGAGAGAACATTCCGGTGTTGATGCTTGCAATGTTGATGATGGTGTCCGGGATTTTCCACTTTATGCTGGATAATCCTGCCAATGCGGCAATGTTTGCTACGTGGTCACTGAGTTATCTTGTTCCAGTAACCTTCTTGAACTTCTTTATTTTGATTTATGGCTTTATCTCGATGGCATTTGGAATCTACGTGGATGGTAAGCAATCGTTGTTAGGGACGATTTGGGCCATTATTGCTTTATTTGGTTCTCCTTAACTTATGTATTTGCTCAAGCTGCGGGTCTATTTACTTGTTACGACCAAAAAGCTCGGTCTCATACTAAGATATTCAGACAGAAATGAAACAGCAAGAGAAGGAGTCTTAATCTTTTTTTGAAGTCTTTGCAAACTATAAGTATAATATTGTTTGTAAAAAGTCAGTTGTGAAAGGTTACGGTCGAATAATGAAGCACGGGAATAATAAAAGTAATACTACTTTGAAAAAGGTGATTGCAGTGTTTGCGGTATTTTTGGTGCCAATGGTGATGGCCAAATTCTTAGTTTTACAAGATGGTCCATCCCATACGAAGATTCAGAGAGAAATGAAGTCAGCCCTTCTTGAAGAACGGCCTGAATTAGGCAAAAAACCGTCGGTTAAGGTCGACAAGGATAAGGGAGCTACCATTAAGTTAGATGAGTCTAGTAAGGCTGTTAGGGACGCTAAAAAGGGCGGTTCTGATCAGTGGAGCGACTTGGTCAGTGGTGTGGTGAAGAAATCGAAAGAATTCAAGGGTGTTTATGAAAATCCTCAGTACGCTAATATCAAGGTTAAGACAAAAGATAGCAAGAAGCCTTTGTTGAAGGTGGACAAGGGCAAGGTGCTGTATAATGTGGCGGAAAAATAAGTCGGTTGCAGTAAAAAACTTCACTGGTTTTTTTGTTGCGACTATGAGCGATTTATATTAATTTCGCAAACGGTTTACCCCGTGTAACTTATTTTGGATGCTTGTTTAATTCTTTTGTAAATTAGTGGTTTACATCAATTTGTGCTAAGTGCAACATTGTTGTTGCGCCGTGGTTTACACTGCAAAATATAAATGAAGGAACAAAAGACTGGCTTGAAGTTGTTTCTGGTGATGGCTTTATAAAGGACTTCAAGACGATTGATAGATTTGGTACTAACTATGAAGTATGGCACTATGAATTTAAGGCATTTGCTGGATCATTAAATGCAGGCAGTTTAAATCTTGCCATAAATTACAAAGTTACCAAGAAACTTAACAACCAGGCTCAAAAATCAATTGCACCATCAAGTTGGAAGCAAGTGTTTGATAGCATCAAGTGATTAAGTTCGATCATTCAACTTAATAAATCAAAGAAGAGGAACTCAGATTGCATCAGCAATTTGGGCTCCTCTTTTTAAGTTCAGTATAAGGTCGATATGATTTCAGAATTATTTTCGATTCTGGTAATTCTTATTTGGTTATTATATGTAAAATTATCATAAGTGGTTTGTAAATGTAACATATAAGTTACAGGTAATAGTTTTAACTAATATTTATAATACAGAGTAAATATGACCATTTTATGAATATTTAAGGTTATTAAGCTAGCCTTAAGTATTTTATTTGATTGTGATGGTGTTGTAATCTTGTCGCAATAAAGCCGGGCGTTTGTTCATAAAGCTGTAAAATCATAAGCTTGAATAAGGGTGTAAAATTATAGTCAATCTTTGAGGTTACTAATAGTCCATAGGAGGAATTTATAGTGAAAAACAGCTTAAAGAAATCATTGTTCGTAGGAATGGCAGCATTAGGTTTTATCGCCGCAGCTGGCGCAGCTAACGCTCAATCAGCTTCAGCAAAGACTTATGCTAAGGTTGCTACTAACAAGCAATTAACAACTGACGCTACTACTCGTAACGTTACATTAAACGGTTCAAACGCTTTGTACACCAAGGCTGGTACTTTAAAGGGTGCCCGTGTTGTTGCATCAAAGACTACTTTGAAGGGTCTTGTATCATCAAAGACTTCATCAAAGGCTAACTTCCGTGCATACCGTGTAGCAACTACTAACCGTGGTTCAGTATACTACAAGGTGGTATCATTCGATGGTAACTACCGTGGATGGGTTTACGGTGGTAAGGATACTACTGCCTTCAACGGTGGATTAGCTTCTGTTGATACTTTCAAGGAAGGCAAAGTCTCAGCTGACCAAACTGCTACTACTTGGAAGTTCGCTACTGTTGGTACTGCAAACGATGGCAAGCAAGTAACTTACAAGGCACCAGCATGGACTCAATACAAAGTTGGTCGTCAAATCACTGACTCAACTTCATTGAAGGATGCTACTTTCAAGATTACTAAGACTGGTACTCGTACTAACGAAGGCGACACTTGGGTTTACGTTGAGGCAACTGACTCAAAGAACGCTAACGCTAACGGTTGGGTATTGGCAAGTGGTTTAGTTAAGGCTGACGCTGCTGATCCAGCTGCAACTAAGGATAACAGCGTAAATGTTGTTTATCTTGATGCTAACGGTGTTCAAGTAGGTACTAAGACATTCGTTACAACAAGTACTACTGCAAAACAAAACACTGTTGCAAACAGCAATTTTGTTAACGTTAAGGGCGAAAGTTTGAGCAAGTTTGCTCAAAACAATGTTCCTGCAGGTTACAAGTTCAGTGCATTCCAAAACACTGATGCTTCATTTGGTAACACCCAATACGTTAAGGTTGTAAAGGCTGCTACTTCTAAAGTATCATTCTCATACAACACTACAAAGGGTAGTACTGCAGCATACACATTATCATCATCAGATTTTAACTCTGGTTATCCTAAGTTAAATGCTGACCAACAAGCTAACTTTACTAGTGATTCAACGTCAGCATTTGGTTCAGACTTCTTTACTAAGACTGTTGCTGGATTGTTTAAGGGTGAAAAAGACGGTTACTACTTCGGCCAAAAGATTGCTAACAACAACGGTTATGTATACACATATGCATACGATGCTACTGCAACCGCTGCCCTTAACAAGGACAAGAAGCCAGGTGAAGCTATTCAATTAGTATTCACTCGTAGCGAAAACGTTAAAGCTTCTGAATTACCATCATCAACAACTGAAACTGGTAACACTAACTACGTTGGTTAATTCCTAGTTTTTCAAAAAGCAATCCATTTTTCGGATTGCTTTTTCTTTTGCCCATTTTTATCAAACTGAGTTTGGTGGGTAGCGTATAATAAAAACAAAAAGCTTTTTACGGGGTATTTCAAGTGATTGAAAAGAATTCAAAAATGCTGAGTTACAAATTATACGTGATCTTTATGTCGATTCTGGCTGTGATTTCAATCTTGATGCTGTATACGGACATGGATGGCTCAATCAAAATTAGAACGGAACCGTGGTCGATCATTGATGATTCAATCTTGGCTGTGTTTGCCGTTGATTACTTTGTGCGGCTAGCTTTAGCCAAAGATAAAGTTAAATTCTTTCGGGATAACATCTTTGACCTACTTGCCATCATTCCGTTTGACATTGTTTTCTCGATTTTTCGAGTTAGTCGGGTCTTTAGACTACTTCGGGTTCTTCGGGTGTTCAGATTAGCGGGAGTTATCGGTAAATTTCAGCGGAATATGCGGGTCTTTCTCGATACTACTGGACTATCGTGGCTCATTTTGGCTAGTCTCAGTATAATTTTTGTGTCATCATCACTCTATTCAGTTGCCGAAGGAGTCGACTGGACTGACTCGATGTGGTGGGCGATGATTACGGTAACGACGATTGGTTATGGTGATATTTCGCCTCACACAACGGTCGGCAGGTTTGCGGCAATTTTGTTAATGTTATTGGGAATCGGAGTGATTGGGATGCTGACGAGTTCGCTAACTAACTTTTTTGCTCATCGAGGAGTGGAAAAGGAAGAGGAAAAGTTGGACCGTATTTTAACCAAAATGGATCGAATTGAACAGGAAAACGTGGCTCTTAGGCATAAGATAGATAAGCTAAGCCAACAAGATAACAATAAATGATTTCTTATTATTTCTATTAATGAGAAGTCGCCAATTAAAAATTCCTTATTTATTAATCTAGAATCGATATACTTTCATAGTTACGGTTCTAGATTTTTTTATAAGGATTTGAAATTATGGAAAATAAATTAGTTCAAAAGCACGTCGGCAAGGGAATTGCCTTGGCTTTGTTGGCTTCAACTTTCTGGGGTGTTTCGGGAACGGTTCTGCAGATTATTTCTCAGGGACAGAACATTCCCGCTGATTGGTATCTATCCACAAGAACGTTTTTTGCTGGGCTTGTATTGATTATTATCGCGGCTTTTAAATACAAGATGAGAATTTTTGATGTTTTTAAGTCATGGCATTCACTTGGATGGTTGCTGGCATATGCAATCTTTGGGTTGATGGCTAATCTCTACACGTTTTACTTTGCCGTCCAGACGGGAACGGCTACTGCGGCCACAATATTGCAGTATCTGAGTCCTTTGTTTATCGTTGTGGGTGGTTTTCTATTCAAACGAGAAATTCCACTTAGAAGTGATCTGATTGCCTTTTTATTAGCTCTCCTTGGAGTGTTCCTGGCGATTACTCACGGTAATATTCATTCGTTAGCGATACCGATGAACGCGTTGATTTGGGGGATTTTGTCAGGAATCACAGCTGCTTTTTACGTGGTGTTACCAAAACCAGTTACTCGTGATCATTCGCCAGTAGTTGTTCTTGGCTGGGCGCTGATTATTGGTAGCCTGCTGTTTAACATCCACCATCCTTTTTGGGTGGACGTTCCACCGATTCATGTTTCAACGGTGGCCGCACTATCGACGGTGATTTTACTAGGTACGATTTTGCCATTCTTACTGTTACTTCACAGTTTGGATTACGCCCCCTCGGCGGTTGTCAGCATTCTTGATGCGGTGCAACCGGTCGCTACGTTTATTTTGAGTTTGCTATTCTTGCACCTTGAGTTTAACGTGGTTGAACTGATTGGATCATTTATCGTTGTTTTAGCAATTATTATTTTGCAACGACGAGGGAAAGCTTAATAAAATAACGCCCTTACCAGCACAATTGCGATGGTAGGGGCGTTTTATTAATGACTGATCAACCCAAATAGCGAACTTATGATTAGACAACTAATCACAGCTAATAAGGCAATCATGGAGATGATTGGGCTTAAAAACAAGCTTACTAACATGATAAAGCCACCAAAGAACATGATGTAGCCGTTTCTCCGATTAGCTTTAAGCCATAGCTTCTTGCTCCGGATGATTTGAAGGGGATGAATCACTCGTTGCTGCTCATAAGATAGGGTGGGCATGTAGTTACCAAGGGCAATGAAGATCACCGCAACTAAGAAGACGACGATTCGGCGAATATCAATGTGATTGCCAAGGTTGTAGTAAATTGTGACGAGGTAAAGGACCACGCTGGTCACAGGAATGATAGAAAAGTATAGCCATTCCATTCTTAACATTCTGGCTTGGTAGCGAGTACTGAACTTGTATGTGAATATCATTATCAATTGAAGTAGCAGCATTAAAAGGGGGATAAGAATAACCGTAACTGCTTTTGGGGCAAACCCGTCTGCATTGCCGTTAATTCCAAAGTGAATGGCCATCTTTGCTGGGAGTTGACCGTAAAAAATGATACCAAAAATAATTGGGGAAAATGTTATAAGACCACTGATGATGGCAGCTCGCTTAATGTTTATCATTATCATTACCTCCTAAATCACTGAACCAACGGAGAATATCTTCAAACACGGATGTTTTTAATTCGTAGTAAATGAAGTTTTTTTCTTTTGATTCGCTAATGAAGCCTGCTTTTTTAAGAATCTTGAGATGGTAGGAAACGGTGGCGTTGGTTAAGGAAAACGTGCTGGCGATATCACCAGCGGTTTTGGGACCATTCTTCAGGGTTTCCAAAATCTCGCGTCTCACTTGATCAGCTAACGCCTTCATTGATTCATTCATTCCCATTAGCAAAACCTCCAATTCTATTTAGAAATATCTCTAAATAGAATATAACCTGTTTATAAAAATAAGGCAAGAACTATTTAGAATTTTTTCTAAATAGGTTGCAAACAAAAACGCTACGATTTTTCGTAGCGTTCTTTCTACCTACTTAGTATCCTTGGTAGTGGCTTTCTTAGTAGTTACCACTTTTTTAGTAGTGGTTTTAGTGGTCTTCTTGGTTGTTTTTGATGTTGTCTTTTTATTCGCTTTGGTAGTCTCAGTATCTGGTTTCTTATCATCTGGATAGTTATCGATCATAAATTTAGCAATGTCTCTAGCCATTAGTTGGTATGTCTTGGCACATGGGTGTAATCTCCAGTCCCAGAGACGATCCTTACGATTGGCAGTAGTAATTAAACCAGGATCAACTTCACGCCAGTCGAGGTATGGAATGTTGAATTCCTTGTAAACTGCAGCTTCTGCATCGCGAAGGTCGTTGATGGTATATCCACCTTTACCAATAACGTTGTCTGAGTTTTCATTGTTATCAAATCGAGTGGTTGGTAGGAACCCGTAAATGATCAGGTCCTTATTTTCACTTTTCATCTTACGAATGTTTTGGCGAAGGGTATCTTGAATTGCAGTTAAGCCACCATCGGTATGGCCGTAATCATTAGTTCCGTACGCGATCGTAGCAACATTGTAGTTCTTGAAGTTGTGTTTGTTAACGGTAGCGGTTAGGTCGCCATCAGTATAAGCATATTCGTCAGATACGAGGTAGGCACCGTTGTAACCGTAGTTATAAACCTTAGTGTTTAGGTATCTTGAAAGCCAGTCAGGGTAACCCATTCCGTCCAAGTTTTCCTCACCATCATATCCCCGAGTGATGGAGTCACCCATTGTGATGATGTTCTGATTTTTAAAGTAATCGCTGTTCTTCATGCCGATTTCAAAGTTCCCTTCAGAGATTCCCTCGAGGTTACCGTGCCAGATCCAAGCTGATTGCTGGCCGTTACCACTCTTAACGTAGTAAAACACTGAGTTTCCGCTGCCCTGGGCGCTTCTGTCAATGACGGCCTTCTTGTACGTGTACCAAGTGGTATTGGCAAGGTCCTTAGCAGAGCCTAACGTGTGGGTCAATTGTGAAGATGTGTAGGCATATCCGGACTTCATATGGTACGGAAGTGGTTGTTCAATTTCAGTTGTCTTTACTAATTCAGCTGGTTCAACAACTTTTTCTGCTTCTTTGTCCTTAGTATCTGTTTTTTTGTTATCTGTTGTGGCGGTTGTTGGCGTTGGTTCTTTTTTCTTGGCGTCAACGTTTGTTGGGCTAATTGTCCCCAAAACAAGACAAGCCATTCCAACCCCAATTGTGGATAAAAGCTTTTTTTGCATTCTTATTCTCCTCAAAAATATTTCTACGATTAACAGAATAGCACGTTTATGTTACATGAAGCTTACATTAATTTAAAAATAGGGTAACCGGTTGAGTTTTGAGCTAGTATAATATAGAATGATAATATCAAAATGAGTATGGAACGAGTATATATGTATGACGTCATTGTAGGGGGAACATCATGAAAAACACCTTGAAATGGGCAACCATGTTGTGCTCCACTTCTGTATTAATGCCTTTTGGCCCAACTGTGTTGGGGGACACGGATAGCCAAACAACTGTGAATACAAGTGAAGTATCAACTGCGACTGCTCAGACAAGTCAATTAAATAGCGAAAAATTCGCGTACCCGCCTGAAGACTATGACTGGAATCATCCTTGGTGGCCATGGGGACATGGGCATCACAACGGAGGAAACGAGTCAGGAGACACCAACAGTAGTGGGTCTTCTTCAACTGGTTCTGGATCAAGCTCAACTACCAATAATAATTCAGGTAACACCACGGCTACTGGTGATTCTAGTTCTACGGGAGATACAGGCAACAAAGACACTGGCGGTACCGGAAGTACTACTGATACTGGTTCTGGGTCGACTGGAACCACTACCGATCCTAACAACGGAAGTACTGGTACGGGCTCTGATACAGGTTCTACGGAATCTGACACTGGCTCCGGCACGACTACCAATCCTGGAGACGGCGGTTCAACAAGTACAGGGACTGGATCAACAATCACGTTTGAAACAAGCGTGACTAATCCCGATGGTAGTGTGACGACAACAACTACCACAATCTATCCTGATGGCAATTCAATTCAGACTGTCGTTACTACTCCTGCTCCTAGCGGTGGAAATACGACGGGTGGCAGTACTGGAACGGATACTGGCAGTGGAACAACCACTGGTGGCGATTCTGGTTCAACATCCGGAAGTGGTACAACAACTGATCCAAGCAAAGATAATAGCGGATCGACATCCACGACTGGCGGTGATTCATCGACAGGGAATACTGGATCAACATCGACTGATAAGGGCTCTACAAATTCGGATGCTGGTAGCACGACCGGTTCTAGTAGTACGATTGCCAACAATAGTTCATCAGGTAATGGTGAGAGTACGCCAGCTAAGGATGATAACTCTGGCAAGACTAATTCCGATGACAAGAAGCCAGCTACTAATTCAAATAGTTCAACCGGTTCGACTAATTCATCAAGTAACTCAACATCAGGTGGGGACATCATTAGCGTTGTGACCCCAAATACTCCAAATGCCGATAGTGGTTCAAGTGCTGCTATAAACGAGCCTTCCACACCAAGCAACACCGGTTCAGGTATTATTACCGCGATTGCTGGGATTGGAAAGAAAGGTTCAGCGGCATCAAACACGATTATCAATAAGGTGATCAAGCCAATAATCAACAAGTTGATCCCAGGAAGTAATACTAAAACTGGGGCTAACGTTGATAGTCATGGTAACATTACATCTAATGGCGAAAGCGTAACCGACCAACCGGCTTCAATCGTTGAAGGTTCTAAAGCAAAACTCAGCCTTCCTGCGATTGCTAAAGCCTTTGGTGATGGTAAGGGTAGCGTAAAATCTGATAATTCGACAATTTCCACTAATTCGAAAAGTAATGCCAAGGTAGTTGCAATCAAGAAATTCTCTGATAACTTCTACAAAAAGGTGCTTGATCAGAACGCAAACGCCGGTAAGATTATTCCAAGTGAAGGTAAACGAGTAACGATAACTACTCCAACCAAGAAGGTTAAGTATTCAACCTCTGGGACCGGAGCAACTACAATTTCTGACTCAATGCCGGTTATCGTGACGTTGTCTATCGTTGGAACATTAGTACTAGGATTGATTATCTTTGACCCACTTAAATTTTTAATTCATTAATCTAAAATAAGGCTTCAAGCTTAACGGCTTGGGGCCTTTTATTGTTGATATAACAGGCTTTTGAATTAAATATTCAAATTCGAGAGCTTTTTCTTGCAACCGCTTACAGATATGGTATTATATAGTCAAGGAAGGGGAAATGGATCAGAGTTACAGGGGTTAGAAATCCTGCTTTGAACGTTTTCACATTTGCAACTTGAAAATTAAATCGAAACGGTTTTATGTTTTGTAGTACGCGAGACCTGTTATTAACACTTAATTAGAAGTAATAAAAGCTGATGAGCTAATGAGAGAAGTAACTTGTAGCAGATCGAGTGACAAAGACCATTCATTGAATACTAGCAAGAAGTAATTTCTAAAAGATATGTAATTCGCTGAAGTCCCTTGTGTTTGGTCGAGAAAATGTTGTGTTCGGTAATATAGATAAACGATTTGAAAAAGTCTGGATTCGGCAAATTAATCATAATAGATAGAAATTGAGTCGACGTTTGCACCGAGTGATCAGACAAATTTATTAAATTGAGGCGATAGCACATTTCATTAACTATTAAGCGGGTATCAACCCCAACAGAAAACCCTTCCACATGATTCGGATTAAAGTGGCTCAAAGTCAAATCGTGTGATAGGGAGGAGATACTCCTAGTATGTTGGACACGGAAACAATTAAAATTCCGGGTTCATATACTAGGAGTTTTTATATTGACTAAATATCGCTACACCATAGACG
>NZ_CATNVB010000046.1 GCF_951230165.1 Lentilactobacillus sp. Marseille-Q4993
TCAATGATAAAGAAATTCAGGGCTATGCCACTAAGTTGAACAAGCGTCCTCGTAAATGTCTAGGCTGGAAAACACCATATGAGTCATTCTTTAACGTTGCGTTGCACTTAATTTGACAATTCAGGAATTAAAAGTGTCCCTAAAAACAATATCTCCGGGGATGATGGTTCTCTCAGTCCAATTCATACTTGATGATTGTGCAATTGATTTAGCTTTAAGAACAGCAGCTCTTCCTAAATCAATTTTGGGAATTGAGATTGTTGACAAAGCAGGGGATAGTAGGGCCGCAAAATCCATATCATCGAAGCTAAGTAAGGATATTTGTGAACCAACATCGATATTGTGATTTCGAAGACTCTTCAATGTCCCAATGGCGAGTAAGGAGTCTGAGTTGACAATGATTGCTCCTAAATTATCCCCATACAAATCTAATAGGTCATCAGTATGTTGCAAAGCATCACTGTTCGACCAGTTAGTGTTGATCAAAATCTGATTTCGATTGTTATTTAGGCACCACTCCTTGTATGCGGTGACCCGGGGGTCTTCAACTTGATCATTTACCGTCCCGTTAAGGCCGACTTCCCTTCTATGGCCACTGATCATCGCAATTTCTTTATCAGTTTTTTGAGATAAAAGAGTTAAAGCTTGTTTAGTAAGCTCGTTAAAGTTGGTGTCGATTGTATGGGCATATTGATCCAGATTAACGCCACCATCAATGACAAGGAGTTTATGGTTAAAATGCCATAGTTGACTAGCAGTTTTCTTTGAGATTGTTCCCACAATTAATACGGCATCGTAGTCCGCAATGTCAGACGGTTGCATACCACTTCTTAAATCAAAAACTTTTTCAAGATCGATTTGTTCGCTTTCCAATTGTTTATAAATTCCCAGTCTAACTAATCGCCAATACTCATCCTTAGTTTCTTCTTCGATCGTGTGGGTATTTATTAAGGCAAACTTAAGGTGCTTATTGTTTGTAGTTGAGTCGTTGTCAGGAGAAGTATGTTTTTCAGGTAACGAATATCCCATTTGCTTGGCAATAGTGATTATCCTTAATCTAGTAGCCTCAGAAACAGAACTACTCTTATTTGGATTCAAAGCCCGAGAGACTGTTCCCGGTGAAACTTGGGCAGCTTTAGAAATATCTCTGATTGTCGGCACTTATAATCCCTTCTTTCGTCAACTTTGTTAATGCTTTAAGTCTAGCATAATTGAAAATCAAATTAAACATAAAGCGTTTGTTTAATAAACAAAATTAAACAATAATGAAAAATAAAATTTGTTTAATAAATATTCTTGACTTTGTTTAGGAAACCGTTTACATTCATAGGTGAAACTTATTAAGAAAGGGAGTTGCTATTTATGGATGTAAAGCCTAGTACAGCAAAGAAACTAACCTCTAGATTGTCATACGCTTTTGGGGCCTTTGGACATGATATGTTCTACAATACCTTGTCTGTGTATTTTATTATGTTTGTGACGGCCCACTTGTTTGATAAATCAGCGGGTGGTGAAAATGCCAAGATGATTGGTTATATCACGGCAATTATTTTTATCCTTAGGTTTGTTGAGTTAGCAATTGATCCATTCATTGGAAATACGATTGATAATACTAATAGCCGGTGGGGGGCATTTTAAGCCTTGGATTCTAGCTGGGGGAACTGTTGGATCAATTGTTCTTGCTATTCTTTTCTCCAATATGGGGGGATTGAATAACAGTAATCCAATTATGTATTTGATTATTTTTGCAATTTTGTACATCACGATGGATATCTTTTATTCCTTTAAGGACGTTGGCTTTTGGTCGATGATTCCTGCGATTTCGTTTGATACAAAGGAACGCGAAAAGACTGCGACCTTTGCTAGAGTCGGTTCTACAATTGGTGCTAACATTGTTGGTATCTTTGTTATGCCACTGGTACTAGCTTTCTCAGTTAACAGTAATCATGGTCAGGGTGATTTGAGAGGCTGGTTTGTCTTTGGACTGACCATTGCGGTGATTTCTTTGATTTCCGCTATTGCGGTTGGAGTCGGAACAAAGGAAACAGACACGGATCTTAGAAAAAATGCTGAAAAAACAAGTTTTAGAGATGTGTTCAAAGTTCTTGGTAGGAATGACCAATTAATGTGGCTATCTTTAACATATGGTCTATATACTGCCGGAATTCAAATAACGAATTCACTTGAGCTGTACTACTTTACTTATATTTTAGGTAAACCATCACAATTTAGTTTTTTAGCAATGCTTAATTCGGTGATTGGGATTTTTGCTGTTCTAGCTTTTCCACCAATGGCCCAGAAATTTAGTCGAAGAAATGTGTTTTTCATTTCAATTGGTGTCATGATTGCTTCGATTATACTTTTCGCGTTTTCAGGTCAATCATTAATGCTAGTTTTAATTTCAGCTGTTCTATTCTATATTCCACAACCATTGATCTTTTTAGTAGTCCTAATGATAATTAGTGATTCAGTAGAGTATGGTCAGCTTAAATTTGGTCACCGGGACGAGTCGTTAACATTATCTGTTCGTCCATTATTAGATAAATTAGGTGGAGCAGTTTCAAATGGGGTCGCTGGATTAACGGCTGTTCTAGCTGGAATGACAGCTGGCGTGACAGCGAACGATGTTACCCCTCATGGAGCGTTGGTATTTAAGCTGATGATGTTTGGGATTCCGGCTTTGCTGATTTTAATTGGAACATTCGTGTTTTTCAAAAAGGTAACCCTTGATGAAAAAGAGCACGAGAAAATTGTTAATGAGCTGGAAAAGACTTGGCATCAACATTTAGAAAATGAAGAAGAAACTGACGATGCTTCAAAAGTAACCACATTGATTGCCCCTGTATCGGGCCAAATAATGCCACTTAGTCAGGTTGATGAAGACAAATTTGCTGATGGCACTATGGGTGAAGGATTTGGAATCAAACCAACAAGTGAAGTCATAATTGCTCCATTTGATGGTACTGTTGAAGCAACTTTTCCAACTAAGCATGCAATCGGATTAAGGGCTGATAGTGGCGTATTAACATTAATTCATATTGGGAATGAAACAGTTACGCTGAAAGGAAATGGCTTTACCCAGTTTGTTGAGCAAGGGGACAGAATAACGAAGGGCCAAAAACTGATTGAATTCTCCGATCAGACAATTATCAATGCCAATATTGATGACACAGTTATGATAGCAGTTTCCAACTCCAACCACTTTAGTAATAAAGACTTAGTTGTTCAAACAGGTCATGTTAATAGTGGTGATGAAGTATTTAAAGTTTCAGGACCAATTGAAGATAAAAAATAGACAGGAGTTTTTACAAAATGAGCATAAACGTTAATGAGGATAAATTACTTTTTCACCTTCAAACCAAAAACACTAGTTATATCGTTGGTGTAATGGAGAATGGCGAGGTTGGCCAAATCTATTACGGTAAGAAAGTTCATCAAAGTGATAATTATGACAATTTACAAACCCGTGAATGGCGTAATTGTATTCCATCACTGGATAATGACCATGGCGATTTCCAGCTAGAAATGCTCAAGCAAGAATACGCTAGTTTTGGGAAGGGTGATTTTCGTAAACCAGCTTTTCAAGTTACTGAAGAAAATGGTAGTAGAGTCACCGTTTTAAATTATGAAGGATACCAGGTAACTAGTGGTAAATCGCGGTTGGAAGCTGGACTACCATCAACTTTTGATGATAATGATGATGACGCAGAAACATTGACCATTAAACTTACCGATGATTTGACGGGGTTAACCGTTTTTCTTAATTATTCTGTATTTCCGAATCAAGATGTTATTGTTCGGTCAACGAAATTTGTAAATCAAGGCTCAGAAACTTTGTCATTAAACCGAGCATTGAGCTTACAACTTGATTTGCCAGATAAAGAATATGACTTATTGCATTTTCATGGTTCATGGGCCCGTGAGCGAGAATTAAGTCGGGATGCTATTCACGATGGGATCCAAGAAATTGGGAGCTTAAGAACGGCTTCAAGCCATCAAGAAAACCCATTTTTTATTCTTGCTAGACACGACACTAACGAGGATCAGGGAAATGCATTTGGGTTTAACTTAGTTTATTCTGGGAACTTTATTGACAGTGTTGAAGTTGACCAATATCGGACAACTAGAGTGCTAGTCGGAATCAATCCGGAAGAATTTGAGTGGCAACTTGCGCCAAACGCAGAATTTCAAACTCCCGAGGCAGTTGTTAGTTTTAGTGATAGTGGGCTAAATCAGTTAAGTCAACAGCTTGGTAAGTTTTACGAAAAACATTTGGTAAACCCTAATTTTGCAAATGAATTGCGCCCAATTCTAATCAATAATTGGGAAGCTACCGAATTTAATATTAACGAAGAAAAGCTAACTAGTTTTGCTAAAACAGCAAAGAAGATTGGAATTGAAATGTTGGTTCTAGACGATGGCTGGTTTGGAAAACGGAATGACGATACTAGTTCTTTGGGCGACTGGAAAGTTAACCTTGATAAATTTCCAAGTGGGCTGGGGCATTTGTCAGAATCAATTCATGGATTAGGGATGAAATTTGGATTGTGGTTTGAACCCGAAATGATTTCGCAAAATAGTGACTTGTTCCGAGAACATCCGGAGTGGTTAATAGTTGCACCAGGGAGAAAACCAACGCCACAACGGCATCAGTCTGTCCTAGATATGTCAAGGGACGATGTTGTGGAATATTTGTTTGAGTCAATGGCGAAAATAATTGAGGACAATCAGATAGACTATGTTAAGTGGGATATGAACCGGAATATCACCGAGGCATTCGGAGCCAAGCTGAGTGCAGATCAGCAACTTGAATTTGGTCATCGCTATATTCTTGGTGTTTATGCGCTATATCAAAAACTGATTGATAAGTTTCCAAATGTTTTGTTTGAATCTTGTGCTTCAGGTGGTGGTCGCTTTGATTTAGGGATGATGTACTACGCACCTCAGGCTTGGACTAGTGACGACACTGATGCAATGGAGAGAATCAAGATTCAGTATGGAACATCATATGGTTATCCGCTTTCGATGATGGGTGCTCACATTTCCGCAGTACCTAATGGCTTAAATGGTAGACAGACGCCACTATCAACAAGGGCAAATGTTGCGTACTTTGGTGATTTTGGTTATGAGTTAGACATTACCAGTCTTGATGAGAGTATCATCGCTGAAATGAAGCAACAAGTAGAATTTTATAAAGAGTATCGTCGTTTATTCCAATTTGGTAAGTTTTATCGAATTGAAAGTCCGTATGATAATCGGGGGAGCTATTCTTCATGGGAAGTTGTTGACGAAAACCAAGATGTAGCAGTTGCAGCACTGTATCAAACAATGCAGCGCCCTAATGATAGTTATGTACGGTTGTATTTCAAAGGGTTAGATGAAGATAAGCAGTATCTCGTGAATAATGATTCTCACGCCTATTATGGTGACGAGTTAATGAATGCTGGTTACTTTGTTTCTCACTTTAATCGGGATGAACGAACGGGTAGTGTTGATTTTCAATCACAGTTGTTTGTTGCTAAAGCTAAATAGTTGATAGTAAGGGAGATTAATATGTTTTCTGCAAATAAAGAACGATATGACAACATGGTATACAACCGGGTTGGTAAAAGTGGGTTAAAACTTTCTGCGTTGGGATTAGGGCTTTGGCATAATTTTGGTAGCGTGGATTCCTTTGAAAACCAGAAAGCAATTATTCATGAAGCTTTTGATAAGGGAATCACTTACTTTGATTTGGCTAACAACTATGGTCCAGTCCCTGGAAGTGCCGAGGAGAATTTTGGCAAGATAATGGCCGGCGATATGAAAGCATATAGAGATGAAATGATCATTTCATCGAAAGCTGGATATGAGATGTGGGCGGGGCCCTACGGTGAATGGGGCTCGAAGAAGAGCATTATTGCTAGCGCGGATCAAAGTTTAAAGCGAATGGGATTGGATTATGTGGATATCTTTTATTCCCATCGATTTGATCCCGAAACGCCACTTGAAGAAACGGCTAGGGCATTGAATCAATTAGTGATTTCAGGTAAAGCACTATACGTTGGAATCTCAAATTATAACGGTGAACAGACTAAAAAAATCGCTAAAATATTCACTGATTTGGGAACCCCGTTCATTATTTCGCAACCTCAATATAATATGTTCCAACGTGGAGTTGAAAGAGACCTATTTCCAGTTCTTGAACAATTAGATAAAGCAGCGGTTGGCTTTAGCTCACTGGCTCAGGGACTGTTAACTGATAAGTATTTAAATGGAATTCCCGCCAATTCAAGAGCTCATAAGTCTACTAGCCCATTTTTAAGTGAAACTCAGGTTGATGAAACAATTGCTACTGTTAAGCAATTGAATGAAGTTGCTAGCAAACGTGGCCAAACTCTGGCTGAGATGGCTTTGGCTTGGAATTTAAGAAATCCAGTTATGGCATCCGTTTTAATCGGTGCTAGTCGCCCAGATCAAATCGATGACAATGTTAAGGCCTTGGATAATTTGAGCTTCTCTGATGAAGAGCTTAAGGAAATTGATTTGATTTTGGGAAATCAGCAAAAAATCGATTGGTAAACCTTCACTTTAAAGATTCAAATATAAAAAGCATTTAGATAATAGTAAAACGGCAACGATGCTGGGACATAACTAGTCACATCGAAAAAATGCAACGATAATTTTAATGAAAGTTATCGTTGCATTTTTGTTTATATTTAAATCTTTGCTACACGCAGTAAACATCAAGAGTGAGTCTCACTCCCATTGCCGATTTTAAGCTTTTCTTGGTTGTAAATATTATTCTGAAACAATATCTTTGTAATAAAATCGAGCTCTAATTCCTTGGTCGTGGTTACCAAAGTTTTTACCAAAGATTGTACAACCGCCGACATTTTTTGAACTGTCCTTAACTTCAAATCTTAACGGCCAGGCATTTTTGGATAAGTCAAGATCACTAATCAGAGTGTTACTAGATCTTTGACCATCGATGAATGAGCCATGATTCGAAATTCTAAACAACTTTAATAATCCATACTGATTCATGTCGTTATAAACCCAATCTGGGGTGTAACGGCCACGGATGTCAGAAAAATCACCAGGACTGGTCCACGTGCCAATCTCCTTACCATCAAGCGAAACGGTAATGTCAGATGGCCAGACATTGTTGGAAAACGGGAATTCAGAGCTAAGTTCAGCGCTAAATTCAATCATCTCGAGAGATTGGTTATCGGTTAGGTAATTAGGTACTTGATACTCAACGAACCCTTTCGAAAACCATAACATTCCAGCGGCAGATCTGTCTGGATCCATAAAGTAGCTTGGATTATCGACCTTGCCAATGAATCCATCTTGACCAGCAAGTCCACAGGATGGCGTAACATCATAATTTGTGTATTGGCCAATCGGAAGGTCAATTCGCCAATCCTTGTAAGGAATATAAAGTTGGTTTGGGAAGGTAATGTTGATTTTATCGACTTGGAGTTTTGAAATCCGTTCTCTTCCCTTTTTCTCGCGTTCAATCAAATGAGCCGCTTCTAGTTTATTAAGATGCATGATAGTAATCGCACTGGACAGATTAAGCTCTGAAGAGATTTCTCTAACGTTCATTTTCCGTTCTGAGAGTAACTGAATGATTTTGATTCGCACTGGACTGTCCAAAGCTGAGAAGACAGTTAGTGAGTTGTTTGATACGTCGATGTCCAAATTTATCAGGTCCATTCATAATATTTTTATTAACAGTGTAATCGCTTACTTGAACGATGTCCAATTTTTATTAACAAATTACAGTATATGATTACAAAAATATGGACTAATTGTCGGATTTTCGTTTACACAGTTATATGAAAGCGCTATATTAACGTTGTTAAAAATAATATCGATATTAATTAACATATTTGTTTACAAGATAATTTGTCATGAAGGGCAGGAATTTTAAATGACCATTGAATTGCTAACTAACAAGAAAGGCAATAAGATCAGCAAATATATTTACGGTCAATTTTCAGAACATCTTGGTCGTGGAATATATGAAGGCCTGTACGTGGGTGAAAACTCAAACATTCCTAATGTTAACGGAATGAGAACTGACGTTGTGGAAGCTTTAAAACAGATCCACGTTCCAGTTTTGAGATGGCCAGGTGGATTGTTTGCTGATACTTACCACTGGAAAGATGGAGTTGGTCCTAAAGAAGGCAGAAAGAAGATCGTTAATACCAATTGGGGTGATGTTACTGAAGATAACTCCTTTGGTACTCATGAGTACTTCGAATTGTTGAAGCAACTTGGAGCAGATTCGTATGTTGCAGCCAACATGGGAAGCGGAACAATCCAAGAAATGGCAGAATGGGTTGAGTACATGACTATGGATGGCGAATCACCAATGGCAAATTGGCGTCGTCAAAATGGTCAAAACGATCCTTGGAAGCTTAAATTCTTTGGAATTGGTAATGAATCATGGGGGGGTGGTGGAAACATGCGCCCAGAATACTACAGTGATTTGTACCGTCAGTACCAAGCGTTTGTTCCCCAATACAACAAGGATGAGCCGATTGTTAAGGTTGCCTGTGGTCCTAACGAGGACGATTACGAATGGACAGACAAGATTATGCAAAATGCCGGTGAATTCCTAGATGCAATTAGTCTTCACTATTACGATCTACCAACTAATACTTGGGGAACCGGTAACAAGGGAGACGCCACTGGATTCCCAGAATCCGAATGGGACTCAACAATGGTTAATGCCAAGAAGATGGATGAGTTAGTAACTAAGCATTCAACTATCATGGATAAGTACGACCCTGAAAAACGAGTTAGCTTGTTCGTTGATGAATGGGGAATGTGGACTAACTCAGAGCCTGGCACAAACCCAGGATTCCTTTATCAACAAAACACGATCCGGGATGCAATGGTTGCTGCCATTACATTGAATATTTTCCATAAACACTCAGACCGTGTAAGAATGGCAAATATTGCTCAAACAGTTAATGTTCTTCAAGCTATGATTTTGACTGACGGTGAGAAGATGATCAAGACACCAACTTACTATGTATTCGATATGTATCAAAGACACATGGATGCTCAATTGGTTGAAGGATTTGGTGAAGAAATTGAAAATGTTTCTTATACTGCCTCAACTAAAGATGGTGAATTGACAATTTCCGTTGTTAAATATGATAAGGACAAAGAACAAGATATTGAGTTTGACCTTGATAATAAATACAGCGATATTACTTATTCAAAAGTAGTTACTGCCGATAAGATTGATGCTCACAACACTTTTGATAATCCAGATGTCGTTTCAGAACAAGATTATGATGGGGCTAAACTATCTGATAGCAAGGTTTCATTGAAAGTAGCTCCAAAGAGCGTTATCACAATTACTTTAAAGTAGGGATTTTTTCCTTACTATATCGGAAAAATGAAAACGGTTACTAACCTGGGGAGGGTTAATCATGAAAAAGAATTCTACCGATAAAGATACCGAAGTCGAAAGACAGGGTGTATCTGTTGGAGAAGTAACAAATGCAAACGTCACCAACGCACAACAACCAAAGTTTCCTAAATTATTCGGATTAGCAATGTTTATTGGGCCATTCGTTTGGTTGGCACCAGCTGGTAACGTTAGAAATACGTTATTACCACAATATTTTAGTCAAATTGATCCAAGTGGAAAAGTTGCCGCAATTGCAATTTTAGCTTCTGTCACTTCAATCGTTGCCGCTATTTCAAATATTTTATTCGGTGCTCTTTCAGATTTAACGAGAAGTAAATTTGGTAAAAGAAAGCCATGGATTTTGATTGGTACCCTGATTGAATCCGGAATGATCTGTGTCGTTGCTAATTTGACCAATATGATGGCTATCGTCGTATGTTGGGGTATTGTGGCAGCGGCAGAAAATGCCGTTGCTGCCGCAATGGTTGCCCAACAAGCAGATAGAATTGCTCCTAAATGGCGGGGAACCATTTCAACTCTTTATGGATTGGGTTACACAGCAATCCAAGTTGTTGCAATGATTGCTGCTGGTTTCCTTTCAAATCCAAAACTTGGTATGTATGTAATGGCAGGAATTGGTTTTGGAATGGGTGTTATCCACGTCCTTTTGGCTAATGAAAAATCTAATCTTGACGAACCGCGTGATAAGTTTAGTTGGTCAACAATTTGGACTCACTTCTCACTTCCAACTGCGGGTTCAAGAGACTACTGGCTTGCTGTTCTTGGTAAGTTAGCCATGGTTATGGGTGGAACAATCACCAATGCGTACATGCTTTTCGTTTTAACTGACTACATGAAGTTAAATCAAGGAACAACTAGTAGAACCTTAGCAACATTCGCTTCAATTCAATTAGTATTAGGACTTGTATTTACTGCCATTTCAGGGCCAATTGCTGATAAGATGGGTAGACTGAAACTACCAGTTGCAATTTCAACGGCTTTGATTGGTGTTGGTCAATTCTTCCCATTCATTGCTCCTCACGTATGGACTTTGTATGCAATGACAATCATGACTGCCATTGCCAATGGTGTTTACAACGCTGTTGATGGTGCTTTGAACCTTGCTGTTTTACCAAACAAGGAAACTGCCGGTAAGGATATGGGATTCATCAACCTTGCTAACACGTTGTCACAAATTGCTGGTACTGTTGTTGCCGGATTGATTGTAACTTACCTTGGTGGATACAGAGCTATCTTCCCTTGCGCATTTGCAATTAGTTTGTTAGGTGCAATTTTAATTATGTTCATTAAGAAAGTTAGATAAATTTATTTGAAAAAGAGGCTGGGACATAAGTCCCAGCTAACGCAAAAAACTTCGGAAATTAATTTTTCCGAAGCTTTTTTGAATTCTATGTAGCACAGAGAATTCAACTCTGCTATTCTTAAATCGACGAAAACCCA
>NZ_CATNVB010000047.1 GCF_951230165.1 Lentilactobacillus sp. Marseille-Q4993
AGTTTGACGCTCGGAATTTAATTCCACTGGTGTTGGCGACCTCAACCTCAACTTTAGTATAGTAAAAGAGGTATCAAGATTGTCGTCACAATCTTGATACCTCTTACATTAGGATGTTTGACGAAGAACCATAATAATTCCAAAAAATGAAATTATCACTGCGCTTTTGCGGACTAGTTTAGTTTTGATAGTAATTTGTACTTTTGATTATTCTTCTGTGTTGTCGTCTGAGGAATTATCAGCTTTGTCATTAAAACTCTCAGATGAGATAAAGATTTGATCATCCTTAACGTCTGCATAGAGTTTTGAAACTTTGGTGTGGTCCAAATAGTAATCAGCTACCCGGTCTTCAATCTCTTCTTGGATAACTCTTCTAAGTGGACGAGCACCCATTTCTGGATTGTATCCCAAATCAACTAGTTTCTTCTTAGCTGCATCAGAAACTTCAATCGAGAGTCCTTGTTGTGAAAGCATGTCATTAACATCTGTAATCATCAACGAAACAATCTTTTGTAAGTTGTCTTTTGATAATGGGTTGAATTCAACAACGTCATCAAATCGGTTGAGCAATTCGGGTTTGAAGTAGTTAGTCAACTTATCAATAACTGAGTGAGTCTTACCGGCTACAGCAGCACCGAATCCAACATTAGCTTCTGAATCACCTGTACCGGCGTTACTAGTCATAATGATGATCGTATCTTTGAATGATACGGTCCGTCCCTGACTGTCAGTCAAACGACCATCATCAAGAATTTGAAGGAACATGTGGAGAACGTCTGGATGAGCCTTTTCAACCTCATCTAACAAAATCAAACTGTATGGATGACGGCGAACTTGTTCAGTCAACTGACCAGCTTCCTCGTAGCCAACGTATCCAGGAGGTGAACCGATAAGTTTTGCCACTGAATGTGGTTCCATGTATTCAGACATGTCGAATCGAATCATAGAGTCCTTTGAACCAAATAGTTGAAAGGCCAGTTGCTTTGCTAGCTCGGTCTTACCAACTCCGGTAGGGCCGACGAATAGGAACGAACCGATTGGTCGGCCAGTACCGTTGAATCCAACCCGGTTTCTTCTAATAGCTCGAGCAACCTTTTCGACAGCTTCGTCTTGGCCAATAACGTGGTTTTCAAGGTTTGGACCAAGATCCTTAAGTTGAGCTTGTTCTTGAGCTTGGAGATCACCAACAGGAATATCGGTTTTCTCTTCAACGATTTTCTGCATGTCCTCTTCGGTTACTTCTGGGATTGCAGAAGGGTCAACGTTTCCGTCAGACTTCTTTTGCTCAAGTTTGTTAACTTGGTCGCGGTAGTAAGCAGCCTTTTCGTAATCTTCATTCTTCAAGGCATCTTGCTTTTGTCGCTCTGCATCAGCAATTTTTTCTTCAATGGCTTTTGGATCAACAATGTTAATGGTTAAATTCTTACGTGAACCTGCTTCATCGAGGAGATCAATTGCCTTATCAGGTAGGAACCTATCTTGAACGTAGCGGTCAGAGAGCTCAACTGCGGCCTTGATAGCATCATCGGAATACTTAACGTGGTGGTAATCTTCGTAGTGCTTTTGAATTCCTTTAAGGATTTCAAATGCCTCTTCCGGAGAAGGCTCATTAACTGTAACTGGTTGAAGTCTTCTTGCGAGAGCGGAGTCTTTTTCGATATCTCTGTATTCGTTTAAAGTAGTAGCTCCGACTAATTGAAATTCGCCACGGGCAAGCGCAGGCTTCAAAACGTTACCTGCATCCATTCCACCTTCAGCGTTACCAGCACCCACGATTTCGTGGATTTCATCGATAAATAGGATAATGTCAGGATTGCCCTGAACTTCCTTGATCAATTGTTGCATCCGTTGTTCAAATTGGCCTCGAATTCCAGTACCTTGAACTAGTGAAACAACGTCTAATCTGATTAGTTGTTTGTTTTGAAGCTTGGCTGGAACTTCGCCAGATACGATTTGTTGAGCCAAACCTTCAACGACAGCAGTCTTACCGACTCCGGCTTCACCAATTAATACTGGGTTATTCTTGGTTCTACGGTTGAGAATTTCAACAACCCGTTTAATTTCATTATCACGACCGATAACTGGGTCAATTTTTCCATCTTTAGCCATTTGAGTAAGATTGATCCCGTATTGACCAAGAAGGGAATTCCCGTTGCCACCGCGACCGTTTGGACCGCCATTATTTGGTCCTTGTGGTTGGGTAGGAGGAATTTGTGACTGTGGGTTATTCATCTCGGGATTTTGGCCCTGCATTGCTCGGAAAATATCATCCAAGCCACCGAAACCAAATGGATCTTGTGCCATATCTTGTGCACCTCCCAAATTCTTTTGTCGGTTAGTTAGGAGTTGATAGCAATTTTGACAAAGGTTAACTGTTTGCTTTTTACCATTTACATTAGTATATAAATGGATAGTTGCTTCATTTTGATGGCAATTTTGGCATAGCATTAATTGCTTTCCTCCTTTAGTATAGAAGTGAAAGGCCAGATTCTATTAGCGTTTTTTAAAACACTGACCAACTTTGACCTTCGAAAATTATTATACAACATCGAGTCAAGTTATCAAGTAATTGAACCCAATCATTATATGTAGAGAGGAAGTTTGACCAATGGCGGAAAACGACTACGCAAAACTGCTAGATGAATTGCGTGAAGGTAAGATCAAAGAAATTCAGGTAAATCCTGATCAATTTATGGATTTTCAACAAGCATTTATGAATTTTGACTATAAAACTCGAGTGTCTGGAAAGGCTCAGAAGGGCGGAATTGTCACATATACTTACGAAAATGAGGAAGAAATGTGAAAATATCTGAAAGCGGTTAATTAAAACTTGTATTTTGTTGGTTTAATTGCTATTCTAAACTAAGTAAAGATTATTTCTGATTTTGTGAGTCTATCTCAAAATCGAATAAATTCAGAGGAGAATGATTAAAATGGAAAAACACGAATTTAACATAACTGCTGAGACTGGTATTCATGCTCGTCCAGCAACCTTACTTGTTCAAACTGCCAGCAAGTTCAGCTCAGACATTACACTTGAATATCAAGACAAGTCTGTAAACTTGAAGTCAATTATGGGCGTTATGTCACTTGGTGTTGGTCAAAGTGCCTCAGTTACAATCACTGCTGATGGTGACGATGAAAAAGAAGCAATTGAAGCTATTACTGAAACAATGAAACAAGAAGGACTTACTGAATAAGATATGAAAACATTCAAGGGGATTTCGGCCAGCGAAGGGATTGCTATTGGAGCAGCCTTTCGGCTTGATGAACCTGATCTTTCTTTTAAACCACGAAAAATTGAGGATGTAAAGTCAGAAATCTCGCGCTTGGACGAAGCTGTTCAGCTTTCAAAGGCCGAGCTTTTTAACATTCATCAAAAAACGTTAGAAGACCTCGGTAAATATCAAGCTGAGGTCTTTAATGCACATATAGCAATTTTATCTGACCCTGAGTTTTTTTCAAAAGTTAAATCACAAATCAGAAACAACAACGATAGTGCCGAAGTAGCACTTAAATCTGTCTCTGACGGATATATTGATACCTTTGAATCGTTAAAGGACGATTATATGCGTCAGCGTGCAGAGGACGTCGCTGATGTTATGAAGCGAATTATGGGGCACCTATTAGGTGTTGAACTTCACGATCCCGCTCTTATTAACAAGCAGGTAATAATCGTTGCCCATGATTTAAAGCCAAGTGATGCCGCGCAGTTTGTTCCTAAGTACGTAAAGGGAATTGCAGCGGATCTTGGTGGCAAGACGTCCCATTCAGCAATCATGTCACGAACACTCCAAATTCCAACTGTGGTTGGGCTAGAGGATGTCTTGGCAGTAGTTGAGAATGGTACCCAAGTTATTATTGACGGAACGAAGGGTCAAGTAATCGTGGATCCAAATCAAGATCAAGTTGATGAGTACCAGGCCAAAATTAAAAGAAATGAAGTTCACCAATCTGAATTAAGGGGATTAATTAATAAGAAGACCGCTTCACTAGATGGTAGGGAAGCAGTTTTGGCTGCTAATATCAGTTCAGATAGCGATGTGGCTGAGGCAATTGAAAATGGAGCTGAAGGAATCGGTTTATTTAGGACCGAGTTTTTATACATGCAGTCTCTTAAACTGCCCTCTGAGGATGACCAATTTGAGGTATACAAAGATGTGCTTCAAAAGATGGATGGAAAACCGGTCACGATTAGGACAGCTGATATCGGTGGCGATAAATCGTTGCCGTACTTAAAGATGCCAAAGCAAGAAAATCCGTTTTTAGGCTACCGGGCAATCAGGCTTAGTTTGGATAAGGATGAAATTTTTAGAACCCAACTTCGGGCGTTGATCAGGGCATCTGCCTATGGGGATTTGTCGATTATGTTTCCAATGATCTCGACTACAAGCGAGTTTGATCAAGCAAAACTCATTTATCGAACTGAGCGAAAAAAACTTATCGACGAGGGTACCAAAGTTGGCCAAGTTAAACTTGGCATAATGGTTGAAGTTCCATCCGCAGCTCTATTGGCAGATCAATTTGCAAACAAAGTAGATTTTATGAGTATTGGGACAAACGATCTTATTCAATACGTGATGGCAGCTGATCGGGGAAATGAAAAAATCTCCTATTTGTATCAACCATATAATCCGGCTGTTTTGAGACTGATCAAAAATATAATTGACTCATGTCATGACAAGGGAATTCCAGCTTGCATGTGTGGTGAGATGGCGGGTGATCCTGTTGCCATTCCACTACTGGTGGGACTTGGGCTTAACGAGTTTTCGATGAATGCGGGCGCGATTCTCGAATCACGGTCTTTGATTCGAAGCCTTGATTCAAGGGAAATGATAACGTTGGCTGATCGGAGTGTTAGTTTTTACGGTAGCAGCGAAGAGGTTAAAAATGACGTTACCCACACGTTGAGTGGGGATAACCCCAAGACTTATAAATAACTTAAAAAACAAGCTGAATGGTGATGTAATCGCTTTTTCAGCTTGTTTTTGCATTTGATAGTTTGCATTCATTTTTTGAAACAAATATAATTACTTTGATTATTGTTCAGAGAAGACACAAAATGATGGCCTTCTCTGCTATTTGAAAGGGGAGCCAGACGTGAACATTGGAATATTCACTGATACTTATTTTCCACAGGTCAGCGGAGTTGCAACTTCTATAAAGACGTTGAAGGAAGAATTGGAACGGCGCGGAAACCAAGTGTACATTTTTACCACGACTGACCCTCATGTTGGGAAGGATTCATTTGAAAATAACATTTTTAGATTTTCGAGCATCCCATTTATCTCGTTTTCTGACCGTAGAATAGCGATTCGCGGTCTTTTTCAAGCGTATGAAATTGCCAAGGAACTTAATTTGGATATTGTTCATACGCAGACAGAGTTTTCGATGGGGATGATTGGTAAGTTTGTTGCAAAAAACTTGAACATCCCCTGTATTCATACATATCACACGATGTATGAGGATTATCTCCATTATGTGGCTAATGGCAGATTGCTAAAGCCAATCCATGTTAAGGACGCTACGCTGATGTTTTGCCATAACTTATCGGGAGTGGTTGCTCCGTCGGATCGAGTTTTAGATACCCTCACAGGTTATGGAGTAAAGGCACCGATTAGAATCATTCCGACCGGAATCAATACTACGATGTTTAAAAACGAAGCTAATCCAAATGAGGTTCGGGCCAAGTATGGAATTAAGCCGGACGAGCGGCTGGCACTGACATTGAGTCGGCTTGCTTATGAAAAGAACATTTCTGAGATTTTGGACTCCTTCCCAGTAATTCTGAATCAGTATTCGAAGGTAAAACTGATGATTGTTGGCGATGGTCCAGCAAAGGAAGACTTGATGAATCAGGCCGAACGGTTGGGAATCCGGGATAACGTTATTTTTACAGGAGAAATTGATAATAACCACGTTAACAGTTTTTATCAAGCGGCAGATGTATTCGTGTCGACATCTAATTCAGAATCACAAGGATTAACGTACATTGAAGCAATGGCGGCTGGAACACCGGTCGTTGTTACTTCCGGTGACTATACGGACGCGTTATTAAACAATCGGATTTTGGGAATGACATTTACCCATCAAGAGCAGTTCATTGATAATACTGTCCAATATCTAAAGGCACCAATCGTTAAGACAAAGGCAACCGAACAGATTTTACAACGAAAGATTAAAGAGATTTCAGCTATAACTTTTGGTGATCGAATCGTTGATTTTTATCAGAACGCAAAAGTGGCTGAAGATTTGAGAAAGAGCGAGCAGTTTAGTACCGAATAACGAGAGTGAAAGGATCTAGTATGCTGAAAATTACCATGTTTTCTACCGCAGATAAGGTAAAAGGACAGGGGGTCGGAAGTGCGTATCTTGAATTGGTGAAGATGCTAAGAAAACGATTCTCCAAAGAAATGAAAATTTCAATTAACACATACGGCCGGGCGGACATTTCGCACTACCACACCATTAACCCGTCGTTTTATCTTTCTACTTTTTTGCCAAATCGTGGCACTAAAATCGGGTATGTTCATTTTCTACCGGAGACCCTTGATGGTAGTATCAAGCTCCCCTTACCGTTGAAGGTGATTTTCTATAAGTATGTGATTTCGTTTTACAAACGGATGGATCACATCGTGGTAGTTAATCCAACATTTATTGATAAGTTAGTGGAATATGGGATTCCCCGTAAACACATTACGTATATCCCTAATTTTGTTAGCAAAAAGGTGTTTTACTCGGTTGACAACGCTGAGAAGCTTAACCTGCGTGATCAGTATGGTTTTGATAAAGACAAGTTTATGGTTTTAGGATCTGGCCAAATCCAGACTCGTAAGGGAGTGCTGGATTTTGTTAAATTAGCTAAAGACAATCCTAATATCCAGTTTGTATGGACCGGTGGTTTTTCTTTTGGGAAGATAACCGAGGGGTATTCCGAACTTGAAAAGGTCGTTGATGATCCCCCAGCTAACTTGGCGTTTCCTGGAATTGTTGACCGAGATAAGCTAGTTGAGTACTACAATATGGCTGACTTGTTCTTATTGCCTTCATACAACGAACTTTTCCCAATGTCTGTTCTTGAGTCATTTAGTACCAAAACACCTGTAATGTTAAGGAATCTTGACCTTTATAAATCAATAATTGAAGGGTATTATATTTCTTGTGAGAATGAATCAGAGATGGATACAGAGTTGAAAAAGCTTGTTAATGATGAATCAAAATTAGCAGAAATGGCGCAAAAGGCTGGGGATGCTAGTGACAAGTACTCTGAAGAACATCTAGCTCACGTGTGGTATGATTTTTACAACTATTGGGCTAAGAAAGGGTAACCATGTCTCGCAATAATAAGATAATGTTGACCATTATGGTTCTCCTTGGGGTGGCTATTTTTGGTTATTCAATTAAAGATATTAAACTAAGTTTATTAGTGTCTGAGTTCTTTTCAATCAATTATTGGTGGCTACTAGTCGCATTTTTATGTATTTGTGTGTACTTGGTTGTGGAAGCGATAGTTACCAAGGTGTTGGTGTCTGATAGAGTCAAAAACTTTACTTTTAAGGATGCATTGAGGGTTCCGCTAGTTGAACAACTCTTTAATGGAATTACGCCGTTTTCATCAGGAGGCCAACCAGGACAACTGTTTGTGATGATGCAGACTGGAATTGATGGTGGCCGGGCAAGTTCCGCGTTACTGATGAAATTCGTTGTGTATCAAGCAATGATTGTTGTGAACTTTTTTATTAGCTTGTTGATTGGCTTTCATTATGTTGCGACAAAGCTCCAATTGTTGGCGTTGTTTGTTGTTTTTGGATTCCTAATTCACTTTTTTGTCATCGTTGGTTTGCTAATGGTGATGTATTGGCCGGGCTTTACCAAGAAAATTTCCATGTTTCTGATTCAACCCGCCAGGTGGTTTATGAAGGATGAAAAATACTACTCGATGAGAGGTAGTTTATCATCACAAATTGATCATCTTTATCAAGAAAGTGTCAGAATTGCAAGAAAGCCAAAACTATTGCTTAAAATTGCGGGGCTAACATTTATTCAGCTCGCATTCTACTATGTGATCCCGTACTTTATCATGCTTTCGCTTGGCTATAGTAGTGCAAATATCGTTATGGTTACGAGTTTACACATCATGATTGTTATGATAATTTCGCTGTTTCCGATTCCGGGTGGATCTGGAGGAGCAGAATTTAGTTTTGAGTCACTCTTTTCAAGTTATATTACGAGTGATACCAAGTTAGTGTTGGCAATGCTGCTTTGGAGATTGTTAACATACTACTTCGGGATGGCTGCTGGGGTCGTTGCCCTCATGGTCAAGCCTGACAAGGTTGAAGATAATGAAAATAATGAGCAATCTTAGCTTTAATTGAATGTATGGAGGAGTATTGCCGATGTCTCGGGATAACAATAGAATTAGAAATTTTTTCAACACAACCTGGGGATTCTTCTTCCTGGTAGTTTTTCTATTTTGCGTAAAAACATATTTGGTCTATTTAACCAAGTTCACACTGGGAGTTAAGGGGCCACTTCAAGAATTTATTTTAGCTGTCAATCCGATTCCAGCTGCATTACTAACTTTTGGAATTGCATTGTACTTTAGTGGTCGGCTACGATACTGGCTGATAATGATAATTGATTTTATTGAAACGGTCTGGATATTTGCAAATATCGTCTACTACCGTGAATTTTCTGATTTCTTGTCTCTTGGAATAATTAAAGGATCTGGAAACGTTCAGAACAACCTGGGTAAGAGTTTGATGGAAATCATTAGACCGACTGACTTTTTGGTGTTTCTGGATATTGCTGTTCTGATTATTCTGTTAGTTACCAAAGTAATTAGAATTGATGCTAGGCCGTTTAAGAAGTATAAAGCCTTCATCGTCTCAATTGCCTCAATGGTATTGATGTTTGGCAAGTACAGTTTGGCATCCGCAGATCGTTCTGGGTTATTGACCAGGACGTTTGATAACAACTACATTGTTAAATACTTAGGGTTGAATGAATATGCGGCATTTAACGTATATCAGACCCAAAAAGAATCAGCTACCCGTTCTCAGGCTAAAGCCAGTGATATGGATAGTGTATTAAAATACTTAAAACATTCAAGAGCGAAGGCTGATCCAGCGTACTTTGGCAAGCTTAAGGGTAAGAACATCATTATTATCCATCTGGAGAGTTTTCAGCAGTTTTTGATCAATTATAAGGTCAATGGTAAGGAAGTAACGCCGAACCTTAATAAGTTCTATAAGAATAAGCATACCCTCAGCTTCGACAACTTCTATCATCAAGTTGCTCAAGGTAAGACTTCAGATGCGGAAATGATGCTTGAAAACTCATTGTATGGGCTCCCCCAAGGTTCTGCGATGGTTACTTATGGGTCCCAGAACACATACCAAGCAGCCCCAGCAATTTTTGATCAAAAGGGATATTCAACCGCTGCCTTTCATGGGGATGTGCCAAGTTTTTGGAACCGTGATAGTACGTATAAGTCATGGGGATACCAATACTTCTTTAGTTCACAGTATTACAAGACAAAACCCTCGTACAGTGTTGGGTATGGATTAAAAGATAAGATTTTCTTCAAGGATAGCGCTCAGTATCTTGAGCAGCTGCCTCAACCTTTTTACGCTAAGCTGATCACGCTTACTAACCATTACCCATACTTGATTGATAAACAAAATACTGATTTCCCGGCTACCAAGACTGGTGATAAGACGGTTGATCCTTATGTTCAAACGGCTCACTACCTTGACCAAGCCTTTGGTGAGTTCTTGAGTTATCTTAAGAAGACTGGGTTATATAAGGACAGTGCATTAGTACTTTACGGTGACCATTATGGAATTTCAAACAACCATAGGCCTGCGATAGCTCAATTACTGCATAAGAAGAGTATTAATAGTTACGATCTTGCTCAATTTCAAAAGGTTCCGTTTATGATTCATTCACCTAATTTAAAGGGGAAATTGGATCATTCGTACGGTGGAGAAATTGATGTTTTACCAACGTTGTTACATTTAGTTGGTGATAAGAACAACAATACGATTCAGTTTGGGACTGATTTGTTAGCTAAAAAGCATGATCAAACAGTTGCGTTTAGAGATGGCGATTTTGTTACCCCTAAGTATACGAAGGTTGGGAGTACGGTTTATCTGACTAAGACGGGGGAAGAAATTACGCCTAATAAGCAGCAGAAGCAAGAATTAGCTAAGCTTCAAAACCATGTCACGACTGAACTGTCGCTTTCTGACCGGGTTATCTATGGAGATTTGCTTAGATTCTATCAACCAAAGGGCTTTGATAAGACGAATAAGAAGGATTTCACTTATCAATATACTAAATCTTTGGATAACTTGAAGAAGGCTGAAACTAAGACGCCAACCAGTATCAAAGCTAAGAACGACGGTAAGTCTACCGTCGATGAGTATAAGACTGATGCGCCTGAATTAAAGGATAAATAACATTGAACAGAGCAAATTTTAAATTTGTTCTGTTTTTTTGTTGACTTAACGGAGTTTATAGCGGTATACTAGTTCTTGCAGTTTTGATTAGCGAGCACGTGAACGACAGCTAAATGAGTTGATGTGATTCGGATAACCGAGTTAATTAATTTCAAAAAAGTCGTTGACATGAAATGCTCCACATGATATATTGTAATAGTTGTCAAAAGGCGTTGCGACGCTGAT
>NZ_CATNVB010000048.1 GCF_951230165.1 Lentilactobacillus sp. Marseille-Q4993
GGACATCTGTTTTCCTCTTTTCTAAATGGTTTGTGGTGAATTCATTATAGCAAAAGGGACAGGTGTCCTTTTGCGTCCAAAAAAATAGTGCGATAGATTTCTCTATCACACTAAAAAGTGTACAGCCCTTTTTTATTCATTGATAAGTAACGATTTGCTACTTAGCAGTTTCTTCTTTAGGCTCTCTGATTTTCTTCAGTTCATCATCAATTTGGCCGAGAACGATATCCACGTTCTTTGGATCGGACAAGTCGTACTTTTGTAAGTCGATTCTGATTTTTGGACTAATGTCGTACTCGTTGAACCATTTCTTGTATGCAGACCACATCTTGAAATAGTACTTTTCAAGGTCTGGATTTGAGTCAATTTGCTCGTAGTCACGACCGCGCTTTTTGATTCGATACTTGATTGTATCAAAGTCACTGTCGGCATAAACTAACAAATCCGGAGCCTTCTTAGGCATTTGATTTAGCTCATTCATCATATTATCGAGTAATTTTAAGTAAACTGATAATTCAGTGTCGGTAATGTTACCCTCAGCGTTGTTTTCCCGTGTAAACAGTGCGTCCTCATAGATGGATCTATCTAAGACGTTATTGTCATCACTCAGCGCTTGTTTGATCATTGAAAATCGCTTGTTCAAAAAATAGATTTGTAATAGAAATCCATACTGTTTTTGGTCCGAATAGTACAGTGGTAGAACGGGATTGTCACCAACTGGTTCGAAGAATGCTTTTGTTCCTAAATGCTCAGCAATTTTGCCGGTAAGGGTTGTTTTACCGACACCAATCATTCCTGCTGTAATTATCACCATATTAGCCCCTCTTTTTTTAGCGTTACAACATATAGTGTACCATAAAAGTTTTAGCCACAATATATATCACATTCAATTCTCATAAAGGTCATGGTTGGAAATCAAGTGTATAATAGGATTATCAACATATCTGGAGGGGATTTGATGTATAAAGGAATTGTATTTTTCGATTTGGATGGTACTTTGTTTGACGACGACAAAAATGTATCTCAGCAAAATATTGATGCCATTCAGGAATTAAAACGGAATGATATTCTACCAATCATTTCGACGGGTCGGAATATTTTTGAGATCCAGTACGTTTTAGATGAAACAAAAATTGATTCAATTGTTAGTGCTAATGGTAGTTACGTTCAATACGAAGGCAAAAAGTTAGACGCTGAGGTGATTCCAACTAGTGTGATTGAGGACACGTTGGAATTTGCCCGTCGGCAAGGGGATGCGGTTGCTTTCTACAACAACAAGGAATTCAGACTTACCGAAGAAAACGATATGACGATTGAAAACTATAAGTTACTCCGTTTGGACGCTAAAGTTGAACCTAAATGGTACTTAAAGCATGATGTCAACTTTATGTGTGTATTTAATACCAACAAGGATAAACGTTATCAAGATAAGTTCGAGGGAGTTCTTTCATTAGTTAGAAATAATCCTCGTTGTATGGACACGATGAACTGGGGAGTATCAAAGCAGACCGGAATTCAAACATTGATGAAGGATGAACAACTTGCAGGACTCCCATCATATGCATTTGGAGATCAGTTGAATGATTTACAAATGTTTGCTGAGGTCGATCATCCAGTATCAATGGGGAACGGTCATGAGAAGGCTAAGGCAGCCGCAGAATACGTCACAGCGGATAATATGCATGGTGGTATCGTTCAAGGGCTTCAGCACTATGGATTAATTAAATAGGATACATATGGGAAAATCGTTAACGTGACGATTCCCGTTGTAACCAATCAATATATACAAAAAGGTCGGGAAATTGTTTTCCCGACCTTTTAATTACTATTTATTTTTGTTAGTTCATTTGTTTTTTGATGTTAGCTAAAGTCATTTCGCTAGTATCACTGAATAAAATATCAGCATCTTTTAATACCTGCGCATCACCAATTCCAATTGAGGTTTCGTTTGCTGCATTGATCGATTCAACCCCAGCAGCAGCGTCTTCAACCCCGATACATTGTTCTGGCTTTAAGTCGATAAGTTCGGCTCCTTTTAGGTAAATCTCGGGATCCGGCTTACCATTTGTTAGGCTCTTTGGATCAACAATTTTTGGGAAGTAATCCGTCAATTGAAGTTTTTCAAGAACTTTAGGTGCGTTTTTAGAGGCAGAAGCCAATGAAATCAAATAACCTTCGCTTTTAAGTTCATCTAAAAACGACTTGATTCCTGGTAATAGGTTAGCAGGGGTCATTTGATCAACCAGTTTCAAGTAGTTAGTATTCTTTTCCGTTGCCAAATCTACCTTTTCATCGTTTGTGTATTTATCCTGAACGTTTCCGGCTTTCAAAATCATTTCAAGTGAATCCATTCGACTGATTCCCTTTAAGCCATCTTCGAGTTCCTTGCTCCAAGGAGCCCCAACTTTGTCAGCAACTTGATGCCATGCTTGACTGTGAAATACTGAAGTATCGGTAATAACTCCGTCTAAATCAAATACAAACCCCTTAATGTCTGAAAAACTTGCCATTATATGATTCCTCCTGTTTTCTAGTACTTAATTGTTTTTGCGGTGTTCTTATCCACGTCGTAGTCCTTGCCTACAATGTTAATTTTAACATTCTTGTCGGCTTCAACTGTAACTGACTTATGGGTAATTTTGAACTTATATGTTACCCCTTTAAAGAGGTGCTTGAACGTGAGTGAGTCCCAATGAAGTGGTAGGTGTGGCTCAACTGATATGATTTCTCCATTAGTTTTAACCCCACCAAAGTTTCTCGTTTCAATTTGAAGAGTAGCTCCCATAACTCCGAGGTGAATACCCTCAGCTGTTGTTCCTCCTTGGATATCGTAATAGTCAGAGAACAAAGCGGTTGAGAACAATTGCCATGCCTGATCCATATTACCGTCCATTTCATCTAGAACTGAGTAAACGATTCTGGAAAGGGTGGAACCGTGAGTGGTTCTATCAAGATAGTATCTAAGGTTCTTAGTGAATGCTTTCTTTGGTAATTTATAACCAAGTCGATCGATTATTTCCACGATTTGGTCAAACGGTAGCAGATAACTAGCCATCATGGTATCCGCTTGTTTTGCAACCTGGTAGGCGTCAGGTGATTTTCCTTCACCCTTTAAGATTCGGTCAATTCTTGAGATATCACCATACCGTTGGCGATAAGCCTCGAAATTGAGTTTTGATAGGTGGAAGTAGCCTTCAAACTGACCAATGATACCATCATCGTTAATATCAAGTTTGAGCTTTCTAGAAATATCGTCCATCTTCTTAAAGAGGTCGTCATCGAAGTTGGCTTTCTTTTCAGCCTCCGCAAGAGTTTTCTTCTTTAGTTTGCCCGTCAAATTGATAACTTGCTCGAATAACCAAGAAACCATGATATTTGTGTAAGCATTGTTGCGAAGTCCGCGTTCACTTGAGTTAGGATACTCTTCGTGGAATTCGTCAGGTCCCATGACTTCTTTGATATCGTAACGCTTTGACTTTTTATTGAATGATGCCATGCTTACCCAGAATTCACTGATTGAGAGTAGCATTTCCAAACCATAATCCTTCATGAAGTCAGTGTCACCGGTTATATTGACGTATGTCAGAATATCATAGGCAACTGAAATTGACACATGGCGTTGTAGTCTACTGTTATCTGGATCCCACTTACCACTCACTGGGTTTAAGTGGACAAATTGAGACTGTTCATCACCCTTAAGGCCTGATTGCCATGGGAACATCGCGCCTTTTTTACCTTCAGATTCAGCGTATTTTCTGGCTTCATCTAGGCGGTTATACCTATACATCAAGCATTGGCGAGCAATCTTTGGATAATGCAGGGCATAGAATGGTAAATCAAAGGTAACATCCCAGAAGATGTGGCCCCGGTATGCTTCACCGTGAAGTCCACGGGCACCAGTAGATGCATCTAGGTCACCAGTTGCAAGGGCAGCTCCTGAAACCATCATGTGGAAGATGTTGACTCTGGTTAGCTTTTGGGAGGTAATATCATTATCAATTAGAATGTCACTTTTATCCCATGTCTGACCAAAGAATTTTTCACTATCAGCTAGGGTGTCAGCAAACGAAGACTTATCAATATCCTTACGGGCACCAGCCTCAAGTTCTTCGAAACTTTGATTACCAGTGAACACAGATACGTCCTTTTCAAACGTGTACTTTTTACCTGGTTCTACGTCAAGACTCAAGCTTTGAGTGATGACCTGATTTTCAGTAGTTGAGTTGATCATTGGTTCCGTATCGCAATCAGTGCCATCGAGTTTGGAAGTGATCACAAACGAAATATCTGATGTCTTAGTTTTACCAGTCATCGACATTTGGTTGTCGTGAGCGGCCATGCCAACGATATCAATATGGCGCTGGTTAAAGTCACGGTAACGTTCAACGTTGAGGTTTTCGACACCACCGTCAATCTTTGAGTATACTTGCAGGCTACCAGAGAAGTTGATTGGTTTGACTTCATACTTAATTGCGTATCGGTGGTAGTTGGTCATATTAGCAACTTTGATTGTTCTGACTTCCAACACATGACCAGTTGAGAGCTGAATGTGAAGGTCGGTAGTTAGAGTTCCGGTCTTCAAGTCCAGGCTCCGGTAAATATCCTGAATGTCTTCCTGTTTGATTTCAAACGGTTTTTGATTATCAACCCCGAAGCTTAGATACTGACTGTTTGGTAGGTTGACGAGGTCTTCATTAACCACATCATGATCATTAACTTTGGTTGTCAGTTGATTAAAGACGCCAGCAACGTACATACCTGGGTAATTATCATCGTCGGCATTTGCTTCGACATAAGAACCACGCAAACCAAAGTAGCCGTTACCGATGGTTAGCATTGCTTCCTGACCATAGTTTCGTTTGCCATTATATTCACCGTAGTAATCCAAGTGCCACTTAAGGTATTCGGCCTTTTCGGCAACGGCTTTTTCGAGGCCAATTTCGTTTACAGTTTGTAAGTTAACGACAGGGACGTTAAGCATGTTGGTAATTGCCAACCCAATATCGATTTTTTGGTGATTGATACCAATAACCGTGTCTGAAAAGTCGTAGTTAAGTGAATTTTCAATAATTCCTGCGTCAATATCCAATCCAGTTAGGACGGATTTAATGCCCTCAAGGTTGCTACCAATAGAAAGATTTGGATTGTATGTAATTATAAATTTTCTAAATGGCGGCTGATTTGAGTTGTCTGAGTAGTTGATTTCAAGCGCGCCGTCGCGGGCCTTTATCGCAAAAGTTTTCATGATAAAACCTCATTTCTATAATTTAATCGTCATCAATCATTCATAATTTAATGTTAGTGCAAATTGTAACAAAACTCAATTAAGAGCTATTTTAATGCGATTTGAATGCAAAAAAAGAACCAGCAATCCATTATGGAATGTTGATCCTTAGCGATTTACTTGTTGTTTTCTTTTAATAAATCTCTTATTTCTGTAAGTAAGCTAATCGATTGGTCAGGTGCTGCCGAACTATCTTCTTCGTTTTTACGTAATTTGTTGATAAACTTAACGATTAAGAAGACAACAAACGCAACGATGATAAAGTTGATGATTGAGTTGATGAATGCACCGTATTTAAAGGTTGCTTGGCCAACTGTAAAGGTTAGACTCGATAGATCCAACTTACCCAAGAAGATGCCAATCAACGGACTGATCAAGTTATCATTCAATGAAGTAACAATCGCGGTAAACGCACCCCCAATAATGACACCAACTGCCATATCGACAACGTTACCACGTGAAATGAAGTCTTTAAATTCCTTTAACATTGTTAATCCTCGCTTTCATATGTATTCATATACCTTCATTATACATATATAATCAACAAATTCTCAATCTTCCGAATTAAAAAATATGATAAGATGGCTACTAGTAAAGATGAGGTTTAGAAAAATGAGAAAATTATGGTTTCTAGTTGCTGGTTTGATATTGTTTCTTTTCATTGGATTTATCTGGTGGTTAGTCCAGGGGTATTCTGGTGAACAAATCGAGTATATTGCATTGCTGACGTTTGGTAGCTTGCTTTTCCAAGTGATTTTTACGCCAGTGATGGTTTTTGCACTCATGAAGCATGACGAGAACAAGGAAAATGAGGATGATGAATAAATCGATTGGAGTAAGCAACTTTGACATTAATTGCTAAGCATAAATGGATTTTGGTTATGGGTGTTGTGGCTGGTCTTACGCTTAACGGAAGCCGAGCACTTGCTTCTCAAACTTTAGTTAAATCGACGACCACCCAAACAGTTGATATTGTCTTAAAAACCAAGCACAGTAGTGAGTTAACCAACGAAGTCAAACGAATTTCGGGTACGTCAGGAATAAAAACCAATGATTTTTTAAGCCCTCAACAGTTTGCTAACAAATACGGGGCAAAGCGCAACGTGATCAAGCAAATCACTAGGGAATTGAAGCAAAATCATTTAAAGCCTTCAACGTATAAAGGTGGTTGGATTATCGTCGTAAAGGGAACCACTAAGAATATCCAGCGGGCTTTTCACACTAAATTGGTAAATATCAAAACTAGTCAAAAGAAATATCAGCGAGCGGTTAAAACCCCAAAGCTATCCAAAAAGTCGATGAAAGAAGTGCTTGCTATTACTGGATTGACTAATTATTCAGTCGCGGATAGCAATGGGAAAACATATCAGCCGACTTCATACGTTAAGCACGATAAGTACGAACAGATGACCATTAACAATAATTCGCCGAAACGATTTTTATCTAGATACGGGCTTACTGCTCTGGCAGATAAGGGGATCACTGGTCGCGGCAAAACGGCCGGGATAATAACGTTTGCTAATTTTCATCCCAGTGATGCAGCAAAATATTGGCAGACTTATGGCACGTCAAATGATCTTAACCGAATCAGTGTATCGAGAATCAATGGTTACAAAGGGACCTGGTCTGGGTACGATGAAACGACCAATGATGTTGAACAGACTGGTGTGGTTGCCCCAGAGGCAAAAATCCGCGCATATATTGCGAGGTCAAATGTCACGGGGATGTTTAATGCTTTAGCCACAGCGATGGCTGAAAATAAGAGTGATACGTTGTCATTAAGCTGGGGCCAGAGTGAGGCTACGCTCAAGCAGGAAATTAAATCAGGTGTCACAACTTCAAAGTACAATCAAATTATGAATCAGCTTTTTGAACAGGCCGCGGTTCAAGGAATTAGTGTGTTCGTGGCAGCGGGAGATAACGGCTCATATGATGGTGTCCTTGATGGCCATCGTGGTCTGTCGGTTGATAGCCCCGCCAGTTCACCATTTGTAACCTCAGTCGGGGGCACAACCCTGCCCAAAACCTATAAAGTCAATAAAAAGACGGTCCGAATCAAAAAGGAGCGGGCATGGGGTAGTGACTTTCTTTACCCCAATTTCCAATATCAGCATTATTTTTCTGATGAGGATAAGCTGGGGGATTACTTTACCGGTGGCGGTGGCGGGTTTAGCAAGAATAATGCCCGACCATGGTATCAGAATGGAATTAGTGGCACCCAAACTTTTTCCGCCATTAAGCGGTGGCAGTTGAAGAATGGTTCGCTGATCAAACTCACTAAGCCGTTGCGGTTGTTTGGCACTAGTAGTGGTCGAAACCTACCAGATGTCTCTGCAAATGCTGATCCTAATACTGGCTATTCTGCATATTTGTGTTCTGACAAACATGCTGGCAAGGACGGGGAATGGTTTGTATCTGGCGGGACTAGCGTGGTCGCTCCCCAAATAGCGGCAGCGTTTTTACTTCTGAATGATGAAGCGAAGGGGAGATTAGGATTTGTTAATCCGCGGCTTTATGAGATTGCTGAGCAGCAGGATGGTTCGCTAAATGTTCTGGATAGTAGCGTTAATAATACTAATTTATACTATACTGGTCAGCCCGGAAAGTTGTATAATCAAGCGACAGGGCTGGGAACGATTGACTTTAGTAGGTTGAGTTCCCACTACCAAAAATAGTAGTTAAGGAAGGGTCATATGAATCCTCAAAATAGAAAGCTGTTTGCTGGCGATTATTTCGAACGAATCGCCGTTATGATATTAATGATTTTTTTAGTTTCAGTTGTTCAAATGCCAGTTATACTGATTGCCAAGGGCCATTTCAGGCTCACCGTAGAAATTGCGTTGGGGGTTGGCTACCTGATTGGATTCGCTTTAGTTATAATGCTTGCTAACTATTTTTATCACAGGTACGCAAATCCAGAAAAAAAGCAATTTACTGGTAACGATTTTAAACTGATAATTTTAGGCTATGCTGGGTTAATAGCTTCACAAATGGTTTTTGGAGTCCTTCATCAATTTATTGAGGGTAGAACTACCACCCAGAATAATGATCTCATCCAAAGCCTACTATCATCCAATAAAATTGCGCTGGTATTGATGGCATTTTCAGCTGTCTTTCTATCGCCGATTTTGGAAGAACTTATCTTTCGCGGGATATTGATTGGTGGCTTTTTCAATAAAAACCAGTACGTTCTACCAATCATCATCAGCGGGCTGATTTTCTCATCATTGCATAATGCAACCTTTGATTTGATCAGCATCTTGATATATGCAACTATGGGTGGGATCTTTGCCTATCTTTACATTAGGACTCAGGATATCCGCGTTTCGATGGGACTTCACTTTTTGAACAATCTAATTGCGATGGGGTTGTTAGTGGTTCCAATGGTAATGAAATAATTGAAATTTTAATTAATGAAACTAAAGTTTGAATGAACTGGACTTTGGTTTCTTTTTTCTACCAAAAATCAAGTTTCATGCCTAATTTAATACATGTAATTTGTGATTATTTCTGATGGCTGGACACACTCAAATAAGCCTTACGGCTTGTCCGTTTTTCAAGAAAATGATACCCTG
>NZ_CATNVB010000049.1 GCF_951230165.1 Lentilactobacillus sp. Marseille-Q4993
GACATCTGTTTTCCTCTTTTCTAAATGGTTTGTGGTGAATTCATTATAGCAAAAGGGACAGGTGTCCTTTTGCGTCCAAAAAAATAGTGCGATAGATTTCTCTATCACACTAAAAAGTGTACAGCCGGAAAAATTAATTTCCGAAGCTTTTTTTGCGTTAGCTGGGACTTATGTCCCAGCCTCATTTCTTGCTCGGTATGAACCTCTTGACTCGTGGTAAGCAATCCAATTCTTGGCTGCTTGTTCCTTCTTTGATAGGTTTGACTTGTACTTAACTGTCTTCTTTGCTTTTGATACTTTCGTAGTCTTTGCGCTAGCAACTTCAAGGTTAACTGCGCCATCGAATGTCCCGAATAGGGTTAACGTACTCATAGCTAGAATGATGATCTTTTTTAATTTCATTATTAAAAATAACTCCCCTGTATTTATTCAACGTGTGTAAATATACCCCATTGGATTTACAGAAAGGTTTCTCAATAATTACAACCATATTAAGTAATTTCTAAATACCGTAACACTTTAGTTACATAAGTTGCTTTTCTGGCTAATTATGCCCATTTTATAGCATTTTCAGCGCCACTTTCCTATAATGAAAACTACAACCAATTATTTGGGGGAATAATTAATGAACGAAGAATTTCAAGACGTTACCCAAGCTGGTTATAATCAGCTCGAGCAAGAAATTGAAGATTTAAAAGCATCCCGACCCGAAAAAATCAGAATTTTAGCGGCGGCTAGGGCTCTGGGAGACTTATCGGAAAACGCCGAGTACAGTGCTGCCAAACGTGATTTACGGCACCTAGAGAGTCGACTTCGGTTCTTAACTAAGCAGCTTCAATACTCCCGGGTATTCACACCAAGAGACAATGACACGGTCGAAATTGGCAAAATCGTTAAGTTTGAATATTTAGATGATCACGATACTGATGAATATGAAATCGTTGGTACTCCCGAAGTCGATATCGAAAACGGTAAAATTTCAATTGCATCCCCAATTGGCAGTGCATTGCTCAATCACAGGACAGGTGACGTAATCACCGTCCAAGCCCCAAATGCCAGTTACCAAATCAAAATCATCTCAGTTTCAATAAAGGAGAACTAATTCATGTCGCAATATATGAGCATTATTCGCAACGCTGTTATCTTCTTCCCATTCGTGGCAGCTTTGATCACCATCCCCATCCTGATTTTTAATTACCGCAAATATGGGGCAATCCCCAAGTGGAATATTTTGATGATGTATTCATTCGTTTTTTACATGATGTGTGCCTATTTCTTCATTATTCTTCCTCTACCACCGGTCAGTTACGTAGCTCATCTTCACACCCCTACATACAATCTTCGGCCGTTCACGTTTGTACTAGAATTTATCAAACACAATCCATTCTCAGCGCTGCATCCTGGAACCTGGGTAGCCGCTATCAAGGCCCCAACGGTTTTACAGCCAGCCTTCAATATCGTTTTGACAATTCCGTTTGGATTTTACCTTCACTACTACTTCAAACGTAATCTTAAACAAACAATCCTGTTCTCATTGTTACTTTCACTGTTTTATGAATTAACACAACTTTCGGGATTATACGGAATTTATCCACGTCCATACCGATTGTTCGACGTTGATGATTTAATGTTGAATACCATTGGTGGGGTAATTGGATTTTACGGTGCCTCTCTTATCGGTCGCTTCTTACCAAACCAAGAAAAGATTCGCGAGAAGGCCCATTCAAAGAGTCAAAACATTTCAGTTATTCGTCGAGCTACCGCCTTATTTATTGATTTAGTAATTGTCAATATCGTTACCATCCTGATCAATTTTCTGCCAATTAACAATGATTTTGGCCTGCCAGTCGCCTTTGTACTCGTCATTATCTTACCCGAATTATTTCTGCGCCAAACCATTGGCCTAAAAGTTCTAAATATGAAAATTACCGACAAGTTTGGTAACCAAACTCATTGGTGGCAAATTATTCTCCGGAATTTGTTTGGCTATGGTATCATCGGTGGTTCTTTCATTACAGCGATGAAATTGTTGGAACTGACTGGAACTGTTCCTTACTCCGAGCTCTCAAAAATCAATATCTTCCTGGGCCAAATTTCCGTTGTCATCCTCTTGATATTTATCGACCTTTTGATTGAATTTTTCTCAATCAAACACCGCTTATTCTTCGAACGGCTAAGTGGAACCGATACCCGTTCAACCTACAAAACAAAAGACCTAACTAGATAAGCAATTAAAAAAGCAATCCAACTTTTCCGGAACTTCGGAGGTTGAATTGCTTTATTTATTCTATTTGGGTTTACCTAATTGGGGTGACAATTAGATTATCTTTCCAGCTGTACTGGCCGGTCGAATTTACTCTTTGATTTCAATACAAATCGCTTAAATCCTGAGATCAAGAACGTTGGTAACGAGGAAATTAGAATGATTCCCAAGTATAGCCCCATCGATAATGGTGCCGTCCCCATAACGTTATTAAAGAATGGAATCAACGTTACTAATACTGACGAAGTTGCCGCAAAACCAACCGCTAACGTCAGTCTTGAGTTAGAGAATGGGTTCCGGTCAAACAGCGTGTTAGCACTTCTTGCGTCGTAAACGTGCCATAACTGACCAAATACCAAAGTCAAGAACGCAACAGTTTGAGCCTGTGCAACTGAGAATCCTTGCATTGCTGCCCAGATGAAGGCAAGGAACACCATTCCACCCATGACAGATCCACGTAAAAGTACGCGCCCTAGCATCCCGTTTGCCAGAATTGAATCTTCAATATTTCGTGGCTTTTGGTTCATCATATTAGCTTCGGGTTCATCATACCCTAGGGCAAATGACGGCATCGAATCACTGATCATGTTGACCCACAATACCATCAAAGCAGTTAGCGTTGGGGTTACCGAAGTCACGTTTCCAATCGTAGTGTTGATCAGCACCACTCCAAGAAGTAATGACAACACCTCGGCCACATTGGTCGTCAACTCATGGCGCATAAAGTTAAGGATGTTGCAGAAGATACTCCGACCAGATTCGACTGATGCCTCAATCGTAGTAAATTTATCGTCCAGCAAAATCAAGTCAGCAGCGTCCTTAGTAACTTCTGTTCCGTTGATTCCCATCGCAATTCCGATATCAGCAGCCTTTAAAGCTGGGGCATTGTTGATTCCATCACCGGTCATCGCTACGATTTCCTTATGATTTTGGAGCTGCTTGACGATTCGCTGCTTATGTTCTGGTGATACCCGAGCATAAACCCTGGTTGTCAAAACTTTTTCAGCTAGCTCAGCGTCAGTCATCTTCTCAATATCACTACCAACGATTACTTCGGCATCATCGCTATCGATGATTCGCAACCGTTTAGCAATTGCTTTAGCCGTCGCTCCGTGATCACCAGTAATCATCACAACGTGTACCGCTGCTCCTCGGAGTTTTTCAACCGCAGCTTTTACTTCTTCCCTTGGCGGATCGATAATTCCCGCGATTCCAAGAAAAGTTAGTCCCTGTTCTAATTCTTCTGGAGTTCCGTCGTGAGCTTGTTGCTCGGTCACTTCTCGTTGAGTGATGGCAATCGTTCTTAAAGCATCGTTAGCAAAATCTAAAATCACGCCTTCGATTTCTTGCTCAACCTCGGAAATCGGAACGACTTTATCGTTGATCATCGCACTATCAGTCCGTGAGGCAATCACATCCGGAGCCCCTTTGGTAAGACTGTAGTACCTATCTCCCTCTTTGATCACAACCGTCATCATTTTCCGAGTACTATCAAACGGAATCACTCGGACAACGTCGATATCCCGGTTGCCTTCCTTTTCCAACAACTTATCCCTAGTAATTTCAGCCTTGCGAGCCATAACCACCAGCGAGACATCGGTTGGATTTCCAAATGGCCGCCAATTCTGCTTGTTATCAGGTTTAATTTCAGCTTCATTATTCAAAGCTGCAATTTCAAAAAAGCGTTGATAATCTTTGATTTCAGCCGTTTCAAACGTATGATCATCAATGATATCACCAAACGGAGTATAGCCGTTTCCTTCAACACTGAATCGCTTCCGGTTTGAGTAGAATCGTGTTACTGTCATTTCATTTTTGGTTAGGGTTCCCGTCTTATCGGAGGCAATGTAAGTCGTCGCCCCTAAAGTTTCAACACTGTTAAGGGATTTAATAAGGCCCTTACTCTTAGCCAGGATTTTTGCCCCGATCGTAAGCACGATCGACAACACCACTGGCATGGCATCAGGAATCGAAGCCACTGCAATGGCAATCGCAGTTGAGGAAATTCCCGCAATATCGCCAACCGTGATTTCACCCATTGTCATGAACTGTTTGACCAATTCAAAACCAACGGTAAAGACAATGATTCCACCCGCTAACAGCATTAATTTCTTACTTAAATCATGAACTGACCGTTCAATCGGTGTCTTGCCTTCTTCTTCAGACTCCATCAGGTCAGCAATCTTTCCTAATTCTGTATCCATTCCAGTTGCAACAACGACCGCAATGGCATTACCATTAACCACCATTGAACCCGAGAATCCCATGTTCACGCGGTCCGCCAAATCAACATCATCTTCAATGGCATCTGCGTTTTTTTCAATTGCATCTGATTCTCCGGTTAACTGTGATTCGTTCACTTGTAATTCAGCAGTTTTGATAAACCGCACGTCGCCTTCAATGAAATCACCAGATTTAAAACTGATGATATCACCAGGAACGATTTCCGTCGCTGGTACTGTCGTCCAAGACTGATCCCGTAAAATTCTTACCTGCGGTTGCCTCATATTTTTCAATGCATCGAGTGATTTTTGGGCACTCCTTGTTTGGTAAAACGACAGCCCACCATTAATCATTACGATTAGAGAAATTGCGATGGCTTCGTAAATGTTAGCTAACCCGTGTTCTGCATTATTCGCAACTTGGAACTCGTAAATTGAGCTAAGAATTGCAATAATCACAGCAACAATCAGGATAACAACTAATGGTTCCTTAAAGCTATCGATGAACATCCGCAAAGCTGACTTGCTTTGTTTCTGTTGAATCTCATTTTTTCCCTTATCGACTAAACGTTTACTCGCTTCTTCGCTGGAAAGCCCGGTTTTCCGATTAGTCCTTAGCTGTTCCAGTACTTCAGTGGCATTTGCTTTATACCAGTTCATGTCACCAACTCCTTATATTAACGATTCGAAAATCCTTATCTATAATTATAACAAACTGATTAAGAGTTGTCAGCTTTTGACTACTAAAAAGGCATTCTACTGAGTTGTTCTGATTCAGTAAAATGCCTTAAATTCAATGATTAAACCAAGTATTTAATTAGTAAATATTGACTAAAAGTTACGCTCGTTTCCGTTTCCACGTAATCACCAAGAACACCGCCACGATAATGACCGCAATCACTAGGATCACAATCAACCACTCATCGACCACGGCCAACATACTATTCCAAGCATGTCCTGCATAGTGGCCGACAAGGATCAAAACAGTATTCCAAATCAGCGTTCCGAATAATGTTAAAACCGTAAATCTGGCAAACGGATACTCTACCATTCCAGCTGGAATTGAGACTAAGCTTCGAACGACCGGTACACAGCGGCCAAAGAATATTGCCTTGCCACCGTATTTCGAGAAGAACGAACCGGCTTTGACAACATCCTCACCTTTTAGATGCAGCACCCGGCCAATCCGACCAGCCAATACCTTTTGCAATTGATGAACACTTAGCAGTTTGCCAACGCCGTACAGTATGATTGCCCCGATAAACGCACCAAGACATGCTGCGAGAATGGTCATCGGAATGTTGAGGCCACTCGAAATGGTCAAATAGCCAGCAAAGACAAGCACTACCTCGGAGGGAATTGGCGGAAAGACGTTCTCCAACGCTAGTAGGAAAACGATTGCTAAGTATCCATATTGAGTTATCAACTCAGTAATTTGTGATTCTGCCAATGCTTTTCTCCCTTCGCAGTGTTAGCAAAATTATATCATAGGTGAATCTTTGGATTAGTAATTATCATCTCCAAATTTTGTATCCGCTATCAGTTTTTCTTTCGAAATCCCCTAAATTGAAATATAATTGGAATTACGAAGGAGGTCAATTATGAAAACTATTAAAATTGGCGGTACTAACTTTGAGGCATCCCAAATTGCCTTAGGAATCATGCGCATGGCTGGTTTGGAAACAAACAAAGCTGCCGACGCAATCAACGCAGCAGTTGATTCAGGAATCAACTACATTGACTCAGCCGATATCTACGGTGATGGTCAATCAGAAACTAAATTTAAGGAGGCCCTTAAACAATCAGGGGTTTCTCGTGATAAACTTTACATCCAATCAAAGGGTGGTATCATCCTTGATCCTAAACGGAGCCACGATGGGCTGGTTTTTGGAGCCCGGTATGACTTTTCAAAGGATCATTTGATTGAGTCCGTTGACGGTATTTTGCAACGGATGGGGGTTGATTATTTGGATGCATTCTTACTCCACCGTCCAGATCCACTGATGGAAGAGGAAGGCGTTGCGGAAGCGTTTGATACCCTTCAACGTGAAGGAAAGGTTCGCCACTTTGGTGTTTCTAACTTCAATCCTCAACAAGTTGAATTAGTTCAATCATGGGTAAACCAAAAGTTATTGATTAACCAACTTCAATTTAATGTTGTTCATTCAGGTATGGTTACTAGAGGTATCCACACCAACATGATTGACGAAGGAAGTTTGGACCACGATGGTGGAATTCTTGAATATTCACGTCGTAAGCATATGACGATTCAAGCATGGTCACCATTTAACTACGGTCTGTTTGCAGGTATGTATATCAATGACCCTAAGTACCCTGAATTGAATGACAAACTGCAAGAATTGGCTGACAAATACGGAGTATCGAAGAACGCCATCGCAACGGCATGGATTGTTCGTCACCCTGCTCACGTGCAAGTGCTTCTCGGAACAATGACGCCAGAGCATATCAAGGATAGTGCAGCTGGGGCAGATGTCGAGTTGACGAAACAAGAGTGGTACGACCTGTATTTTGCGGCGGGAAATGATTTGCCATAAAATCAGAGTGTGAGGGAGTGGGACAGAAAGCATACAAAGATGCTTTCGTTGTCTCACCCCCGCAAGACCGACAGTAACTGAAGGCCAGGAATAGTGGCCTTCAGTCCTGACGGTTACTGCGTGTAGCAAGTGTTTAGATAAAAAAATGACACAGTAGTAAATTTTATTGGTTCTTCGTCAAACATCCTAATGTAAGAGGTATCAAGATTGTGACGACAATCTTGATACCTCTTTTACTATACTAAAGTTGAGGTTGAGGTCGCCAACACCAGTGGAATTAAATTCCGAGCGTCA
>NZ_CATNVB010000050.1 GCF_951230165.1 Lentilactobacillus sp. Marseille-Q4993
TGGCAACGCGGAACCAATGAAAATACCAATGGTTTATTGAGAGAATACATGCCTAAGGGAGTGGATATCAGTACCATCAATGATAAAGAAATTCAGGGCTATGCCACTAAGTTGAACAAGCGTCCTCATAAATGTCTAGGCTGGAAAACACCATATGAGTCATTCTTTAACGTTGCGTTGCACTTAATTTGACAATTCAAGCCTTTTAAATACCCCTCCCACCATTATGAATGAAGCTTATATGTATACAATCGTTTCTTTTCTTGGCATCCCTGCGAATATCTTGTTTAACTATACTGCATCAATACTACGATCCTTTGGGGATTCTATTCACCCACTTCATTTTTTGATTATTTCATTAATTATCAACATTATTCTAGATGTTCTGTTTATTAAAATTTGTAAAATGGACGTTTCTGGCGCGGCATGGGCCACAGTTATCAGTGAGTTTATTGGTGGGATATTAAACACTATTCTTATATTTAAGTCAAATCTTTTTATAAACAATCCCATTCGAAAGATGAATTTTTCAGTTCAACATTTCAACAAAATGATCATCATCGGTCTTCCAATGGGGCTTGAGTATTCCGTATCGGCTATCGGAGCTATTATAATGCAAGGGGCTATCAACTCAATGGGGCCATCAATAATTGCAGCTCAGTCTTCAGCCGATAAAATACGTCAATTATTCACGCTTCCTATGGAAAGTGTGGGAGCAGCGATTGCAACATATCAAGCTCAAAACTTTGGAGCAAGACAGATAAAGCGTATGAGAGATGGGATATACTACGGTTCAATTATTCAAATTGTATATTCTATTATTTCATTCACCATACTTATATTTTCAGCGAATACTTTAAGTAAGCTATTAATTGGAAATATTCCCAACGTGATATCTTACTCGGAAAAATACCTTTTTATAATCTCGTTCTTCTTCCCTTTTCATGGACTATTGATGATTTTTAGAAATACGCTTCAAGGATGGGGCCACAGCATAATAGCAATCCTATCAGGTCTTGGCGAACTGATAGGACGGGGGATTGGTAGCTTACTAGCTGTATCTACCTTTGGGTACACAGCTATTTGTCTTTCTAATCCACTTGCTTGGGGAATTTCATTAGCCTATTGTTTTATCATGGTTATCATCTTATTAAAAAAACATCAATCTGAATAAATCATATGCTTCATATTATTCAATCAAAATAATTCAATTAAAAGAGTCCTGCTCTAAGTGATACATTCCTTAAGATAGCATAAGCTTAAATCTTACGGAACGCTTCACATGAAGCAGGACCTTTCTATTCTTTATTAAAGTGAAATTAAATCTTTGACTGCGAAACTTACATCCAACATCGATTCTGATTTCTTTGTATTTGGTACTTTTACAATCACCTTTCTACTTTGACCATCAAAGAACCAGCCAGTCTTGGCATTTTGAAATTTTTCAAAATTCAAATATTGATCAATAACATCACTATTTAGCAATACTTGAGCAGGGGCAACCGTTGGGCAATAGATTTGATATTCAATATCTTCTACCAACGAACTATATTCACCAATACTGTGTCTCACAACTTCTACCCCGTTATCAGTAGACGATACTCTTATATTAGATTTTAAGCACTGACCATCTTTATAATCGTTTGACTTACCGTCATCCTCATATAGATCGAAAGAAGCTTTAGTGCTAGGTTCAATTAAGAATTTCATTTTGGTAATAGTATCATTGTGAATGTTGTTTAAGTTATCTGTCATTGGTACAATACTTCCAGATTTCAAAAACATGGGAATACTACTTATATCAACTGGTATGGTGATTATCTGACCACCTTCGTAATAAGTGTTATTAGATAAATCAACCCACTCTGTTCCTTTTGGTAAGTAAACCTTATGTTCTTTTTCACCTTTATCCAAAACATTTGAAACAAGGAGAGATGAACCAAGCATGAATTCAAAACTTTCTTCATAGGTTTCTTGATCATCCTGAAATTCATAAACTAAGGGTCTCATAATTGGTGATCCTTTAGTTGATGACTCAAATAGCAACGAATAGAAGTATGGGATTAACGAGTAACGTAATTTAATTGCATCGCGAATATATTTTGTATAATCTGGGTACATCCACGGTTCAGTAACTGTATTATCAGTATTTGACGAGTGAATTGAAAATCTTGGTTGAAAAACCCCATTTTGCACCCAACGAACAAAAAGTTCCGGCTCAGGTGCAGGACCATCAAACCCACCAATATCACATCCTTGATTAGCAACTCCTGAAAGTCCCATACCTAAAATTGTTGGAACATTATATTTTAAGTTTGTCCAATTGGTTCCATTATCACCTGCCCATGTTTGTGCATAACGCTGTATGCCTGCAAAGCCAGCTCTATTTGTAACATATGGCCTTATATCTGGATTGTATTTTTTCATAGCATCATGTGATGACTTAGCCATCATTGTTGACATAATTGGCTTTACACTTGCTATTGGCTTCTTCAATCCATCTGCAAAAGCAATTGCTTTACCATTGCTAATTTCGTATTCATTATTATCATTCCAAATTGATGTTATTCCCTTTGAAATAAGAGAATCAGTCATATACTGATTCCACGTTTGACGACCCTTTTCGCTAGTGAAATCTACGAAATGTGCATCACCGCCCCAATATTGATCTGTTTCAAATTCACTCTCATCTTCAGTCTTTACAAAGGCATCATTCTTTTCAAAATCTTTCATGAATGGATGTGTCAATAGTAATCCTGGTTTAATATTTGGTGATAAAAGGACTCCTCGTTTTTTTAATTCATTAATAAAATCTTCTGGATTCGGAAATCTATCTTTATTCCAGTTAAAAACATATCTTTTACCATCTTCACCAGTTGTATATCCAGATGACAAAAAGAATCCATCACATGGAATTCCATTTTTCTTACATGTATCAACAAAATCCAAAATTGCATCATCTGCATGCTTATCAAGCTCAGTATAATACATAGTCGAACCCATATAGCCTAAAGACGCAACTGGAGGTAATACAGTCTTACCCGTCAAGTCAGTATAGTGTTCAACAACGTTCTTTATAGTTGGACCCCCTATAAAGAACCAGTCGATATCACTGCCTTCAGTTTCAAAATAACTATATCTTTTCCAATAGTTGCTGTGCTCGCTATCCATATCAAATACAGAATCATAGGAATCGTTATAAAACATTCCAGTTGCAATATTGTTATCTCCATTCAAATTAATATAAAATGGAATCATTTTATATAGAGGGTCAGATTGCGAGGCATCCCATCCGAGAGAATCAGTATTATGCATCCTCATTCTCCGCTTATATTTGTTTAGTTTACCTGATTTTTCACCAAACCCATAAAAATAATTGTTATCCCCCATCCTCGAATAATGGAGATGTCTTCCCAAATCATCTTCAACAAAAGCGCGTTTTGGTAAGTCTTCGTGAACAACATTACCGTCCTGATCAATAATTTCAAAAGCAAAGGGATCCTTTGCAATAATTAAGGTATAAATTGGTGCCTTAATTATATATCTTCCTGCTTCTTCCGTTATGGTTACTGACTTTGGAACCACCCGTGTTCTCTCATCTTTGAGAACGCCATCTAGCTGATCTTCCCAAGCAGTCTTAACAAGCGCATAAGACTCTTCCTCACTAAAGTCTTCTTGAAAAGTACTTCTAAAGCGAATAATATTATCGTCTAAAAAATAAATTTGAAATTTTACAGTATCCGTTTCGAGTAATAAATAGCTTCCTACGTCCTTTAAACCAGTAACCCTATTAGCAACTTTCATGGTATTCCTCCTAGAAATTACGTACTAGTTCCCAGATAATAACTCACAAAAACTAATACATCAGTATAGAACTAATATACCACATTCAGAAAACGCTTTCAATTAACCGGCCGACAACTCATCTATATCTCCCTTTTATACTCACTTGGTAACTTGCCAACAATATTTTTAAAGACCTTGGTAAAGTAGTTACTGTCCTCAAAGCCAACATGTAAGGCTATATCAGTGATTTTTAAGTTATATGTGCTTATTAAAAACTTCGCCAAATCTACACGTAATTCATTAACATACTCAGTTATCGAAAGACCGACTTCGGTGTTAAACTGCCTTGATAAGTAATTTGCATTTATGTTCAAGGTCGTTGAAAGCATTTCTAAAGTAATTTTCTTATTAAAGTTTAAATCTATAAAATCAACACACCTCCGTATCGTAGGTGTATATTTTTTGCCCTTACAATCACGTACTATTGACGTATACTCCCGGATCATTTCCCCAACAATATTCTTTAACCCTTTAATTTCAAGTTGACTCTCGATTTTTGTAGCATACTTTTCAGACACTCTGTCTAACACTACTGGTTGCACATTACCCTCTCTTGCGGAAATTCGACATAATGTATTTATTACAAAGCAAATATTTTTTCCGGATCTAAGAGGACTTTGAATTATCCTTTTTTCAAAAACATCAATCAAGTCTTTGGCCCAATCTTCAAAATGACTAACGCTATTGATATCCCCCATTGAAATAGAATGCATTAATTCAGATTCTGTTTCGTAACGATGGTTAATAGATTTGGCGCTTCTAATGTTATCAACACCCATATTCATACCATTGAGACTTCCATAAGAATAGATTTTTTTCTGAACGACATCCATATTATCCTGTTCAAGTAAATTACCAAACAGTCTACTTAAATAATCAATCTCATTCTCTTCAAATATTGATAACTGGGAGAAAAGATAGTAATTTTTTTCACTGTTATGTTCTTTTGCAAAGGGTCCTAACACAACCCACTCATTATTTTTAAAATGACATAAAAAAACTATATTGTCTATTGAAACAACGTTTATAACCTTAGTGCCCCTGATTAGATTATCTAATCTACCTCTCAATAAAGAATTCATATTTACATGAGAGTTGAAAATAACGGAAATTTTTATCCTGTCATCTAATCCAATCACATATGCATTTAACTTTGTCACCGAAGAAATCATCTGTAATGTCTTATTTAAATCACTCATTAATCATACCTTCCCTTGAAAGCGCTTAATAAACATCATTATTTTACTATTAAGGTAATTATTTTTCTAGTATTAAAATTTAAATTATCTTAGTTTGAATATATAAAGAAATTGGAGGTATAGATATGACTAACACGCAAAGCTTTTTATTTCCTAGAAACACTGCCACAAGAAGTACCATTTCATTAGATGGAATCTGGCAGTTCAAGCTCGATCCTAATGCCAGTGGTGAAGAAAATAGTTGGCAAAATGAATTAGAAGATTCTTCTCCAATGACAGTACCAAGTAGCTTCAATGAATCCATAGACGATTATGATTATGCTGGCGATTATTGGTATGAGAAGAAAGTTACAATTTCAAATTTGCTCAAAAGCCAAAGATTAGTGATTCGCTTTGGAGCTGTAACTCACCGTGCAACAGTTTTTATTAATGGAATTGAGGTGGGACAGCATGAAGGTGGTTTTATGCCATTCTCTTTTGACATTACTGACTATGTAAAATTTGGATACGAAAATACCATTACAGTAAAAGGAAATAACGAACTTTCTCATACAACTCTTCCAACAGGTCAAGTATTTTTTGATGCGGCTGGTGTAAAGAGAGTTCGCCCATATTTTGACTTTTTTAACTATGCGGGAATTAATAGGTCTGTATATTTAATTTCTGAACCTCAAAATACAATCCGTGACTATTCTACAACTTATGAGTTAAAGGGAGATAAAAGTATCGTTAACTACTCTATAAATCTATCCGAATCAGACAATGACAACCTAAGTCTAAAAGTCTCATTATATGACAAAAATAATAATTTGGTCGCTGATTCTGATGGATTGTCAGGCAAATTGTCAGTTTCTAAAGCTCATAACTGGTCTCCTGACTCCCCTTATTTGTACAAGATTGTGATTCAGCTAACTGACAATTCCACTTTAATTGATGAATATATTGACTTTATTGGTATAAGAACAATCGAGGTAATGGGAGACAAAATACTACTAAACGGGCAATCTATTTATCTAAAAGGTTTTGGTCGGCATGAAGACAGCCAAGCGTTTGGCCGAGGAACAAATCTCGCTCAACAAAAACAGGATTTTCATTTAATGAAATGGATGGGCGCCAACTCTTTTAGAACTTCACACTACCCATACTCCGAAGAAATTTACCAGCTTGCTGATGAAATTGGAATTTTGATTATTGATGAAGGCCCATTTGTTGGACTTCAAGAACTAAGTAATCCTTTCTTAGGCTCGACTGGCGAAATTAAAGAGATGTTTTTTGATCAACCAAAAACAACAACCGAATTGCTCCCTTATCATATTCAAATGGTAAAGGACTTAATCGATCGCGATAAAAATCACCCGAGTGTCATTATGTGGAGCTTATTTAACGAACCGGATACTTCTACTGACAGTGCTGTCCCTTACTTTAAAAAGATTTTTGAAACTGCTATCGAATCAGACCCTCAAAAAAGGCCGCGAACTTTTACACTATACGGAAAGCAAGGCGTGACAGACTCAAAAACCTATCAATTTGCTGATGTAATTGCTTTAAATAGATACTATGGGTGGTATTCTGAAGCTGGCACTAATCTTTCTGATGCTGCAGTAGAGTTACATCGTGACCTTGATGAATGGAAAAATAGTCATATCAATAAACCGCTTATCTTTACTGAGTATGGTGCAGACACTTTAAACGGATATTCATCAGTAAATGGTGAAATGTGGTCTGCTCAATTCCAACAAAGATATTACGCTTTATACCATAAAATTTTTGATGAGTACCCATTCGTTAAAGGAGAACAATTATGGAATTTCGCAGACTTTAAAACTACTGAGGGTATAATGCGTGTAGGAGGAAACTCTAAGGGAATATTTACAAGAGATCGGCAACCCAAGCCAATTGTTTATGATTTAAAAGATAGGTGGACTTCACTGCCAAACAATTACAAAGCCAACAAATAAAAAAAAGGTTCTCATATAAATGGGAGCTACTCCGTGTCAAGCGGACAGTTAAATAATTAAAATTAGGCAATCTTATTTGAGGCATGATTTCGATATTCTATCGGAGTCATGCCTTTTAGTGTTAATTGGCGGCGATTGAAGTTATAC
>NZ_CATNVB010000051.1 GCF_951230165.1 Lentilactobacillus sp. Marseille-Q4993
TGGCTTTGATGATGGCTATTTTATTTCCTTGCTTAGCGGTAAAAGAAAAACTGGACCATATTTTCCGAAGAATCATGGAAAATATGGTCCAGTTTATTTATCGGCGTGACTTATGTCCCAGCCTTTTCTAACAATTTATTAATCAATTTCAGGTTTCACAGCAACCTTACTCTTATCTCTAGTCCCTTCCTCTTCAATTTCTTCAAGGGAACGACCTCTAGTTTCAGGAACACAGAACTTAGTGAAGGCTACCCCGAGGATACAAATGATCCCGAAGATTGCAAACACTGCTTCCTGTGACATTGCAGCAGTCATGATTGGGAATAGAAGTCCAACCAAGAATGAACCAATCCAGTTGAATGATGATGCCATTCCTGATGCCCGTCCTCGAATTGCCAGTGGGAAGATTTCCCCAACGATTACCCATGTAAGTGGTGCCCAAGTAAATGAGTAGAAAGCAACGTAGATACAGAGGAATACAACAATCATCATTGGGTTAGTGTTTGGGTTGATCCAGTTGATGATAGCCGGTAATAGGAATGAAAGTCCCATCACAGTACCACCAAGCATGATAAGCGTTTTTCTGTTAAATCGGTCAGCAATCGCAATGTAAAGTAGCGAACCAACAACCAGAATCACTCCTTGGATGATTGGCCACATCAAAGCACTACTTGCAGCGCTACCAGTTGCCTTCTCAACAATCAATGGAATGTAGTAGAAAATTGCATTCGCACCTTGGAATTGCTGGAATGCGGCAACTCCAATTCCGGCAATCACTAGGTAACGATACTTACCAGTGAACAATGTTCCCCAAGATGTTGACTTAGCTGCTTGGGCTTCAGCATTGGCAGTATCCTTAATGTCAGCTAATTCTTGATCAATTTCACTTTCATCGTTTCGGATGTATGTTAACACCTTACGAGCTTCTGAGAAGTGACCGTTTTTAACTAAGAAACGTGGTGATTCTGGTAGCTTTGCAACCCCAAAGTAGAGAATTACGGCTGGTACAGCTGCCAAACCAAGCATCAATCTCCATGCCCATGCTTCTGGTAAGTCCTTGAGCAAGAAGTCAACGATGTATGATAGCAACATTCCTGAAACAATCATTGTCTGGTTCAACCCTGAGAGCTGACCACGAAGTTTGGCAGGAGCCATTTCTGACATGTAAGCAGGAACCAATGCTGATGCAGCACCAACGGCAGTTCCTAACAATACCCGCACAATAATCAAGTAGAGAGAACCGTTATGAGGAGAAACTCCTGATAATACGGAACCAACCACGAAGATCACGGCCGAAATCAAAATCATTTTTCTCCGACCAAGCTTATCCGACAATTGACCAGCCAACGCGCCACCGAAGATTGCCCCCAGCATAACGGATGACGTGATCCAACCAATAATTCCGGCGTTATTTTGTAGCGCCCAATCCGTTTGTAGGAAAGGCAACGCCCCCGTCATAACCCCGATATCGTAACCAAAAAGAATTCCACCGAAGGAACCGAAAAAGTAAATAAAACTACTTGGGATCTTTTTTTCTTTCTGCATAACTATCCTCCAAAATATAGATGAATTAAGATTTGGTAAAAAGAAAGATATTTATAATGGCCATACTCTTTACCGATTTCCTTGATGCTATCTTAAATTAAAAAAAGCCCGGACTTCAAATTTAAAAACTGAAATCCGGAACTTTTTGGTAACGCTTTATTTATTGGTTTTATCGATTGCTTCCCATAATCCATTTAGGTAGTTGATTCCCATCGCCCGATCATACAAACCGTATCCAGGTCGGCCCTGTTCACCCCAAATCATTCGACCGTGATCCGGACGGATGTTACCCGTGAACTTGGAGTCATGCAACGCCTTCATAATTTCATACATATCAAGCGAGCCCTCACTACTTAAGTGGGCAGTTTCGTGAAAATCACCATCCCCGTCCCACTTTAGGTTACGGACATGGACAAACGGAACCCTACCACTAGGGACAAACTCCCTGATTATCCCCGGAACATCGTTTTTCGGATTTTCGCCAAGACTCCCGACACACAGGGTAATTCCAAGCTGTTTAGAATCTGCTAAATTCATGATTTGACGAATATCAGAAGCGTTTTTGTATATTCTTGGCAATCCAAATAACGGCATAGGTGGATCATCCGGATGAATTGCTAGTGTAATTCCAACTCGCTCACAAGTAGGTAAAATCTGCTTAACAAAATAAGCCAAGTTTGACCTTAGCTGCTCCTCAGTTATCCCTTGAAACTGGCGATAGATATCCGGGAGTTCAGCAATCCGTCTGCTACTCCATCCTGGCAATTCTACGCCCCCATTCTGGCGTTTGAAATTAGCTAGAAAAGAATCGATCCCCCCCTCTAGCTCTTGCTGTTTAAAAGCTAAACTGGTTGAGCCATCAGGCAAACGGTAACTAAAATCAGTCCGGGTCCAATTAAACACGGGCATAAAGCTAAAGCAAACTGTTGTGATCCCGTTTGCAGCCAAGTTTACCAACGATTGCCGGTAATTTTCGATGTAGTGATCTCGATCAGCCGTTCCTAGTTTGATAGCATCATGAACATGCAACGATTCAACGACGTGAAACTCGAAGCCAGATTGATTTATTTTCGCCTTGAGGCCAGCGATTTGCTCACCTGGCCATACTTCCCCATTTGGGATATTTGGTAGTTCACTGACAATTTCAGTAACTCCTGGAATCTGCTTAATTTGTGCAAGTGTAATTAAGTCGCCGTCCCCGTACCAGCGAAAACTCATCTTATTCATAATCTACAAAATCACCGTACCTCTATTTTTATTTGCTATAGGTGTAAACATCCCGAACCATGGCAATTTCCTCATCTGCAGGAATCAAGTATACTTTAACCTTTGAATTGGCGGTGTTCATTTCACCAGGTTGTTGAGCTTTATTCTTCTCTTCATCAAGTTCAACCCCAAACCAGTTCAGTTTCTTACATATTTCAGAGCGTACCCATTCATCATGCTCCCCGATTCCACCTGAAAAGACGATTGCGTCAACGCCATCGAGTTCAGCAATATAGGAAGCCGCAACTTTAATTACCCGGTTCATAAACATATCCAAGGCAAGCTTTGCTTGGGGGTCATCTGATTCCTCAAGGTCACGCATATCCGAAGAAATTTCAGAAATACCAAGCATCCCTGAACGTTTGTTAAACATTTCAATGATTTCATCGGCATCAGCGCCCGTTCGCTTCATCAAATAGGGTACCAGAGCCGGATCGACGTCACCAGAACGAGTCCCCATGATCAGACCATTCATCGGTGTAAAGCCCATTGAAGTGTCATAGCACTTGCCATCAACTTCAGCTGCCACTGATGCGCCCGATCCCAAGTGAAGGGTAACGGTTTTAGCCTTATCCGTGCCAAGCATTTTTAGTGCTTCTTGCGTAATGTAAGTGTGATTGATTCCGTGTTCCCCATAACGCCTGATTCCAAACGTCTTTGTCAATTCATGGGGAATTCCATAAATGGCGTTCATTTCAGGGACGTCATGGAAAAATGCACTGTCAAACACCGCAAATTGATCAACCTCAGGGAGAATAGAAGCCACAATATTAATATACTCTGCTTCACTAGGGTTATGAATCGGAGCGATTTCTCCAAGCTCAACGATTCGGTCTAGTGACTTCTGGGTGATCTTCGTAACCTTGTCAAAATCAGTTGCCCCCGCAACTACTCGGTGCCCAACGGCATTAATATCGCTTAAGTGATTAATGACGCCAAGGTCCTTCAACCGGTTTAGCATGATTCCTGCAGATCGTTCGTAGCCAATATTATCTTCGGTATCTTTATAGACCTGCCCATCACCATACTTGATTTTAACTGCCGATTTTGGCATGTTAAGTCGTTCAATTTCCCCCGCCGCAAGAACTTTCTCAGCTGGCATTTCAAATAGCTTGAATTTTAGTGATGAACTTCCTGCGTTTACAATTAATATTTTCATATCATTCTTCTCCTTAGAAATAGTATGAGTTACTTATATTAAACCACATTTGAGCCAATATAAAAAACGCTTACAACTAGAATTCATTAGTTTTCTAAGTGGTGTATAATTATTATAAAAGCGTTTTCAGAATGGAGAAGATAGGTAATGAAAAAAGTCAGCGAAAGCTTCGGCCAAGTAGCACAAACCCCCATTACAAAGTACACCCTCACCAACGATAACGGCGTTAGCATCAGCGCAATCACTTTAGGGGCAACGATCACTGGGATTAACATCCCTACCAAGGACGGTGGGACCAAGAATATTGTCCTCAGCTTCGACAATGTCCAGTCGTATATTGATAACCACTTTTTCCTTTGCCAAGCAATCGGTAGAACCGCAGGGCGCATAAGTAAAGGAACGTTTGAGATTAATGGCAAGTCATATCAAGTTGATCCAAACGAAAACGAAACCACGCTGCACGGGGGACCTCATGGTTTTAGCACCCTTGTTTGGGACGGTGAATTTCATGAAAATAGCATCATTTTCACCAAACATATCGCTAGTGATATTGACTCATTTCCAGGAAATCTAACCGTCCAAATCGAATTCTCACTTTCCGAAGATGATAAGGTTCTGCTTAAATATACCGCTACTTCTGATGCAGATACGTTATTCAATCCAACCCAGCATTTATACCTTAACCTGTCAGATGAAAATAATGCTCTCAGTCAAACTATTTCTGTCACAAGTAATGAACACCTTGAATTAAGTTCAGAGAAAACCCCAACCGGTAACTTCTTACCTGTTGAAAACACTCCATACGACCTTCGACAGCCCAAACAAATTGGCCAAGCTATTGAGGAACTTAAAGCCCAAGAGGGCCACTCCTTTGACGAAATTTTCCATATTGATAACCACCTAAGTGAAGAACCAATAGCAATTTTGGCCGATAATAAATCTGGCCGAAAAATGAGTCTGTTTTCTACTAGAAACGGACTAGTCGTGTTCACCCCTGGTGGTTGGGACAGCTCAGTCCAATTTGCCGATGGTGCGGGTGAACCATTCAAAGGAATCGCGTTGGAAGCTCAAACACTACCTGATTCACCAAACCATCAAGGGTTCGGTGACGTTTCACTACTGAAAGGTGAGACAAGAACGGAAACGATTGGGATAAAGTTAGAGTATTGATTTAGCGGAAACTTAATTTATATTCTTAATTAAAATACATTGTCATTTTTGCATTTAATTCATACTGTTGCCAACTTGCATAAATAAAATAGGGTGTCCATGAATTGGGCACCCCATCTTATTTGTTTTTTGGACAAACAATTGTCTTGATATTTTTACTTATTGTTAAACTTCTTTTAAAGTATTTGAATTAATGGAACATTACTTTAACTTCAATCTAACGACCTAAACAATATTATATTGATTTTTATCGATTTCAACACTCAAGGCACTCATTTGCTTAAATAGATCTTCTTGCTCTGATACACACTTGGAGTATTGCTTCTGATCAGAATTATATTTTTCCTGTGCTTCTTTCAATATTTTAAGATTTTTCTCCATTGAATCTTTAAATTTATTCACGTCACGTCCTACATCTGCATATGCGTCAGTTAATTGATCAATTTTGCGATCAATTTCAATATATTTTTCCAAGTTAATTTTTATATCATACTCATTTTGAGGTGTATTTTTTGAACTGTTATGAATAGCTTCTAATTTTTCCCATTCATCCATGTTTTCTTGTTTCTGCTGCTTTAAATCTTTCATCGTATGGCCATCGATATATGTCTGGTACCGCCCCCATAAATCTTCATCACTTTTAACCGCAGTTTTATAATCATTTAAACGATTGTATTGACTTCCCAATGAAACACTATAATCTTCAATTTTACTATATAATATCTTTTTCTTTATTTGATAATTCTTTAAGTTGCGCTTTTAATTCATCTATTTTCTTTTTTTGATTGTTGTTAGCATCATTGTTCTTATTTTGATTATTGTCATTTTCATTATTAGAACTGCTGTTGGTCACAGTAGAACTGTTTTTACTAGCTGAATTGCCATCCGGGTTTGACACCCCACCTATGCTGGAAGTTGAGCTTTGCATACCACTTACAAAGCCACCATTTAAAATATTATTAGCATTGTTACTTTCAGTAGCATTATTACCCTGATTAACTGATGGACTTGACTTACTAATATTTGTTGAGTTTAAAGTACTAGTATTTTTTTTCGGTTTCGAAACAAGATTTTGAACTGCTGAAAACTTGTGATACCCCTTTTTAGTTGCAACAATTTTGTACTTTAGCTTAGCTGTAAGCTTATGTTTTAATTTAAACGAAAACTTACCACTTTTTTTCGATTTTCCTTGTGCATAAATCCTGCCATGACGTGAAATTTTAACTTTTACATTTGAAATGGTTTTAACATGTATGTATTTATCCCCAACCTTCACTTTATATGTAACTAATTTAATGCTTTTGGTCTTGGCAAAGGCAACAGTGTTACCCATCAGCATAAATGGAATTGCCAACACCGCAAACAAACATCTTTTACGCATATTTCTATCTCCCCATTACTTTTTATACGTTGACTAAGCGCACTAAAATATATTACCACTAATTAATAGTTCAGTCATTGTAAAATTACGGTATGACAACATTTTGAGTTAATTTGTTAAAAAGAGGCTGGGACATAAGTCACGCCGATAAATAAACTGGACCATATTTTCCATGATTCTTCGGAAAATATGGTCCAGTTTTTCTTTTACCGCTAAGCAAGGAAATAAAATAGCCATCATCAAAGCCA
>NZ_CATNVB010000052.1 GCF_951230165.1 Lentilactobacillus sp. Marseille-Q4993
GACGCTCGGAATTTAATTCCACTGGTGTTGGCGACCTCAACCTCAACTTTAGTATAGTAAAAGAGGTATCAAGATTGTCGTCACAATCTTGATACCTCTTACATTAGGATGTTTGACGAAGAACCAAATTTCATTTTCTTGAAATTTATCGCTTCTTTTTTGCTTTCATCCAAATCCTTGCTACACGCAGTAACCGTCAGGACTGGGGGGCCATTAATCATTGCCCCCATATATCCCAACCACAACATGCTTTTTACTAATCATAATTATATGGAACAGGTTTGCCAAATACCGGTAACCCATTCTCATCCCAACTAAATGCCTGAACCTTAGTGTGGCGATTTGGGTCGTATAATGGATCACCCTGAATATCCTTGTAATCACGACAATGGTAAACAAATAAATCTTGCTGGTCGTCTTCTGATTTGGTGAATGAATTGTGTCCTGGGCCATACTGATTCGTTGCCTCATCACTTTTAAACACTGGATGGTCTAACTTAGTCCACGAGCTAGCATCTAATAGATTAGAAGTTTCATCAGCATATAACAGACCGACACAATAGTTTTCATCTGTCGCACTAGCAGAAAATGTAATAAAGACCTTACCATTCCTTATAAGCACCGCTGGCCCTTCGTTCACTGCAAATCTGTGCTTTTCCCAATCAAACGTTGGCGTACTAATCATCACTGGGTCTCCCTTAATAGTCCACGGGTTTTTCATTTCAGCGATATATAGATTCGAACTACCTTCGATAGCCGGATCCTTCTGAGCCCAGACCATCATCAGCTTATCTTCGAATTCAAACACCGTTTCGTCTAAACTAAAACTATCGATTGGTGTTTCAATTTGACCCTTTTCAACCCAGCCACTCGCATCCATCGGATCAGCTAACATTGAACTAATACAAAACATTCTATGGGGGTGATCTTCACCACCCTCACTATTAAAAACAGTGCTTTCTGCCTCAAAATAGATATACCAAGCATCATTGATCCAATGGATTTCTGGTGCCCATATCAGATTATCCATGGCTCCGGGAGTAGCGTGCTTCCGCCAAACTGTTCGGGGAGCTGCATGTGCCAGCCCATTAATTGTCTTTGCTCTGCGCAATTCGATTCGGTCATACTCCGGAACACTCGCTGAAAAGTAGTAATACCCATCTGAATGTTTATAAATATATGGATCAGCCCGTTGAAGAATAACGGGATTAATGTATTCAGTCATTGCCAATAGCTTCCCCTTTTCTAATAACGATTCCAAATATTCTAGCCATATCTTCACTACCAAAGAATTTAATCGCCAGATTTTGCTTATCATCAGATTTATTGATTTTTAGCTTCTTAATGAAGAACTCAGACTTATCAAGCTGATCCTTTGCAGGAGCTACAACTTGAAATTCTTCATTCTGGTCACCAATTTGGACAGAAACTTTCTTACCAATATCGGCTAAATTCAAAGTAAGTTCCACCGTTAATTGCTGACCAGGTTCACTATTGAATGAATACGAATACCAACCATCTTTTGCCGCTACTCGATATCGTTTGCCACGAAAGGCACCAATTTCAGATTTAGATGATTTTATTTATTTGTTATATTCAAAGTTATTCTCATCAAAGTTGGTAAGTTCATCCACTACACTCTTTTGAAACTGCTTAAGTTTCTTAAGTTCGAGTTGCCTTTGTTTTGCTGCTTCACTTCCTGCCTGTTGCCACTGGAAGTATATTCCGTACCGTTTATTATAGACTTGATAATACGGAACAAATTTAATACTTTCCTCAACGCCAGGCATAGTAAATGTAAATAAATAGTCATCTGCCGATTCACTTAAGGTGCCTTGTGTCACTTGATTTTGCCAATCGTTAAAATCATTGTGAGTGGTCAGCGTCCCAGCAACTGTTTCATCAGGCGTAGAACTACGAACTAAGATTCCAGTTGGACGGTCATCGTCTAATTTATAATCCGGTAACAATCCTGCTAAAACGTATGGACCGTACCTAAACGATACGTAATCATGATTATCTTGAGCTGGCTCAAGCGTGAGATTTTGATTCAATTTCAACTCAATTTGAAGTGGTTTGTCACTAAGCTTAATGACCCAAAAACCATCCATTATATTAGCAATTTCATCGTTACCATCAACCATAACTGCACTACCGCTCTGGGCCCATTCTGGCACTCTGAGTTTCACAGCTTTAGCCACAAATGGTTTGGTTTCATCAATCCGATCAACTTTAATTTGCACCCGCCCATTACGCCTATTGGCTTGTAAATCTAGTTTAAGGTTAAAGGATGGGTCAGTTAGAGTATTTGCTACGTACATGGCGATAACTAGCGAAAGGTTATCATGGTAGTAATATGAGTCAGTCAATTTCGTAAAACTTTCAATTCCAGTTCCAGTACAACACCAAAATTCATCAAAAGGACGGTTATATACCTTTAGAAAACCTGATGCCATTGGTTGAAAGTAGGTCATCATCCCTGATTCAGGATTTTGGGAACCCAATATAGCATTCAAATATGTTCGTTCATAGTAATCTAAATACTTGTTATCACCAGTTATACGGTATAATTCTCGGGTAAGTTTAAGCATATTATGTGAATTACAAGTTTCGCAAGTCAAACCACCATCTTCAATCACTGCATCATGATAGAGTTTGTCCGAATCGTGAAAATGCTCTGCTTGACTGTTGCCACCCGTGACATATGTGTGGTGATTAATCACAATATCCCAGAAGTTGACAGCTGCAGCGTAATACATATCCAAATTTTCAATTTCATGCCTTGAAAGGTTTTCTTGGGCGCTTTCCCTAGAATTGCTGAAGATTTCATACCTTCTGATTGCTCCTAATAGCTTAGGAATCGTTGTGTTAGCGTGCAACCCTGAAAGAATATCGTGATTTTCACTCAACTGTTTGAATAGCGTCACCTCATCAAAATACTGAGCGGCAACAAGAAAATCATGATTTTTAGTAATCGCAAACAGATGGTACAGGGCATCATTCATGCCACCATACTCAGTTTTCAACATCTGCTCTTTATCAGTCAATTTAGTAACCCTGTGGTAGACATATTCGCCAAACAATTTTGCAGCTGTAAGAGCATCATTCGCTAGTTTGTCATCAATCCCTTGCAGATTTTCATAGGTCATTATCAGCCCAGCTAGAACCTTATGAAGGTTGTACCATGGCACTAAAACATTTTCCTTTTCGGCATCAGAAACGACTTTCCCCTCAACTTCATCCAAGGCTACCTCTCTAAAAGCCGACACGTATCCAGTACTCTCAGGGTGCTTTTCGCTATATGCATTCTGAGCAGCAACGATCCCATCAACTGATTGTCTTAACTTTTCAATTAACTTTTCTTGAGTATTCGCATCATGAACTTCGGCGATGGATTGTGACAACGCCGACATGTAATGGCCAAAAAAATGGCCCCGAAAATTCGCGTCATCACTACGTTCCCAACCGCCATATGATTCAACGTTTGCCAACGAATTTATTCCAGCGACATTGTAGAAATTTACTAAGAATTTGTTAGGATCCAAATCGAGAAGATACTGTTGAGTGTTTTTTTGGTACCCTAGAATTTCTTTGTCCTTCAAAATAACATTTGCATTGTTAACATTATCTATCATTAATAGGCCCTTTCTCCAACTGTGGCTGACTTTCAACGATTACTACTGAATGCTTAGGAACTTCATATTTCAAAGTATCAATTTGAAAGTTTCTCTGATCAATTTTACTATCTTGACCAATAACATTTTCGGCCGTTAGTTTTCCTGACAATTCATGAATTTTTGCGTTGCTAAACACTCTTTCATCTAGTGAAACTGTTACTACATCACTAGTCACATTTACCAGCTTTAGATAGTATTTTTGAGAACCTGAATCGTACACAAGACTATGGTAGATTTGGTGAATCTCTGCTGGTAGAATCTTAACATTGTTCATTAACCCACCATTAATAAAAGTTTTGACAACTTGATTCTCGACTCTAATTTTAAGTTGGTACTCCTCATTAGTCATCATTGTCCATGCAGACTGATTCCATTCACTCTGATCATCACCCGAGCCAATCTGTCTTATGATTGAATCTTGATTTTCCCAGCCGCCAAGCACCCACTGAAGTTGTTCATCAGAACTATGCTTGCTAAATACCAAATGAAATCCTTTATCTTCCCGACCACCGATTCGCTTTACCTTGCAGTTGATTTCGTAGGCATTACTATTCAAAGCAAGTAAGTCAATATGGTTCTTCTCAGTTATCGTAGCGGAATTCAAGTGATAAGTTAACCCGTCTTCAAGATTAGTCAACGTTGCGTCATAAAAATCAACATCCGCATTATCACCCTCTAGGGCAATAGTACCTCCAAACTGGTTTTCTCTTAGCGTTCTATTTGGTAATTCTCCAGTTACCGAGTACTCAACGTTATTTGTACCTTGGAAATTCATAAATGCCTTTTGGACGTAATAATTAACACTTGGGCACACATTTTTCTGGTTAAAGAAGATCAAATCAGGAGCCCAGTTTACATAGTCTGCATTTGCAAGCAGTGGCGCATAACAAGCCAATCCCACTTTATCAGCATTTTTCTCTAATGACGTCATGAATGCTGCCTCAGTCAATGCATTTTCCCAGCGATTTGCCTTTGAAGCATACTCTCCAATAAATGCCTTGGGACCATTGGGATCGTAATTATCATAACGAGAATAGTTTGCATAAAACCAATCTGGGGCCATGTAAAAATGCTCATCAACATAGTCAGAACCATTATCAATCGCACTATTCCAACCGCGCTCAAATTCCTTTCCGGCGGCAAACGGTCCGCTTGAGTTAATTAGCTTTATTTGAGGATACCTTTGTTTAATTGCCTTATGAAAAATTGGATAACGGTCAAAGAACGCTTGGCCAACTTCTTCATTACCAATTGCTAAATACTCTAAGCCAAACGGTTCTGGATGCCCCAATTTTGCTCTAATTTGTCCCCAAGTAGAATCGGTACCACCATTTGCAAATTCAATTAAATCAAGTGCATCTTGAACCCACTCATCTAGTTCATCCATTGGTACTGCTCGCTTATGATGGGGATCATATCCTCCTGGCAGAACTGGAAGTGGTTTGGCGCCAATATCCTCAGCAAATTGAAAATACTCAAAGAATCCCATTCCTAATGTTTGGTTGTATCCCCACTTATTTCTCCTAATAGGTCGACTTTCAATTGGTCCAATTGACTTTTTCCACCTATACATAGAATCCCGATCATTTTCGTCTAGGGTGCCATCATGAACTAAGCATCCTCCCGGAAACCTAAGAAATTTGGGGTGCATTTCAAATAGCAAATCTGCAATATCCTTACGAACCCCGTTTTTTCGGTGTTTAAATGTATCAACTGGGAACAGCGATACCATATCAAGACTAATATCAGTATTCTTCGGAATGATTATCTTTATTCGACCCTGAGACGTCGATGCTGTTGCTATTAACTGACACTGATACTTTTGCCAACTCGTTCCTGAGATAATTATTTTTTCTGGCCGACTAATCAACTTATCCTCTTTATCAACCAGCACTATTTGGATCTCCCGAGCTTCATTAGCATTAGCAAATAGCATGAAATCATACTGTTCACCAGTCTTAAAGACCATCCCATCGTTATACCCCAAATTCAGCACAGAAACATCTTTATCTTTAGCAACTACGTTTAGATAGTGACAATTCTGGCTATTCAACGGCTCCGTATTTTCTACTGAATAGTCCGGGGTACCGCTAATTTTCCACGAATAAAGCGGACTATACTCAGCATTGTCGATTTTTTCAAATTCAAACGACCTGTTCTGAACCATCTCCGCATACAAGCCACCATCAGCTGCATGATTAATATCTTCGAAAAAAATACCGTAAAGGTCACCAAGTTGCACGTGAGATATATTTTCAACACTAAAATTGACCATTAATATCCTCCTCAAATGCAAAAAAGAGGCCGGGACATAAGTCCCGCCAATAAATAAACTGGATCATATTTTTCATGACTTTTTGAAAAATATGATCCAGTTTTTCTTTTATCAGTAAAAAATAAGAAAAATTAGCCATCATCAAGG
>NZ_CATNVB010000053.1 GCF_951230165.1 Lentilactobacillus sp. Marseille-Q4993
TATACTGACCATTCTTCAAAACATAACGGGTCGTTAAGTTATGGGTCACAAAGTTAACTACCGGTAAAACGGTTCCTTGCTTGTAATTCTTAACCTTGTTAGTTAAATTCTTATTCTTATAGGCGTTAACTCCCCGCGGATTAATAACCGTCAGCTTTTTATGCTTAGCTTGATAGTAAACTGGGCGAACGTAATTCCAATTAGCTGTAATGTAACCAGTTTTACCAGCAGTCTTGGAATCGTGGTTCACGTCTCTAACTTTGTAGCGCAGTACATTGTTTTGAGAGCGTGCGTAACCGGTAACTACAAACATTGGACGGTAAATCCGTGGTTTCTTGGTATATGAAGCTACCCGGTCAGATTTTTTAAAATTCACGTTCTGATACAAATAAATGTGTTTCAGAGCATAAACCACCTCACCTTTAGGTAGGATATTTCTTCCACGCTTGGGCTCGTTGTTATTATTAGGCTCGTTGTTCTTTTCGACTTCAGGTAATGTTGTTGGTGGCATTAAAGTGGCTTGAGAATTTGGTGAATAACTATTTGTCGAATCGCTTGAAGTAGCTGGACTTGTCGGCTTTACTACAGGATTCTCAATATAGGTTACTCGGATATCACCGCCACCTTTAGGAATAGTCACTTGTTTGATCGTTGGTGACCAACCGTCCACTTGTGGAACATCGATTGTATCCCCTTCTTTTCCATTTCCCTTGAACGTTTGGCCACTAGTAATCAAATTGCCGTTTTGATCAACTGGAACAAAAGTATAATCCACTGATACTGGCGGCAAAGGAGCGTTTTGCCAAACATAGGTTTCTGGCTTAGTTGGATGATTGGCATTCCCCTTAGCATATAGTGTTACTAGTTGACTGGCATCGTATAGATCCCCTTTCGGGTTAAACTCACTACCACCCTTACTAGTATCAACGGCTTGCCACCTTGGGGCTAAAGCATCGCTACTAGGCCCAACTTCATGCGTTGGAAAGTCCGGAATTGGAGTCCCATAAGCCGGAACTGCTTCTAATACTTTGGTGTTTGCAGGCTGCACAAAATAAACATTCGGCCCCAGTGTTAATTTCCACAAATTCAGCTTCTTAGCAAACATCATGGTAAACATAGAGGTACTATTAGTGTTATTATGCATATCCCACTGTGACAAATCCAAACTAGTTAAAGCAAAGCATCCTGAAAACATATTGGCAAACTTCGTACCCTTGCTAACATTCCAGTTAGACACATCCAGATTTGCTAAATTTTTACAATCGGCAAACATAACAGAAAAATCCGTTCCACTGCTAACATTCCATTTGGATAAATCCAAGCTTTTTAAGCCACTGGCTGAGTCAAACATATTACCAAAGTCAATGCCTTTACCAACGTTCCACTTTGACAAATCTAAGCTAGTCAACGAAGTACAATAAGAAAACATTTCATGAAAATTAGTGCATTTGCTAACATCATAATTTGACACATCCAAATTGGTCAACGAAGAGCAGTGAGAAAACATGCCAGCCAAATTGGTTGCATTGCTAACATCCCATTTTGAAACGTTTAAATTAGTTAATGACACATCGTTAAAAAACATATAACTAAAATCTTTAACTGCGGACGTATTAATGTTTTCTAAACCATTAATGGAAGTTGCATTCCAAAAATTTTCGAACATTCCTGCCGAATTAGCTGGTAATGTGACTCCCTTTTCAATATTAACTTTTTGAACTATAGATGTATTCAAATCACCCCAAGACTTCCATTGATTTGCATCTGAGTTTACCCCAAGTTGTGCAGTCGGCTGACCATTAGTAGTTACGTCTAAAGTCATCTGATCATCGAGTTCCCACCTAGCTGTTCCATTCATGCCAATCGCGATGATCTTTTTCGCTGGTGCGTCTACTTGTTGAGTTGTCGCTGATTGTGATGCCGCATCAGCATTAACAATCAATTGACCACCAGCTAACCAAAACACAATTAAAGATAGACCAGCCAACAACCAATACTTAGCTGACTGACACCAAATGTGCCAAAACTTCTTGTCACAAGACTTAACAAAATCAACCATAATATAAGCCCCCTTGCTAAAAACATGTCCCTCCTTCTCTCTGGCTACATAATGCGCGCAACGTCAAATCAAGTCAATTAAAGCGCTTTCGGCTATTCGTTTATGTTAGTTAACCATTAGCTTTACGATATGGTTAATAAAAGCAGCCTCTTTTATCAAGTCAAAATAAAAAAGGTCTACACTTCATGGTACTGAAAAAATTTATCAGTATCACAAGGTGTAGACCCGCTTTTATGGGGTACCCAAATTTATCACTATATCTTTGGATACACCTAATTAGTTATATTTAAAATACTTTTTCTACAAATAATCCTCTATCGCTGAGCCGCCTGTGTCCTGTGAACACCATTCTTAACTACGATTGGATCGTAGAACTTTTGACTTCTTGGGCCAGCTACTCGATCGCCTTGCGACGAGTACAGAGCACGAACCCCCTCAATATCGACATCTTGAATGGTTACATTCCGATTTGCCTTATACATCACGCTTTTTTTGGACGGATTATGTGATAACCCCATGACATGACCCAACTCATGTTGAGCAACAATCACCTTTTCCTTAGTTGAATAGTGATATATCTTAAAAGCCGTTGGATTGATGTATGCATCTACATGTTGAATTAAACCAGAATCATCATATTTGGAATATGTCATTCCACTATAGTTATTGCCATATGAATTACTTGTTCCTGCTACCACATCGGCTTCCGTCGAATCAGTGAGTTGAAATTGGAACGCGCCCGTCCGATTCCAGTCATTAATTGCCGTTTTCCAAATCTTTTTATATGAATTTGAATTTGAATCAATATCTATCGAGGCCGTTGGGTCTGGAAATCTAGCATAGCTTGGCGTAACACCAGTGGCAGCCAAAGCATGCAAAGGAATTAACATCACTGCAGCAAAAACAAAATTAGTTAATTTTTTAGAAATTGAAATTTTAAAAGTCATTTAAATCCCTCATTTCCATGACCTTTTACTACTATTTTTCCAATAAATACCCAAAAAAGAGTATAACTGTTTGCGCTTTCATTATAAAATGAATTAAATAATAACTCAAACAACAACCTTTAAACATTAATCAGTGGAAATTAAATCTCTATTCAGTTACAATAAGTTTACGGAGGATTGAAAAATGAAACGAAATTACTTTATAGTGGGTCTAGTGTCAGTAATTACCTGCTTATCCTTTACTACAACTTCAGTTACCGGTAATTCATTTGCCACTAGCCAACCGGTAACTACATCTCCTGGCAGGCAGGACTCCAAACAAATTGTTGAGTTAACCCGAGGTTCTCTTTATAAGAAGCCAACTTTAAAAAAAGCTACAATTAAAGTTAACAATTATAGCGGTAGAAGATTTAGAGTAATTAAATTTCAGATTGTGATGCGGGATGGCAAAAAGACGCGCTTTGCTTATGTTAAAAGTGGCAAAGTATCCGGCTGGATCCAAGTAAAGTTTTTGGCTCTGTATTGTTAGAAACAATGCATAAGAAACCTTCGATCTCTTAACTGAAATCTGTCAAGTTAACATTTAAAAAAAATAAAAAATCAATTTAGAAATGGTCTTATTCCGTTATTTTACGGGGTAAGGCTATTTTTTAGGAACTTTGTCTATACCGTTTGACCAAGTTCCTAAAAAACTACGAATTAACTTAATATCCTTATCATGTTCATCAACTTTTACTTCATTCCTAATTACTTTTTCATTGAGCTCGTTTAAATCATCACTCAACTTCTCTCTAGCATCAGTTTCTGATTCTCTAAATTGCTGTAGTTCTTTTCGTAATGAATCCAATGGATTTTTGACAGTCTTATTTAAAATTCAATTAGCTAGTACACATACTCCTGTGATAATAGCTACGATAGGCCCCCATTAATCCCATTTTAGGGATAAGAAGGTATGCATTTACCTCTGTACCTCCTTAACTAGTTTTACTTTACTAGTATTACTAGTTACATAACCTAATTCTGTTTTCAGACGTGTTATTTTGCCATATTTTACTGGTGTGCCATAAAAACGGCTACCTTTTTCCCAACGAACATAACGCTTAACTTTGAATTTTTTATCTCTATAAGCATGTATCATTTTAGCTGTTACTTCATACAATCCAGGAGTGTTATAGTATTTGGGCATTTCAGCTTTTGTCTTAACATTGTTTCCGGTTAAAGTTCCATCAAAATCGTATGAACAATCAGCCCCAAATAAGTTATCAGTGTATTGCCAGGCATTTGCATTATTGACCCCCGGTTGACTAACACCGTAAGCCGCTACCCAGATATGCTTATCGATTAAATGGCTTCGGTTAATACGTCCTGAGTTAAACCAAGAACCGCTACCATAGGTGACTAGGTGTGTGTAGCCATGGTCTCGCAGATATTTAAGGAACACATTAACCTGTGCTGTATTGTAATACGGTAATGATGGGTCTTCCACGTCAATACCTAACACAGTGTCTTTAGTCAATCCCATCGTTTTGATATGGGCCAAAAAATATTGAGCTTCAGCCTGACCATTACCCAGAAAGTAATGGTAGACCCCAACTGACTTAAATACTTTTAATCCGTTAACAATTTGACTACCAGCTTTAGGGTTCAGATAATTTAAACCTTCCGTCAGCTTAACCATCATTCCCCGTGCTCCAGCATTATAAACCTTTTTGAAGTAACTTACAGTATCTGATTGATAAGAACTTACATCGATTACTTTACTGGACATCTGCATCACTCTTTTCTGCATTGGTAGCATTAGTTTCTATCGTATCAACTGGTACATTTTCAGGCATCGAAGTTGATTTTGGTGCATGATTATCGCCACCCTTAATCTTATATGCTTGGTATGCTTGTTCAACCAAGCCCGAGACTGCTGAAATATCAATATCCAAGCCGTTACTTTTTAGTTGATTGTTAACAAATCGAATTGCTTCTTTTTTTCGATCACTCTTACTAAGGCTCTCTAAAATAGCCATTTCAGGAACAATAGCATCTGCAAATTTTAATCCCAATTCTAAAGATTGTTTAGTATGAGAGTTTCGTTCAGTAAGAATTTTCTTTTCCCATAAAGGCTTGATTAGTTGATATGCCAACCTAATCATGACCACAAAAACTTACTAAGATAAATGGTGAATCCAAAACTCGACGGAGCTAGGATTCACCATTTTTTTGATAAAGTGGTAGCGAAGCAAAGCCGAGGTTCTTTTTGGCACTTGATGCCGTAACAAAAAA
>NZ_CATNVB010000054.1 GCF_951230165.1 Lentilactobacillus sp. Marseille-Q4993
GCAAGCAAATCAAGAAAGAATAATTTTTCGTCTATGGTGTAGCGATATTTAGTCAATATAAAAACTCCTAGTATATGAACCCGGAATTTTAATTGTTTCCGTGTCCAACATACTAGGAGTATCTCCGATTAATTTCATCCTGTATCTGGATCTTTTTTTATTATGCTGAAAAAATGGTATTAGGTAGCTGGACCTCTTTCTAATGGACACATCTTGTAGCTAGTATATGAATAGACAAAAACAGTGGGGCAGAACTATGAAAGCACATTTACCTACTTTCTGTCCTACTCCCACTGCATTCTTTTCTTAATATATTTATTCAAAATACTCAGGGTATTGCTTAGTTACTTCATCTTTATCAATTAACTGAAGATCCAAGTGACTTTGAATAACTTTGTCTGCTTCCTCAGCATCGTTATTCTTAACCGCAGCCAATAGTTCCTCGTGTTCTTGAAGTAGTGGCGACAACGATAAGTTCTTATCTGCCAATCTTAGCGACCGGAACCGATTTAAGTCGCTACTTAAAGTCAACAACCAGTGCCAAATGTTTGCATGGTTAGAAGCTGTGTAAAAGGATTCATGAAATTTATCATCAAAATTAAAAAATGATTTTAATTCATTCCGATTAGCAGCTCTCCTTTGTTCAAATATTAGCAGTTCCAAATCCTCAACCAATTCATTTGAATGATTACTAACCACTTCTCCAATAACCTTACGTTCAAGAGTTTGTCTAACGTAACGAGCATCGAGGGTCTTACCTAAGTTGATTTTGGTTATAAAAGTGCCACTTTGTGGTACTGATTTCAATAGCCCGTTTCTTGTTAGTCTGAGCATTGCTTCCCTGATTGGAGTTCTACTCATTTCAAGCTGAACTTCAAAGTCACGGTCTGAAACTCGTTGACCAGGTAATAGGTCAAGGCTAATGATTGATTCATAGATAGTATCGTAAGCTCTGTCTTGTAAACTTTCCATCGACTTTTCCTAGTCCTTTACAAATAATTCTTACCTTTAATAATAGCATAAAACAAGGTATACAAAAGCGTAAAAAAATTCTTGATAGCGGTTACAGATAGTGTTATTATAATGATGGAATATACTAATATATCAATTTGCATTTCGAGTCAATTGGAGGTAATTACATGTTCAGTAAAATTTTGGTCCCTCTTGATGGTAGCGACAACGCCTCAAAGGCTTTACAACTTGCAATAAAGCTATCAAAACAATCAAATGCTAGTTTACAACTGCTAACGGTTGTTAATACAAATGTATTATCATTGGGTAAGGATCCGATTAGACCAACTCAGACAGCGTTGGTAGATGAAGTTAAGGCAAATGCTGAAGCCATTCTAGCCGACGCTGAGAAGACTTTAGCAAATACCGGGACTTCATTTGATAGCGAAGTTCTAATGGGGAGTGCTAAGCACATTATTGCAGAGGATGCCCCAACAAAGTATGGAATTGATGCGATTGTTATTGGTAAGTCTGGAGTGGATGCTCTGAACAAGCTAGCATTGGGATCAACGACAGCATATGTAGTTAGAAACGCCTCAGTTCCGGTAGTTGTAGTTTAGCCTTTTGACTAAGAAATAAGTAAGTAGTAATTTGTTTTTTGTATACTAATATATCTTTTCAAATTCAAATAATTCCTAGGAGGAACAGTTCTTGCGAGCATTAAACATGGGGTTTCGGTGGTTTGGTCAAGACGATGATCCAATTTCTCTTGAACAGATCAGACAGATTCCCGGCACAAAACAAGTAGTTACATCACTATATGATATCCCTGTGGGTGAGGTGTGGCCTGAGGAAAGAATCGCGGAGTTAAAGCAAATAATTGAAAAGGCCGGTTTAAAGTTAGAAGTAATCGAATCGGTTAACATTCACGATGATATCAAGATTGGATTACCAACACGAGATAAGTATATTGAAAATTACAAGCAAACGATTCGAAACCTAGCAAAATTTGGTGTTAAAGTCATTTGTTACAATTTTATGCCTGTCTTTGATTGGCTGAGAACTGATTTGCATGAAAAACTTGCTGATGGTTCCAACGCAATGTCTTATGATCCAAGCAAGATTCCCGATGATCCTAATGATATGATTGAAACTATCAAGGAAGGCTCAAAAGGCTTTGAGATGCCAGGTTGGGAACCAGAACGATTGGCTGCTGTTAAGCAATTGTTTGAAGAGTATAAAGATGTTGATACAGTTAAGCTAACTGAAAATCTTAAGTACTTCCTTGATGCCATTATTCCGGTCTGTGAGGAAGTTGATGTCAGAATGGCAATGCATCCTGATGATCCTCCATTCCCGTTATTTGGATTACCACGGATTTATAAAAATCGTGATGACATGGTTGCCATTGAAGCGCTTCACGAATCAAAGTACAATGGGTTTACAATTTGTACAGGTAGCTTGGGTGAGAACCCTAAAAATGATTTGCCAGCAATCATTCGTGAATTTGTTAAAAAAGATAGAGCACCATTTATTCATGCCCGTAACATTAAATTCACTAATCAGGAAAAAACTGAATTTCATGAAAGTGCCCACCTTTCATCTGAAGGATCACTTGATATGTATGAAATTATGAAAGCCCTTGATGATAGTGGGTTTGACGGTTATATTAGACCAGATCATGGTCGCAATATTTGGGGAGAAGATGGACGCCCTGGATATGGATTGTTTGATCGGGCATTAGGAATAAATTATCTGAACGGTCTTTGGGAAGCACTTCAAAAGACAAAGTAATGTCAATTTAGGAGCCCAATTGAGTGGGCTCCTTTTTAAAAAAGAGAATGATAGCGGTAACAACATAGAGGCGAAAAAATGGAAAATAAATTTTTGATTTCAAAAGATACCGGAGTCGTAACTGATTTTAAAAACGACGTCTTACGGAATGCAGCAAGGATTTTAACCCGGGACATTGAAACAACTGTTTCAGCCCATGGGGATAAGAATGAAATTAGATTGATTCTAGATGCAGGTATGGCAAAGGATGAAAGCTTTTTGATTACTCAACCTGATAAGAATCATGTAGAAGTTAAGTCTGGCTCTGTTAGAGGGGTTATGTATGGCGCTCTAGCTATCTCAAAGAATGTTTTGAAGATCGATGAATTCTGGTTCTGGTTAGATAAACTTCCTAAAAAAGTTCCATATATTACAATGCATGATCTCGAAGCTATTACATTACCAGATTATCGGGTTAAGTACAGAGGATGGTTTGTGAATGATGAGTTGTTGCTGAACCATTGGGAGTATCGAGAATCTACTGACAATGTTTGGACTATGATTTTTGAAACTTTGCTCCGGTGTGGTGGTAACATCGTAATTCCTGGAACTGACACCAACGCGCATTTGAATCGAACAGCTGCAGTGAAAATGGGATTAATGATTGCTCATCACCATGCAGAACCACTTGGGGCAGAAATGTTCTCACGGGTTTACCCTGATTTGGATGCATCATATTTAAAACATCCAGATTTGTTTAAGAAACTCTGGCAGGATAGTATCGAAGAACAAAAAGATAACGATGTTATTTGGAACCTTGGCTTTAGAGGTCAAGGTGATCGACCATTCTGGTTAGATGATGACCATGAATATACGCTAGCTGATAAGGCTGAAGTCATTAATAACGTTATTAAGACGCAGTATGACATGGTTAAGAAGGCTGTGCCTAATGCAAAGTGTTCAATTAATATCTATGGTGAGTTAACAGGACTCTATAATGCCGGTCTATTGGATGTCCCTAGTGATGTAATTCAGATTTGGGCGGATAACGGATACGGTAAAATGGTATCACGCCGACAAGGAAATGATGATCCAAGGTCTGAGGTGTTGAGTGGTGGTGACCCTAATCTTTCTCAAGGAATTTATTACCACGTTGCGTTCCATGATTTACAAGCATCTAATTTCCTTGCGATGCTGCAAATCGATCCTCACTACGTTGCTAATGAATTGGATAAAGTGCGGAAGGCCGGAATGGATGACCTTGTTATGTGCAATACAGGGAATATCAAACCCCACGTACTGTTTCTTCGCTTAGTTGAGCAATCTTGGCGTACTGACTTTGAAGTTAAATCAAATGCTGATATTTTGAGTGAGTATGTTAACAATTACTACTCTGATAGACAGAATGATATTGCTGCCCTTTACCAACAATATTTTGATACTATGTTCAATTACGGTAAGTTTGAAGATCAAAAGGTTGGGGATGAGTTCTACACTTATACACTCAGAAAGATTATTGCCACGTGGATTGCTCAAAAGGATAAGCTACCTGAAATGGAGTGGTTCACTGGCGAGAAGAAGTTTATTGGTGAACTAGCAATGATAAATCAATTGATTGCTGATCACGTAAAGCCATTTGAAGATTTGGCAAATCAAACTAGGGTTTTGATTGAAGAATTACCTAGTGAAGATAGTGCTCGTCTATATAATGATTTGTGGTTAAGTGTTGCAGTTCACAGTTATCCAATTAAAGCCTTGAAGCTAACGATTGACTCATTTGATGCGTTCTTTGCGGATGCGGATGATTATTACGTAAACTCGTTCCTTTGCGCTAGCAAGGCTGCTCAAGAGCTTGAAAACGTGCTTAGAGCTTGGGAAAACAATCCTTCGAAGAAGTGGGTTCATTTCTTTGATAATGATTGTTATACTAACATCGAGCTCGCAATCGACACCCTTGGGACACTCAGAAACTACATTAGAATCATTGGGGATGGACCTGATGAGGATCAGTGGGAACGTGAGTACCTGATGGAGAAGAGTGATGCAAAAGTCATGCTTCTATCCAACACGCATAAAGCTTATGATGATGACGAAATGGCTAAACGATTACAGGGAAGACTTAATAAATAATTTGATTTAGGTTTGTTATTTGATAATCTAATGAAAACTCAAAGGATCAGATTGGAGGTTGCTAACCTTCAACCTGATCCTTTTGTCGTAAAACTGATAGCTTGTAAATTGAGAGGTAATCCAAGAATACAAACAATCTAAGATTAGATCTAGATAGAGATGATTAACTTCATCCTCTATCTAGATTTTTTTAGTTACACTGAAGATGAACTTTAAGACCGAGCATGCTCCCTTGGACCTAGAGTCCCCAATTTAAA
>NZ_CATNVB010000055.1 GCF_951230165.1 Lentilactobacillus sp. Marseille-Q4993
TCAATTCGTGAAATAATCAATAAAACAAATAATCATGAGCTAACAAGCTTATCATTTTTAAAATGAGAGTTTGATCCTGGCTCAGGACGAACGCTGGCGGCGTGCCTAATACATGCAAGTCGAACGCATTCTCGTCATTGAAGTAGAAGTGCTTGCACGGAAGCTGATTTGACACTGGAATGAGTGGCGAACTGGTGAGTAACACGTGGGTAACCTGCCCTCAAGCAGGGGATAACACTTGGAAACAGGTGCTAATACCGTATAACAACAGAAACCGCATGGTTTCTGTTTGAAAGGTGGTTTTGCTACCACTTGAGGATGGACCCGCGGCGTATTAGCTAGTTGGTGAGGTAACGGCTCACCAAGGCAATGATACGTAGCCGACCTGAGAGGGTAATCGGCCACATTGGGACTGAGACACGGCCCAAACTCCTACGGGAGGCAGCAGTAGGGAATCTTCCACAATGGACGAAAGTCTGATGGAGCAACGCCGCGTGAGTGAAGAAGGGTTTCGGCTCGTAAAACTCTGTTGTTGAAGAAGAACGGGTGTAAGAGTAACTGTTTACATCGTGACGGTATTCAACCAGAAAGCCACGGCTAACTACGTGCCAGCAGCCGCGGTAATACGTAGGTGGCAAGCGTTGTCCGGATTTATTGGGCGTAAAGCGAGCGCAGGCGGTCTTTTAAGTCTGATGTGAAAGCCTTCGGCTTAACCGGAGAAGTGCATCGGAAACTGGGAGACTTGAGTGCAGAAGAGGACAGTGGAACTCCATGTGTAGCGGTGAAATGCGTAGATATATGGAAGAACACCAGTGGCGAAGGCGGCTGTCTGGTCTGTAACTGACGCTGAGGCTCGAAAGCATGGGTAGCGAACAGGATTAGATACCCTGGTAGTCCATGCCGTAAACGATGAGTGCTAAGTGTTGGAGGGTTTCCGCCCTTCAGTGCTGCAGCTAACGCATTAAGCACTCCGCCTGGGGAGTACGACCGCAAGGTTGAAACTCAAAGGAATTGACGGGGGCCCGCACAAGCGGTGGAGCATGTGGTTTAATTCGATGCTACGCGAAGAACCTTACCAGGTCTTGACATCTTCTGCTAACCCAAGAGATTGGGCGTTCCCTTCGGGGACGGAATGACAGGTGGTGCATGGTTGTCGTCAGCTCGTGTCGTGAGATGTTGGGTTAAGTCCCGCAACGAGCGCAACCCTTATTGTCAGTTGCCAGCATTCAGTTGGGCACTCTGGCGAGACTGCCGGTGACAAACCGGAGGAAGGTGGGGACGACGTCAAATCATCATGCCCCTTATGACCTGGGCTACACACGTGCTACAATGGACGGTACAACGAGTCGCGAAACCGCGAGGTCAAGCTAATCTCTTAAAGCCGTTCTCAGTTCGGATTGCAGGCTGCAACTCGCCTGCATGAAGTTGGAATCGCTAGTAATCGTGGATCAGCATGCCACGGTGAATACGTTCCCGGGCCTTGTACACACCGCCCGTCACACCATGAGAGTTTGTAACACCCAAAGTCGGTGAGGTAACCTTCGGGAGCCAACCGCCTAAGGTGGGACAGATGATTAGGGTGAAGTCGTAACAAGGTAGCCGTAGGAGAACCTGCGGCTGGATCACCTCCTTTCTAAGGAATAATACGGAAACCTACACATGTCGAAAGTTTTGTTTAGTTTTGAGAG
>NZ_CATNVB010000056.1 GCF_951230165.1 Lentilactobacillus sp. Marseille-Q4993
GTTCTTTGAAAACTAGATAATATTTAATTTCTTGTAGTGATTATATTTATATATAATTTCAACCGAGAACACCGCGTTTATTGAGTAAATTAACAAAGTTTAATTCGCAAAACTCAATTAACTGAGCATCACTTAGTGATGCTAGGTTAAGTTATAAAGGGCGCATGGTGGATGCCTTGGCACTAGGAGCCGATGAAGGACGGGACTAACACCGATATGCTTCGGGGAGCTGTACGTAAGCTTTGATCCGGAGATTTCCGAATGGGGAAACCCAACAGTTTTAATCGACTGTTACTATTCAGTGAATACATAGCTGGATAGAGGTAGACGTGGGGAACTGAAACATCTCAGTACCCACAGGAGCAGAAAGAAAAATCGATTCCCTAAGTAGCGGCGAGCGAACGGGGAACAGCCCAAACCAAAGAGCTTGCTCTTTGGGGTTGTAGGACTGAACATTTGAGTTACCAAAGTTGTTGATAATCGAACGATCTGGGAAGGTCGGCGAAACAGGGTGATAGCCCCGTAGATGAAATCAATGACCCTCAGTTCAGGATCCTGAGTACGGCGACACACGTGAAACGTCGTCGGAATCCGGGAGGACCATCTCCCAAGGCTAAATACTCCCTAGTGACCGATAGTGAACCAGTACCGTGAGGGAAAGGTGAAAAGCACCCCGGGAGGGGAGTGAAATAGTTCCTGAAACCATGTGCCTACAAGCAGTTAGAGCCCGTTAATGGGTGATAGCGTGCCTCTTGTAGAATGAACCGGCGAGTTACGATAGCATGCAAGGTTAAGATGAAGAGTCGGAGCCGTAGCGAAAGCGAGTCTGAAATGGGCGTTTGAGTATGTTGTTGTAGACCCGAAACCAGGTGATCTACCCATGTCCAGGCTGAAGGTGCGGTAAAACGCACTGGAGGGCCGAACCCGTGTACGTTGAAAAGTGCTGGGATGAGGTGTGGGTAGCGGTGAAATTCCAAACGAACTTGGAGATAGCTGGTTCTCTCCGAAATAGCTTTAGGGCTAGCCTCGGAATTAAGAATCATGGAGGTAGAGCACTGTTTGGACGAGGGGCCCGTCATGGGTTACTAAGTTCAGATAAACTCCGAATACCATTGATTTATGTCCGGGAGTCAGACGGTGAGTGATAAGATCCATCGTCGAAAGGGGAACAGCCCAGACCACCAGTTAAGGTCCCTAAATATATGCTAAGTGGAAAAGGATGTGGAGTTGCTTAGACAACTAGGATGTTGGCTTAGAAGCAGCCATTCATTTAAAGAGTGCGTAATAGCTCACTAGTCGAGTGATTCCGCGCCGAAAATTTACCGGGGCTAAGCATATTACCGAGACTGTGGACATGACCATTAGGTCATGTGATAGGAGAGCGTTCTAAGGGCAACGAAGCCAGACCGTAAGGACTGGTGGAGCGCTTAGAAGTGAGAATGCCGGTATGAGTAGCGAAAGATCAGTGAGAATCTGGTCCACCGAATGACTAAGGTTTCCTGGGGAAGGCTCGTCCTCCCAGGGTTAGTCGGGACCTAAGCCGAGGCCGAAAGGCGTAGGCGATGGATAACAGGTTGAGATTCCTGTACTAGTTAATTATGTTTGAACGATGGAGGGACGCAGGAGGCTAAATCGTGCACACGATTGGAAATGTGTGTTCAAGCTGTAAGTCAGGTAAAGAGTCAAATGCTTTTTACCGCGTTGACAAGCAGTGACGAGGACCGAAATAAAGTAGGGAAGCGATCAATGTCACACTGCCGAGAAAAGCTTCTAGTGAGTAATTAACTACCCGTACCGCAAACCGACACAGGTAGTCGAGGAGAGAATCCTAAGGTGAGCGAGTGAACTCTCGTTAAGGAACTCGGCAAAATGACCCCGTAACTTCGGGAGAAGGGGTGCTGACCGCAAGGTCAGCCGCAGTGAAAAGGCCCAGGCGACTGTTTATCAAAAACACAGGTTTCTGCAAAATCGTAAGATGACGTATAGGGGCTGACGCCTGCCCGGTGCTGGAAGGTTAAGTGGATGAGTTAGCTTCGGCGAAGCCCAGAAATGAAGCCCCAGTAAACGGCGGCCGTAACTATAACGGTCCTAAGGTAGCGAAATTCCTTGTCGGGTAAGTTCCGACCCGCACGAAAGGCGTAACGATCTGGGCACTGTCTCAACGAGAGACTCGGTGAAATTAAGATACCTGTGAAGAAGCAGGTTACCCGCGACAGGACGGAAAGACCCCATGGAGCTTTACTGTAGCTTGATATTGGGTGTTGACACAGCTTGTACAGGATAGGTAGGAGCCGTTGAAGTCGGAACGCTAGTTTCGATGGAGGCATTGGTGGGATACTACCCTCGCTGTGTGAACACTCTAACCCGCGCCACTAAGCGTGGCGGGAGACAGTGTCAGGTAGGCAGTTTGACTGGGGCGGTCGCCTCCCAAACAGTAACGGAGGCGCCCAAAGGTTCCCTCAGAATGGTTGGAAATCATTCGCAGAGTGTAAAGGCAGAAGGGAGCTTGACTGCGAGACAGACAGGTCGAGCAGGGACGAAAGTCGGGCTTAGTGATCCGGTGGTTCCGTATGGAAGGGCCATCGCTCAACGGATAAAAGCTACCCTGGGGATAACAGGCTTATCTCCCCCAAGAGTCCACATCGACGGGGAGGTTTGGCACCTCGATGTCGGCTCATCGCATCCTGGGGCTGTAGTCGGTCCCAAGGGTTGGGCTGTTCGCCCATTAAAGCGGTACGCGAGCTGGGTTCAGAACGTCGTGAGACAGTTCGGTCCCTATCCGTCGCGGGCGCAGGAAATTTGAGAGGAGCTGTCCTTAGTACGAGAGGACCGGGATGGACATACCGCTGGTGTACCAGTTGTGCCGCCAGGCGCATCGCTGGGTAGCTATGTATGGATGAGATAAACGCTGAAAGCATCTAAGTGTGAAACTCGCCTCAAGATGAGATTTCCCATTCCTATATGGAAGTAAGACCCCTCAGAGATGATGAGGTAGATAGGTTGGAAGTGGAAGTGCAGTGATGTACGGAGCGGACCAATACTAATCGGTCGAGGACTTAACCAAGTAGAAAAAATGGTGACTCGGAAAGAAAATTAAATATTATCTAGTTTTGAGAGAACGAAGTTCTCTTATGAATATAGTGTGGTGGCGATAGCCAAAAGGATACACCTGTTCCCATGCCGAACACAGAAGTTAAGCTTTTGCACGCCGATAGTAGTTGGGGGATCGCCCCCTGC
>NZ_CATNVB010000057.1 GCF_951230165.1 Lentilactobacillus sp. Marseille-Q4993
TTGGCCTTGATGATGGCTAATTTTTCTTATTTTTTACTGATAAAAGAAAAACTGGATCATATTTTTCAAAAAGTCATGAAAAATATGATCCAGTTTATTTATTGGCGGGACTTATGTCCCGGCCTCTAATCTAACTGCCTCAGTAATCAATTTTTCACTATCAGTTTCGCTAAAACCAGCTTTTTCAAACCCTTCTACATTAGCTTGATAGGTATCAGTAATCGCAATATCCGCACCAACGGCGAAGTAACTAGTGTGAACATCTCTTACAGCTTCCGGATTATTGATCAAAGCAGTTGCTGACCATAAATCACTACTAGTATCTACCCCACGCTTTTCTAATTCAGTTGCCATCGCCCCATCAAGAACGAGGGCTTTTTTATTTACTAAGTTTTCCTTGATATAATCAGTCATTATTGACCTCCAATAAATTATAGGTTGTATCTTTTACTCATATAGTGCATTCTGTTATGTATCGGATTCTAATCATTTTATCTTAAAATGAGAAAAAAGCAATCATCTGGAGGTTATCTTTTGTCAGAAAAACCACATGTCGCCTTGGAACGCAAAATGGAATCTCGCCATCTTTTAATGATTTCTCTTGGCGGGGTTATTGGAACTGGATTATTTCTAAGTTCCGGTTACACGATTCACGAAGCTGGTCCCATCGGCACAATTCTTGCATACGGCCTTGGTGCCGTGATCGTATATTTAGTCATGCTGTGTCTGGGAGAACTCTCAGTAGCAATGCCCCAAACCGGGTCATTTCACGTGTACGCCGATAAGTTTATCGGTCCTGGAACTGCATTCACCGTCGCCATTCTTTACTGGCTGACTTGGACAGTTGCCCTCGGGTCAGAATTCACCGCTGCTGGTTTGATAATGAAACAGTGGTTTCCAAAATCACCAACATGGGCATGTAGCCTACTGTTCATGATTGTCATCTTTATCTCAAATGCCCTATCTGTTCGTTTCTTTGCTGAAACTGAATTCTGTTTTTCCAGCATCAAAGTAATCGCCATCGTCCTGTTCATAATTCTTGGCGGTTTGGCAATGTTTGGCGTCATCCCCATCAAAGGGTATACCCACGCTCCAACGTTCCATAACCTTATCAAAGACGGGATTTTTCCAAACGGAATCAAAGGTGTATTTACCACGATGTTGACCGTTAACTTTGCGTTCTCCGGAACCGAGTTAATTGGAGTAACCGCCGGTGAAACTAAAAATCCGGAGAAAAACATTCCAAAAGCAATTCACACCACCTTAATTAGACTGGTAATCTTCTTTATCGGTAGTATTACTGTAATGGCAGCGCTGATTCCCTGGCAAAAAGCAGGTGTCAACCAAAGTCCTTTCGTTCTCGTTTTCAATAGTATTGGGCTTCCCTTTGCTGGTGATTTAATGAACTTCGTTGTCCTAACGGCAATTCTTTCAGCAGCCAACTCAGGTCTATATGCATCGACCAGAATGCTTTGGTCCTTAGCTCACGAAGGAATGATCCCACTAAAGTACGCAAAGACAAACTCCCGTGGAGTGCCAATGATTGCGTTAGTTCTAAGTATGATTGGTGGTGTGCTTACCCTGATTTCTAGTGTGGTAGCCGCATCAACCGTGTACTTAGTTCTAGTATCCATATCAGGCCTAGCCGTTGTAATTGTTTGGATGGCAATTGCCTATTCAGAAATTAATTTCCGGAAACAGTGGCTTAAAGACGGTCACACTGTTGATGAACTAAAATTCAAAACACCCTGGTACCCATTAATTCCTTGGGCAGCCTTCATATTAAGTTTCCTTTCATGTGTACTAATTGTTTTCGATCCAACTCAGCGACCAGCCCTTTTTACATGATTCCGTTTTTAATTGGCTGTTATGCAGTGTACTATGGCAAACAAAAATTTAAACGAAGCTAAGTAAGATGGAGTCGGCGGGAGTCGAACCTGCATCCACCCAGACTGTACCCCAAAAAACACCAACCACTATCTCAAGTCCTGATTGAAATAGTAATCGGTGGTTTTTATTTTGCTATTTAGTAAAATCTTCGTTTTTTGTTTCTTTCGTTAACAACAGTGCGATAAACGAAACTACTGCCATTACGCCAAGGTACAATCCAACCGCGTGGATTCCCCATTGAGACGCCAACTGGGCCATAAATAATTCCCATTGTCAGAAAACCAACAACTAAGAAGAATAAAGCTCCAAAAACATTGTGATTGCCTTGGAAGAAGAATGGGAAGATGAACGAGAAAGAAACGATACATAGCGTACCAATCATCAATATTTTCCTCCTACCATACTTATCAGCCATAATTGATGAATACACGATCATCGCACCAAACATGATAACTGCTCCCATCAAAAGAAGAAGAAATTTCCGATTATCAAAACCAAGTTTCGTCGTTGCATAACTCAATGACCAGGTTGAAAGGAGGAAGAAGAACGTGTATGAGATTGCCATAATAAACGATCCTTGAAGAATTTGCCGCCAGTTCTTAGAAAACACCTGAGCTAACGGAGCTTTTTTAACTTCAGCCCGTTCCTGAGCCATTCTGAATAGTGGTGTCTCCTGCATTTTACGCCTAACCCAAAGACCAATTGCAACCAAAACAGCTGATGCCAAAAATGGAATTCGCCAGCCAAATTGAGTCATTTGAGCTTCTGTCAAAGTTGACTCTAGGATGAAAAACAATCCGTTACTCAAAAAGAATCCGATTGGCGCTCCAAGTTCAGTAAATGAACCAAATAGTGCTCGTTTGCCTTTAGGAGCATTTTCCGTGGCAACCAAAACTGCCCCAGACCATTCGCCACCTAGTCCAATACCTTGAATAAACCTAGCCAAACATAAAAGAATAATTGATAGCATCCCAATAGCCTTAAAACTTGGTAATATTCCAATAGCAACCGTTGATAGTCCCATCATTAACAACGAAACAACCAGTGCTCTTTTTCGAGCAAGTTTATCACCAAAATGGCCAAACAATAGCGATCCAACCTGCCGAGCGACAAATGCAACACCAAAAGTTAATAAACTTAAAATCATTGCAATCGTTGGCGTTACGTCTGAAAAAAAGACTGTTGGGAAGTAGGTTGCTGCCGCGGTCCCATATGCATAAAAATAGAAGAATTCAATGGCGGTCCCAATCATTGATGCCATGATAACGGTTTTGACGGGATCCCGCTCCAGTGTTTTTGACTTAAGTTCGGGGGTTGAGTATGTAGCTGATGTTTCTTCCATAATTTGTCACTTCCATTTCTTATTCTTTTACTTACAAACATTGATTAAAAAATCCTAATATTTTTCACCTCTTTTAGATAAAAAACTCTCTGAGGGTCACTGCGTGCCCCTCGTAATCATGAGAGTAAATAAACCGCCTTTCCTTATATAATTTAAGTGAAGGCGGTTTTGTACGTCGTCTTCTTACTGGTGCTTCATTTAGCCCGGATAAAAAACCGATAGTCTTCATTCCTTGAGATTAATCAATTGTTGCCATTGAGCACGAATATAAAATTCCATACCCTCGTGAATGAAGAACTGCCGCCTTTTGTTGCTTAGTCATCATCAAGGAGGTGCCTTATTATGGATGTGATTACCAATAAATGCTGTGGGATTGATGTTCATCAAAAGAAGATTACCGTTACCACTCTAATTGGTGACCCAGCCGAAAAACCGAAAAAGCTCACGCAGACGTTTGGAACGACAACCCCAGACTTAAAGACTTGTGGTCGCTGGCTTGCTGATCAGGATATTGAAATAGTCTTAATGGAAAGTACTGGTCAGTATTGGCGACCGGTTTGGCAAATTTTAGAAACCTTTGGTTTCAAGATGATTCTTTGTAATCCCCGAATTATTAAAAATATCCCTGGCAAGAAGACTGATCAGCTAGATTCTGAATGGATTGCTGAGCTGGCTCGCTTTGGCCTTGTTGCTGCTAGTTTTATTCCGCCACGACCTATTCAAGAGCTACGAGAATCAACTCGAATCCGCAAGTCACTAACTCAGGCTGGAATCCAGATTAAGAATCAGATCCACAATATCCTGCAACGTTCAAACATCAAATTAACGTCATTCATTTCCGACATCTTTCAGGGATCTAGGTTACGATTGCTTAACTTATTGATTAATGGTGAAGTGATTACTCACCAATCAGTTTCCAAATGTATGCACGGGAAGCTAAAAGCATCGCCACAAGAGCTGTTAGCTGCGCTAGATGGCAGTCTGTCCGCTAACGACCGGGTATTATTAGATATCCAAATTGATTTACTCAAACATAATCAGTTGGCAATTAAGCGCTTGGAAGCCAATATTGAAGAACAGTTAGCACAGTTTCAAGAACTGTATCTTCGCCTACAAGAGATTACTGGCGTTAGTCAACACATTGCCACGATTATTATTGCGGAAGTTGGCCCAGATGTAAGTCCATTCCCTGACGCCGCCCATTTAGCTTCTTGGGCTGGAGTCTGCCCCGGAAACTACGAATCTGCCGGTGTTTCTAAAAGTAGTCATGTCAGATCAGGAAATATTCATCTTAAAACTGCCTTAGTAATGGCTGCTATGGGAGCGAAAAGACAAACTGATTCTGGCTTAAAAGATTTCTTTTTCCGATTACGAACTAGAATGGGGACCCAGAAGGCCCTGGTTGCGCTGGCTCACAAACTAATCCGGATCATCTATGCAATGGTGTCAAAAAACTGCTCATACAGAGAATACAAAAGAGACCAACAAATGCAACATTTGCTGGCCTCAAATTGAATTAATATAACTATCTACTAGTTACATTATACTAAATTTTTCGGTAGGACACTACCGCTAGGTTAGTGCGGCCTCCATCAAGTTATTTCCACTTGAATTTACAATTTAAGTGCAACAGTGACTAAAAAAAGGACCCATAGCTGGATTCCTGTAAAATGATGTTTGCGAAAACAATCATGAAAGGAATCTAGCTATGAGCCACTACAAGCATCTTACC
>NZ_CATNVB010000058.1 GCF_951230165.1 Lentilactobacillus sp. Marseille-Q4993
AAACACCAGTATCTTTGTCTTGAAGGAATTTACCTAAAGTATCACCCTTCTTAGCACCAGTAACTGCAAAGTCAACTGACTTGATAAGCTTGTTGTTTGAGTCAACAATGTTCAAACGAACAGCGTTATCAGCAACAGCTGGTTGAGCTGATTGAACGTTAGAAGCTGAGACCCAAGCACCGTTAATATCCTTGTTTGATGATTGGATTTGATACCAAACATCGCCTTCACGAGTACGAGTTACAGCCTTGGAAACCGTGAATGTTTCGTCTTTGTACTTGTCACTGTTAGTGATGATGGCGTTGTTAGCATCCTTAGCACGGCCAATCTTGTATTGAGTCCAAGCTGGGCTCTTGTACAATACGGTGTTTTCTGAGGCACTAGTGTTCTTTAACTTCAAAGTTACGCCTTGTACAGGTGCAGTAGCAGTAGTTGAGCTTGCACTAGTTGAAGCTGATGAAGCTGATGAACTAGTTGAAGCTGATGAACTAGTTGAAGCTGATGATGAGCTTGAGCTAGTAGTAGTTGAACCAGTTGGTGCTGTCAAAGCTAAGTCCTTAGTAGTGTCGTACTTAGCAATTCCACCAGCAAATGAAGTTTGGCTCTTACCACCGTAGATCCATCCACGATATTGCTTATCGAATGATACGATCTTGTAGTATACAGAACCACGGTTAGTAGTTGCTACACGGTAAACTCTCCAGTTCTTTTGACCTTGCTTGCTGTCCATAAGACCTTTAAGAGTTGATGTTGAAGCAACAACCTTAGCGCCCTTCAAAGTACCTGCCTTTGTATATAGAGCGTTTGAGCCATTAACATTGACGTTACGAGTAGTAGCGTCAGTAGTCAAAGTCTTGTTAGATGTAACTTTTGCGTAAGTCTTTGCTGAAGCGTTAGTTGCGTTAGCAGTACCAGTAGCTGCAACAAAACCTAAAGCAGCCATACCAACAAAAAGTGACTTCTTTAATGATGTTTTCATTAATGTTTCCCCTTTCCTATCCTTAAAATTATAGTTAGACGCGATATGTAATCCTCGCCCCTGTTAAAAATACTACCAAACAAATCAAAAAAAGTAAACAAAAAAACTCAAAGCTTAAGCATTAAAAAGCCCGCCAAATCAATAATATTGACAATGTTTAAGGTGTTTACTAATTAGTGACATTTGTGTTTCATGGTTTACATTAATGCTACTCTATGCTTTTGATCTGGTTACACAACTAATGAATTTTACGTAAAAGGGTTGAAATTGTATTCTTAATTTGTTAATATCACGACGTTATAAAATAATTAACAATATAACAAAAAATATTTATTTTTTTCAAGGAGATTTTAACCAATGGAAACTAGACAGCCAGCACTTGTGGAATTCACTTCACACCTCACTGCTGCCGGACAGAAAGTCCACGGAAACCAAATTGATGTTAGCAAACTGAAAGTGTCACATGTTGAAGCAGCTAGGGAAATCCAAACTGTTAATTGGCACACCCTTTGTATGATTGTACCAACTGATAGTCAAAAATATAGGAGCATTGTCTTCGACACCCAAGTTGGCATGTATAAAACTCAGAAGTCACCAGACCAGATAATGAATACTTTCAAGAATACCCACCCATTATTATGTAATTTTTTGCATAAAGAAATTGCCAATTACTGTGGTATATCTGAATATATTCCACTTGTATCGGGCGAAACCGCAATCATACCACTTAAAACTAGTAAACACTGTCATCAACGAGCCTGGGTTTCTTCGTTAATGATCAAGAATCTAACTGGTGGTAAAAGACCAGGAACCACTGATATCTGGTTTACTGAGAAAAATGTTAACCCGGTTTTGCTAGAGGCAACCGCTGGCTTTATTAAAAGTCGCCAGAACGATGCTACTACGATTAGTACATTTCATAAATCGATCAACAATCTTCTGACTTTGGTTCTTAAGAATTACGACCAGCCTAACTTTGACGTTAACCAAATATGCGATAATGGCATCTTCAACTTTAAAGACTTTAGTTATTCATTCAAAGAAAGTATCGTGAACATTTTGGCTAACCACTGGGGATTTGAGTTAACCCCCCAGGATGAAAAAGAAGCCATCAAAAAAATAACAGATTAAGATTCAACGTCAAAAGTAAAGAATTGGTAAACTCCGATACCTTTGATTGTCTTTCGCTTCAAACAGAATATAATTTAGACATCAAGGTTAAGGAGGAGATTATCATGAAGAAAATCTCAGTTGTTATTGCAAGTGCATTATTAGCATTACCTTTAGCATTCTCAGCACCTACTGCCGCCAATGCTGCTCCAAAGAAATATAGCTATACTATTACTAAGACTACTAATTATAAGAAGGCAAAGGTATACCACACCAAGGACGCCTCTCCATACGTCTTTAAGGCTAAATTCATGGCTGATCGGCCAACCGTTACCTTCCAAGCAAAATCTAAACTGAAAGCTTCTACGAACTTCTACGTAACAAAAGCTCTACGAGTTCAAAATAAAGCTAAGAAGAACGGCACTTTCCTTTATGTTAAGGGTCAAGGTTGGATTGCTTCATCGAAGTTGACGACTGGTAAGTTTATGAGAGCTGATTAAAATATATAACTATTGATATAAACATATTGATAAACGCCGTAACTATAAAAGTTGCGGTGTTTTTGTTTTGCTTTAATTTTACTAAAAGAATCGTGACACTAATTGATGTGATTGTAAATCTATACCTGATTGATATAGATCAGCTAATAATTTCGTATAAGCATATCAATATTGATTATCAATATATTGATATCATCGAAAAATATGTACAAAAAACTCTCTGAGGGTCACTGCGTGTCCCTCGTAATCATGAAAGGAAATAAATCGTCTTTCCTTATATAATTTAAGTGAAGGCGGTTTTGTACGTCGTTCCTTTACTGGTGTTTCATTTAGCCCGGACAAAAAACCGATGGTCTTCATTCCTTGAGATTAATCAATTGTTGCCATTGAGCACGAATATAAAATTTCATACCCTCGTGAATGAAGAACTGCCGCCTTTTGTTGCTTAGTCATCATCAAGGAGGTGCCTTATTATGGATGTGATTACCAATAAATACTGTGGGATGATGTTCATCAAAAGAAGATTACCGTTACCACTCTAATTGGTGAGCCAGCCGAAAAACCGAAAAAGCTCACGCAGACGTTTGGAACGACAACCCCAGACTTAAAGACTTGTGGTCGCTGGCTTGCTGATCAGGATATTGAAATAGTCTTAATGGAAATTACTGGTCAGTATTGGCGACCGGTTTGGCAAATTTTAGAAACCTTTGGTTTCAAGATGATTCTTTGTAATCCCCGAATTATTAAAAATATCCCTGCAAGAAGACTGATCAGCTAGATTCTGAATGGATTGCTGAGCTGGCTCGCTTTGGCCTTGTTGCTGCTAGTTTTATTCCGCCACGACCTATTCAAGAGCTACGAGAATCAACTCGAATCCGCAAGTCACTAACTCAGGCTGGAATCCAGATTAAGAATCAGATCCACAATATCCTGCAACGTTCAAACATCAAATTAACGTCATTCATTTCCGACATCTTTCAGGGATCTAGGTTACGATTGCTTAACTTATTGATTAATGGTGAAGTGATTACTCACCAATCAGTTTCCAAATGTATGCACGGGAAGCTAAAAGCATCGCCACAAGAGCTGTTAGCTGCGCTAGATGGCAGTCTGTCCGCTAACGACCGGGTATTATTAGATATCCAACTTGATTTACTCAAACATAATCAGTTGGCAATTAAGCACTTGGAAGCCAATATTGAAGAACAGTTAGCACAGTTTCAAGAACTGTATCTTCGCCTACAAGAGATTCCTGGTGTTAGTCAACACATTGCCACGGTTATTATTGCTGAAGTTGGCCCAGATGTAAGCCCATTCCCTGACGCCGCCCATTTAGCTTCTTGGGCTGGTGTCTGTCCCGGAAACTATGAATCCGCCGGTGTTTCTAAAAGTAGTCATGTCAGATCGGGAAATATTCATCTTAAGACGGCCTTAGTAATGGCTGCTATGGGAGCGAAAAAACAAACTGATTCTGGCTTAAAAGACTTCTTTTTCCGATTACGAACTAGAATGGGGGCCCAGAAGGCCCTTGTTGCGCTGGCTCACAAACTAATCCGGATCATCTATGCAATGGTGTCAAATAACTGCTCATACAGAGAATACAAAAGAGACCAACAAATGCAACATTTGCTGGCCTCAAATTGAATTAATATAACTATCTACTAGTTACATTATACTAAATTTTTCGGTAGGACACTACCGTTAGGTTAGTGCGGTCTCCATTAAGTTATTTCCATATAAAAAGCAATCCAAAAAGGATTGCTTTTCGAGACCTGTTTAGATAAATGGACTATCCAAGTGGGTTTACAGTGTTACCTGGGGTAGAAGTTGATGTACCAGGTAAAGTGGCAATTGAACTAGCTGCGTTCTCGTTGT
>NZ_CATNVB010000059.1 GCF_951230165.1 Lentilactobacillus sp. Marseille-Q4993
TCCTTGGGTTTTCGTCGATTTAAGAATAGCAGAGTTGAATTCTCTGTGCTACATAGAATTCAAAAAAGCTTCGGAAAAATTAATTTCCGAAGTTTTTTGCGTTAGCTGGGACTTATGTCCCAGCCTCCTTGTTAAGAGCTAAAGATTATCTCTGTTTTGTTTTTAAATAGTTACTGAATTACTTGATATCTTTGAATGGAAGTTCAAACATTTCAGCCAAGTCAGCAATTTGTTGTTCTCTGTTTGCACCGAATACAAGAACAGTATGGTGACCACCACCATCTTTGATCCATTCAGTAGCACCGTGCTTCAAACCACTCTTTGGAGTCCACATTTGTTTTGCAACTGGAAGATGTGGAGTATCCTTAGGTGCCTTGTTAGCATCAACAGCGTAACCAATCATGTTGTATTCTGTACCGAAGTCAGAAATAGTTACGTCGTAACCTTCACCTTCACGGCCGGTAAATACCAAACGTGCAGGATCATCTTTCCCACCAATGTCCAATGGGTGAACTTCAACCCGTGGCTTGTCTGATGAAATAGTTGGGTCAACTTCCAACATATGTGAACCAAGGATAGCTTCCTTGCCCTTTTGCAATTCAAGAGTGTAATCTTCCATGAATGCAGTCAATGTGTTGTGAGTCATGATCTTCAACAAACGACCAAGAGCAGCTGTCTTCCAGTCACCTTCGGCACCGAAACCATAACCTTCAGCCATCAATAATTGAACTGCAAGTCCTGGTAATTGTTCCAAACCGTAAAGGTCTTCGAAGTTAGTAGTGAATGCTGAGTAGTTACCTTTGTCAAGGAAGTTCTTGATTCCGAAGTATTCACGGATTTGGTAACGTACTGAGTCTTCGTATTTCTTGGCGTCGTTGTCGCCTTGAACGAATTCGTATTCTTTTTGTAATTCTGCGTACTTAGCGTCAATGTCACTGTCAGAAACAGCGTTAACTTCTTGTACTAAGTCACCGATACCAAAGTAATCAACAGTCCAGCCAAATTGGATTTGGGCTTCAACCTTGTCACCTTCAGTAACAGCAACGTTTCTCATGTTGTCTCCGAAACGAGCAACCTTGATCTTGAAGCTTTCGTTGTATGCTACGGCAACATCTTCCCAGTCAGCGATTTCTGTTTGGACGTCTTCGTCACCCCAGTAACCGTAAACGATCTTGTTGTGCTTTTGCAAACGTGAGTTGATGAAACCATATTCACGGTCACCGTGGGCACTTTGGTTAAGGTTCATGTAATCAAAATCAATGGTGTCATATGGAATGTGGTTTAAGTATTGAGTAGCCAAGTGAAGTAATGGCTTTTGAAGTAACTTAGTACCACGAATCCAGTTCTTAGCTGGTGAGAATGTGTGCATCCATGTGATTACACCAGCAACTTTATCGTTGTAGTTTGCTTCTTTCATAAAGCTAGTAATGCTGTCTGCAGTAGTTGCTACTAATTTAAAGACAACCTTGTATGGAAGCTTGCCACTTGCGTTAAGCTTGTTGACAATATCTTCAGCATCTTTTTCAACTGACTTTAATTGTTCTTCACCATAAAGGTGTTGACTACCAGTAACAAACCAAAATTCATAATCAGGTACTTGTAACATATTAACCTTCTCCTTTAATGAACATCTTAATTTTTTGAACCTAAGCGCTCTCCAAAACCTATCCTATGTCTAAAGGTTAGCCGTCATGGTATCGCTTACAAAATAAATTATATATCATTTGTGCGTATAAATCAACCTAGAAACTATTTATTAGTATAAAAAATATCGTCAACACTTGGAAACGCTTATACAGCAGTGTTTAAAGCAAAAAGAGACAACCCAACTTAATCGTCAATTCAACGGGGCTATCTCTTAATCGTTACCTTATTCGGTTAAATGTCTGGTTGAATCCCGAACAACTAAGTCGGCTTTCATAACTTCAGAAGAAGCATCCTGTTTCGTTAGTAATTGTAATATTTTCTGAGCCGCCATTTTACCTAGCTCACGCTTTGGATGAATCATCGTTGTCAGAGATGGATTGATATATTGGGATAACTGATAGTCATCAAAACCAGCAACTGATACGTCTTCTGGAACTTTAACCCCTTGTTTGGCCAGCATTCCAATCACCTCAATTGCCATTTGATCGTTATAACAAACGATTGCTGTTGGCGTTGTAGGGGTCTGAACGATCATCCGATTTTTAATTTTTACCAAAATGTCATTAATATCATCACCGGAACGATACATCATGATATCTCCAGACGAATCAGACTCCGGATGGGTTTGGTAGGCTTTAATAAACCCATTCATCCGGTTAACTCCCTGAATATCGTCAACTTGAAATACTCCCAAAATCTTCTCATGGCCGTTATCAAGCAAGTAGTTAACCAACTGCTCCTCAGCTTCAGTATCATTGACTTCCACAAACGGGAAGTTGAAGTTTGGATAATGCGAGTTAATAAACACAACCGGCTTTTTTGAGTCAACTATCAGTTGATAAACGTCCTTATTTGGATTATCCAAAGTACTTCTAGTTGGCTCAATAATAAAGCCAGCCACATCATTATCAATCATATTGAGTAGATTGTTTCGTTCTAAATCAAACTGATCATGAGTATTCCCAATTAAGATTGAGTAGCCCTCATCCGACATGACCTGATCGATTCCACTAATGATACTTGGAAAAATATAATCCGCAATGTGCGTCGTTATGATTCCAATATTTTGCCGATTTGCTTCCGTCTTGGTCTTTTTATTGATCCAGTCGTCGACATACATTCCTCCACCCTGGACCCGATAAATGTAACCTTCATGTTCCAAGTCGCCAACTGCCCGTCGAACCGTGTATCGACTCACCGAGTATAACTTCATCAATTCAGATTCGGTCGGCAATTTTTGATTGATTTTGTATTTTCCGCCAATGATTTCCTTTTTAAGGCTCTTCTTGACCATTACGTATTTGATTTCCATAACCATTTGCACCCCTAATGACTTGTTGCCCCATGAGTAATCTAGTAGTAAATTGTTATCCCCGCAGCCTAACTATAAGCTTCACCTTTTAAATAACGTTTTAACATTACCCCTAATTGTAACATTATCCAATAAATAGTTATACGGATAAATAAAAACATTTTATATTGATTATCCAGACAAAATAATACTATAATAAATTTGAAGCGGTTTCAAAAAAATAAATTAACGATAATTTGGAGCGATAAATAAATGAAAACAAGTTCAGTAGTTTTAGACAGTTACGAAGGAACTGATATTAAAGAATTCACCGTTGAAAATAGTAACGGCGTTCGGATGTCTGCAATCACTCTTGGTGCCACATTTAAGGAACTCTCCGTTCCTACTGATGGTGGCCACCACAAAAACTTACTAAGAGATTTCAAGTCAAGCGCTAAGTATCTTGATAACCCCTACTACCTCTGCCAAGCAATTGGTAGAACAGCTGGCCGAATTGAAAATGGTCAGATTGAAATCAAGGGTAACAAAGTGCAACTTCTTCAAAACGAAGGAAAAACCACTCTTCATGGTGGCCCCCACGGATTTAACAGTCGTATCTGGGACGGATCAGTTGCTGACGACACCATTACTTTCACCACTCATATCGACAGTGGCTCAGATAGTTACCCCGGCGATATGGATGTTAAAATCGAATACACTTTAAACGACGACAATGAAGCTACCGTTAAGTTCACCGCTAAGAGTGACGAGGACACATTGTTCAACCCAACCATTCATGCGTACTTCAACTTAAGTGACGATGAAGACATCTTTGGTCAAACCCTGATGATTCATTCTGACAACCACCTCGAATTAAAAGGTGATAAGACTCCATCAGGAAACTTCATTGAAAACAAAAATACCCCTTACGACTTCTTATCAGGAGCAAACCTAAAGGAAGCCCTTGATAAGGTTGAAAAGCAAGATGGCCATGCCTTCGATGAAGTGTTTGCAATCAACAAGGGACTCAAGGATGACGAAATTGCAACCCTTGAAGATCCTAAGTCAAAGAGAAAGGTAACTATCAAATCATCAAGAAACGGTTTGGTTGTCTTCACTCCAGATGGTTGGAAAGAAGATACTGGTTTTGAAAACTACGGTGCAATTGCATTGGAAGCCCAAAACATCCCTGACCTGACTCACCACGACAACTTTGAAGGCAAGGGAAACTACTTCTTAGATGCTGGCGTTGAAAAGAGCCACAGTATCACATATAAGGTTGAATTCTAATTAAATAAGTTACATGAATTATAAATCCCGTCCTAGAAATTTAGGAACGGGATTTTTTAGTACCCATAGAGTACCATCTGCTAAAATGACAAAAGAGGCTGGGACAAAAGTCCTAGTTAAAGCAAAAAAGCTTCGGAAATAAAAATTTCCGAGGCTTTTTTGCATTTTACGTAGCACAGAGAATTCAACTCTGCTATTCTTAAATCGACTAAAACCCA
>NZ_CATNVB010000060.1 GCF_951230165.1 Lentilactobacillus sp. Marseille-Q4993
TGTTATGGCTTTAAAAATATGGCCCATTTATTCATCAGAATCAGATTGATTCATGATTAGACAAAAAAAGCATCACCTTTCGGCGATGCTTCAGAAACTTCATCAATACGATTTGACTAAGTTCCATTTTTTTACTTAACTTCAATCGTCTCAATCACTACATCTTCAACCGGCTTATCAGCTGAATCACGCTTAACCTTGCTGATTTCCTCAACAACGTCCATGCCGTCAGCAACTTGACCAAATACCGTGTGACGGTGGTCAAGCCAAGGAGTTCCACCCTGCTTGTAAGCTTCAATAATTTCTTCTGGGTAATTAGCTGCCTTCATTTGATCAGCTAAACCTGCATCAACATTTTCGTTTGAAACAATGAAGAACTGGCTACCGTTAGTGTTGGGACCAGCATTGGCCATTGAAAGGGCACCCTTAATGTTGAATAATTCATTTGAAAATTCGTCTTCAAATTTGGCACCGTAGATACTTTCACCACCGGCACCAGTTCCAGTTGGGTCACCACCCTGAATCATGAAGTCAGGAATAACTCGGTGGAATATCACGCCGTTGTAGTAACCCTGCTTGGCTAATTCAACGAAGTTCTTAACCGTCTTTGGAGTTTGGTCGTCAAACAATTGAATGGCAATATCGCCGTGGTTGGTTTTGATAGTTACTTTTGTTCCAGTTGCCTGGTCTAATGATAATTGTGGGTACATTGAATTTCCTACTTTCTTTTTTGTTCGTGGGTATTATATCCCACTTCGCTCTCGAAGGCTAAGCTTTTCAACGTTCAATACTTTATCGACTAAGTTATCGTAAAAACTATTCTCATGGCTGACGATAATAACGTTACCAGGGAACCGGTCGATTGCTCGTTTCAGGGCTTCCTTCGTCTCTTCGTCCAAATGGTTCGTGGGCTCATCCATGATCAAGAAATTACATGGCTTGAACTCCATCAATGCCAACTTAACCTTGGTCTGCTCACCACCGGAAAGTTGACCGATTGGTTTCATAGCGTTTTCGGTGTCCAAACCACACTTGGCGAGTTTGGTCCGAATTGCCTTTTGGTTCAGCTTAGGGTAAGCATCCGAAATAATCTGCATTGGTGTCATTCGGTTGTTATCCCAGATCAATTCCTGACTGAAATAACCGATTTTGGCCGATGGTGAAAACTTAGCTTCTCCACCCTTGGCTGGTAATTTATTCAAAATAGTTTTGATCAGAGTTGACTTACCAACCCCGTTAAACCCGGCAAAACCAACCTTTTCGCCCATTGTCACTGAGAACGTAACTGGGGCAAGCAGTGGCTTTTCGTATCCAACTGAAAGTTTGTCAACGACGAGCGCTTCGTGGGAACCAGTATCAGCGTATGGGAAGTTAAAGCTAGCCGAAATATTAGTTGAAGGCGGATCAACCCGTTCCATCCGGGCCAACTTCTTCTCCCGTGATTTAGCCATTGTCGACTTTGAACCGGCCTTGTTCTTCCGAATAAACCGTTCAGCTTTATCAATTTCCACCTGTTGCTTTTCAAATTGCTTTTGCTGGAATTCTTCTCGTTCAGCCCGTTGTCTCATGGCTTTTTGGAAACTACCGCGATACTTGGTGATTTTTCCAAAGGCCACGTTAATGATACAGTTAGTGATTTGTTCCAAGAAGTCGTAATCATGGGAAACCACGAAGACAGCTCCTGTGAAACCATTAATGTATTCAATCAGCCATTCAATTTGAGCTGTATCCAAGTAGTTGGTCGGCTCATCGAGCAAAATCACGTCAGGCGTCGAAAGCAACATCTTAGCAAGAATTGCCTTCGAACGTTGACCCCCAGACATTTTGCCAACTAGGTGATCCCGACCAATACTGTCAAGGCCAAGACCAACGATGGTTTGTTCAATTCTGGTGTCGATTTCGTAGAAGTCACCGGCATCAAGGTCATCTTGAAGTTGACCAGCTCGTTCCATCAAGGAATCATTACCAGTTTCGGCATATTCCTCGTAGATTTTAGTTAGGCGGTCATTTTTTTCGTACAGGTCCGCAAAGGCAGTTCGGAGAAAATCCGTTAGGGTCAAATCGCCCTCCACGTCAGCGTACTGGTCCAAATAGCCGATTTTGATATTTTTCTGCCATTTGATATCGCCTGATAGAGGTAGCAAGCTTCCCGTGATAATCTTGATCAAAGTGGATTTTCCAACCCCGTTTTGACCAACAACTCCCATGTGCTCTCCCTTATTCAACTGAAATTCAGCATCTTTGTATAAGTCTTTTTCCGCAAAACTCATCGAAAGATCTGACACTTCTAATAGTGGCATTTAATGATACTCCTTAAAAAATTCGTTTTTACATACATAGATGTACACTATACTGATTTCCGTTTTCAGTCAACCATTGAAATAAGATAAAATGGTATATAATGTAACTACTTTAACAAAAAGGATGAAATTATAATGAATATACGCGAAGTCCAGTACATCACTATCCCCGTCAGCAACCTCGAGGCTAGCGAACGCTTCTACCACGAAGTGTTTGACTTGCCCATCATCACCCTCGATGACGGCTCCCTTGGTGCTCAACTCAATAAACACTTCATCAAATTTAGAAAGGTCGACAAAGTCGAATCCCCAATCGTCTTTGGCTTTGTCGATAAGGATAGCATGGAAAATATCCACTCACATTTGAGAAACTACTACGTTGATATTGTCGCCGGACCAACTCCAACTAACGAACTAAGGAGAAAGGCTAGCTCAATTACCGTTCTGGATCCTGATAAAAACCAAATTGAGATAACCGTGTTTGAATAATATGAAACAGCGAAATTTAACAAACTACGTTTTAAATCGAATTCTGACTGTCGTGAAGTGGCTGGCCCTAATTTTTGTATACTTGTTTGGGTCGGGATTCTTCACGCTTGCTGGTGACTACGCTAACGATCCAGGCAAGGCTCAAACAGTGTTAGGAATGGGTATGGTCATCACCGCCCTTGCAATTGTTTTAGTTGCCTGGTTGTATAACCGCCAGTTAAAAAAGAATAATCCCCGGTCGTTTGGAAGAAAACCAATCACTTACAAAAAAATTCTAAAGTTGATTCTTATCTTTATTGGGATGGTAATGTTTCAATACTTTTGGCAAATCCTGATTGCCTCAAACATTATCCACGAACCAGCTAATCAGCAGGCGGTCAACGAAGAAGTTCTGAAGATGCCTTTTTGGAATAATATCTTTGCGGGACTGCTAGCACCAATCCTGGAGGAATTTTTATTTAGAGGTATCTACATGAATTACTTCTTTAATAAAAACAACCGCCTAAATAATATCTTGGCACTTGTGGTTAGTGCGTTACTATTTGGTTTCGCCCATGAGCTACAATTTGATTTGAACTGGCTGATGTATTCGGCTTTGGGACTGTTCTTGTCGGGAACGTACATGTACTTTAAGGATATTAGATTTAACATTGCGTTGCACATGATGAATAATTTGTTGTCACTAATATAAAAACGGAACTTAGTCAAATCGTATTGATGAAGTTTCTGAAGCATCGCCGAAAGGTGATGCTTTTTTTGTCTAATCATGAATCAATCTGATTCTGATGAATAAATGGGCCATATTTTTAAAGCCATAACAA
>NZ_CATNVB010000061.1 GCF_951230165.1 Lentilactobacillus sp. Marseille-Q4993
AAACACCAGTATCTTTGTCTTGAAGGAATTTACCTAAAGTATCACCCTTCTTAGCACCAGTAACTGCAAAGTCAACTGACTTGATAAGCTTGTTGTTTGAGTCAACAATGTTCAAACGAACAGCGTTGTCAGCAACAGCTGGTTGAGCTGATTGAACGTTAGAAGCTGAGACCCAAGCACCGTTAATATCCTTGTTTGATGATTGGATTTGATACCAAACATCGCCTTCCTTGGTACGAGTAACAGCCTTTGATAAAGTAAATGTTTCGTTAGCATACTTGCTTGCGTCAGCAATTACTTTACCGTCAGCAGCTACGGCACGACCTACTTTGTATTGAGTCCAAGCTGGGCTCTTGTATAAAGTAGTGTTTTGGCCTGCAGCAGTGTTAGCTAACTTGTAGCTAGTCTTGTTGTCAGCCTTTGCATCGTTGCTTGCAGTAGTAGTGTCGAAGCTCTTGATACCACCAGCGTAAGCTGAAGTGCTCTTACCACCGTAAATCCAGCCACGGTAAGTCTTATCAAATGATACGACCTTGTAGTAAACTGAACCACGGTTAGTAGTTGCAACACGGTAAGCACGGAAGTTCTTTTGTCCTTGCTTTGCGTCAGCTAAACCTTTAAGGGTAGTGGTTGTAGCAACCTTCTTAGCACCCTTCAAAGTACCAGCCTTAGTGTATAATGCGTTCGATCCTGTAGGCACAACGTTACGAGTAGTAGCGTCGGTAGTAAGGGTCTTGTTTGATGTAATCTTAGCATAGCTCTTAGCTGATGCTGAAGTTGCGTTAGCAGTACCAGCAGCGGCTACGAAGCCCAATGCTGCCATACCAACAAATAATGATTTCTTTAAACTTGACTTCATTATCTTGTCTCCTCCGATATATATTGGTTTTTACCGTATTTATGTAACGGTAAATCTTATTCTACCGTAAAGATTATCAATCTGCAATACGGATTGCACAACAAATAACTTTACGTTTATGAGTATAGGACAGGAACTCAATATTATCAAGGTTTTAACCCGCTTAAATATAAATGTCACATACTAGTAACATGCAGAAACAAAATGGTAATAAGTAAATTTTACAAAAAGAACGTCCTAAGGGTTATCCTTAAGGGCGTTCTGACCGTTTCGAGCGTTGAACTTTATTTTAGTTATTGTTTATATTAGTTAATATTTTCTTTACTTTTTACGATTATCGAACAATGGTTCCACGAAGTTTTGGCTATAACGAGCAGCTAATGGTTGAGCGTATGGGTTAACCCCATTACGGTCGAACATTTTAAGGCCAGCGATAATGTCCATTTGTTCCTTAACTGCTTGACCAGAAAGGTCCTCACTAGCATAGTTCAATGAAAGAATCTTAACCTTGTTGTCGCTAGCTTTAAATACTAATTCTAATTTCTTCATGTGAAATTCCTCCTAATATGTTAGTTGATTATTCAGCGGTGATGTGATCAGTAACTGCAATAGTTGCGTCAGAAACCTTATCGTTAGTGAGAGTTTCCAATACCTTGCCGAATTTGACGATCTTATCAGCGTCAACATCCTTTGCGATGTTTGCGAATGAGTACTTGGCACCCTTTTCGTGACCTTCACCAACCAAAGTATAGTTAACGCTTGTTTTCATCCAATATCTTGACATGAGTAATTGCTCCTTTGAGTTTTTATTATTTGGTAAGTCGTTGGCGCCAACCCTTACATCTATTAGTAACAATTTAAGGTGGCCAATGTGTTACCCCTAATTTGAAATTTCTCTGGCCTTTTTTAGTAATCCATCGCGCCACTTGTAGACGGTCTTGCGACTAACCCCATATTCTCGGGCAATCTCCGCAAAATTCATCCCGTACTTGTAGGCTGCTAAGAGGTACTGACGTTCCTTGTCAGTGCATTGATTCATTAATTCCTCATACTGAAGTTTGCAATCTAAGTCTGGATCATCATTCATGGCTGGAATATCTAGTAGTGGATCTTCATTAGTATCATCTGCTTCATACCGGTGACCATTGATTCTTAATTGCTTTTTCAGATAATTAAGCATCGTCCAGTACACCTTCTGATAGATGAACACCAACTTGCGTTTAGTATCATCCTCATCTCCGCACTTCAAGTATGCTTCCGCGAACGCCATCCGTCCTTCCTGAACCATGTCGTCATAGTACTCGTGGTTTGGTGAGATATGGAGGCGCCGGAGCACCCCAAATATTACGACTTCGTGGTCGCCTGCCTGCATAAATTCAAACGCTTCTTGGTAGCTACTTCTATTATTTTCGTGATTCATTTTGAATCTCCTCATTGAGTGATTTGATCCAAGGGCCCTTGTCACGAAAAAATAGTATAGAGATGAAGAACCGAGAAAAGTACCGCTCACTTTTTGCGGACTTACACGGCGGTGTAATGCAGACTTTCGTTAAAAATGCAAAAAATAGGCATAGACTTTGCGGAAAAAGTTCATAAAAAGGTCACAGACAATCTAGTTGAGTTGTGCTATTCTGGCTTTAATAAATAAGGAGAAACAACATGAACTTTAACCCCAAATTTTACACAGAGGTGTTATTCTGGGCAGGATTAGCACTTCTTACCCTAGAATTTAAAAATGTATTCATGGCCACGCCAACGACGTTTGGGTGGTTAATTTCGTTTGTCCTTACAGCAATCGGAATTGTGGACATCATTTTTACCGTTTTCCAATTCCATCATAAAAAGCGCCCTGTTAAAAAAAAGTCAGTGAGAAAATGGGAGATACTCCGGAGATACTCCTAGTATGTTGGACACGGAAACAATTAAAATTCCGGGTTCATATACTAGGAGTTTTTATATTGACTAAATATCGCTACACCATAGACGAAAAATTATTCTTTCTTGATTTGCTTG
>NZ_CATNVB010000062.1 GCF_951230165.1 Lentilactobacillus sp. Marseille-Q4993
GAAAATATGGTCCAGTTTTTCTTTTACCGCTAAGCAAGGAAATAAAATAGCCATCATCAAAGCCAATTTATTCATATTTGCTGCCATTAGGATAATCCCTAATTCATTATTTACTTGTCTTAATCCACGTACCGATAAACGACGGAAACGCAAATTAGCCTTCAAATTTCCGAAGACTGGCTCATCTTCTAATTTTCGCTTAGCGAAAATAGCCTTTCCTTCAGGACTTGAAAGCTGTTCACGTACATATTCCTTTTGTGATTCCCATTTGGGATTGATCTTGATTCTACGTTGGTTACCGGATCTGGTTGTTGACCAGTAATAGCCTTCTGGATCATCATACTCATCGGCTTGATATACTTTAAAGTCACGCTCAAATCCACTTGTATCTTTTCGATGACTATGACCATAGTATGAAAAGCGGATGTTGTGATTATCCACATAGTAATCTTCATCCGAATTATAATTCCAGTTCATCACCTTACTAGAATCCGTTTGATACTTTTTAGATTGCTCTTTCAGGTACATTGTGTACGGGATTAGCGGCACTTTGCCTAGCTTATCCTTGATAAATTTATAATTTCGTTCACTTCCGTATCCGGCATCAGCGACTATATATTTAACTGGTGTTTGCTGAAAGTTCATTACTTGTAAAAATGGGATTATCGTACGCTGGTCAGTTGGTCTTTGATTTACCTGATAATAAAGTACAAATTGTGATTGAGTGGCTATTTGCAAGTTGTATCCTGGTTTTAGTTGACCGTTTTGCATCGGGTCTTCTTTCATTCGCATAAATGTTGCATCGTGATCTGTCTTTGAGAAACTGTTACGGTCGCCAAATAGTTTAGTATAGTGCTGATATTTTTTCTTTCGTGGTAAGTACTCATCTTTGACTAAATGTCTGAGGTGCTTTAGTATCCGTCGCCGACGTTTGTGCTGAGAACCACCAACTGCTGGCCTCTCCAGTTTAACTTTTTCATCTAGTTCAGATATTTCTTGATCAAGTGCTGCTATTTCGGATTGAAGGACTTCAGGATCCGTCGGATCCATTTCACTTTCAATCTCAACGTTAACTTTGTTTTGAATCAACTCACTAAATAGCTTTTTAGTTTTTTGATCAAGCTTCTTTTCAAATCTTTCAATATTTTTACGCCATACAAACGAATATTTATTTGCATCGGCTAGCACCTTGGTTCCATCAATATAGATTGCTTCATCGGATAAAAGGTTGTTGTCAATTAGTGATTGACGAAATTGTAAGTACATTAAGGCAATCAGCTTAGTTGTTTTTGAATCCGTCCGGAAACGATTGATTGTTCGATAACTAGGAATTACATCCGCATCACCAATCAACCACTTCATCGGAATATTTTCTTCCGCCATCTGTTGAATTTTTCTACCAGAAAAGACCTTACGAGAGTATGCAAAGAGTAACATCTTAAGCAACATTAATGGTGAGTACTGGGGCCGACCGAAGGTTGGCTCTTCACCATAGACTATCTGATAAGGAATGGTATCCACAAATGAGCTGATTGCTCGAGCGATGTGGGTTTCTGGAATAGAAATATCCAAAGGTAATGTTAAAGTCGTTTGATTATTGTTATAATGTCTGTACATAGAGATTCACTCCTATCCTTGGGTTTTAGTCGATTTAAGAATAGCAGAGTTGAATTCTCTGTGCTACGTAAAATGCAAAAAAGCCTCGGAAATTTTTATTTCCGAAGCTTTTTTGCTTTAACTAGGACTTTTGTCCCAGCCTC
>NZ_CATNVB010000063.1 GCF_951230165.1 Lentilactobacillus sp. Marseille-Q4993
GGTTCTACAATATCTGTTGTTGGTGATAGATTTTTCTATCACTGATAGCAGATTTTTTTGTATATTCTAAAGGTACACAAAAACGGAGACCTTCCGTTTTAAACCACCCTACTAAAAGCGTTCAAAGAAAGGACTCCGCATGGATAATATTAGCAAAAATTTACTAAGTATTAAAGATGAAAATATAACTTTGATTGATAGCTCGGTTGGCGATGATGGTATTACTAGAATCCAAGCTACGCTTGATTATGTTCCTAAGGCATGTGAACACTGTGGAATTATTAATGAAGGCCAAATAACAAAATACGGTTGGCGGAGGACGACCATCAGGTATCCAAGAGCTATTGGTAACACAGTGATTTTAATTTTGAAGCGCCGTTATTTCTGTTGTAAAGAAGATGCTAACAAACCACATTACTTCTTAGCACAAACCAGTATCGTCCCAAAAAACTGCACTATTTCATACGCTACTCGAAAACTTTGTTTAGAAAAGCTGACCGAAGAAGTGTCCATGAAGCATATCTCAAAAGAGATATCTACATCTGACAGTTTCGTTGGTCGCCTCATGATGCAAGCAGAACGTGACTTCGAGCCTAATTTAAACTTCTTACCAAAGGTGATTCTGGTTGATGAGGTTAAGACCACAAAATCAACAGAGGATACAATGAGTTTTGAAATAATGGATGGAGAAACGCATGAACTGATAGACATTCTATCGTTTAGATCGTTACGGAAGCTGGTAAGCCACTTTAGGCGTTACACTGACTCCGCACGAGAAAACGTAAAAATCATCGTCACTGATATGAACTACACCTATCCAAGATTAATAGAAACCGTGTTTTCAAACGCAATCGTTGTGGTGGATAAATTCCATATAATCAACGATCTTAATCGAGCTTTCAATAAAACCAGGATTAAAGTTATGAAGAATTTTTCTCACTCATCGCGTGAATACAAAGCGCTTAAGCGCTATTGGAAACTACTATTAACACCTCATGAAAGCCTTGATTATGAACATTATCGAAGATGGACTTACTTGCCATATTTGATGCCTGAAATTGATGTAGTTAGATCAATCACTCATCTATCACCAGAACTTGAAGAAACATACAAAGTATTAAACCAACTGTATCAGGCAGTTAAAGATAAAGATTGGAACAACTACAATATCGATTTTAAACACACCGAAAAATGTTCAGAAGAGATGCAAGTAGTCCTCAACCATCTTCAGCAGCACCATGATGAGATACAAAACACCTTCATTCATAACTACACAAATGGACCATTAGAAGGTTCAAACAACAAGATCAAGCTTATCAAACGCAGTGGGTACGGTTTTAGAAACTTCTTTAGATTCAGAGTTAGAGTATTATTCAATTTCAAAATCCATAAAAAAGAAGCCCTAATCACAAAGTGATTAGAACTTCCAAAAACTATCGACCAACAACAGTTCTAGTAGAATGTCAAATGCATAGTATTCTAAAAAAAGAGTACACTAAATAGTAGCGGTTTATTTTCCCAAAAAATCGCTGTATTGGTTCAATATACAATTTATATTAGTAGCCTAATGGGACGTTTTCTCATAGTCGTAAGCTTG
>NZ_CATNVB010000064.1 GCF_951230165.1 Lentilactobacillus sp. Marseille-Q4993
GCCTTGATGATGGCTAATTTTTCTTATTTTTTACTGATAAAAGAAAAACTGGATCATATTTTTCAAAAAGTCATGAAAAATATGATCCAGTTTATTTATTGGCGGGACTTATGTCCCGGCCTCTTTTCGGATATAATTATGTGTATCGAAATCAACAAATAGGCGTATTGATATTTTATTCAAGGAGTGTTACACTTTTATCTTGTGAGTATCTGATAATACAGAAACTCTCCTTGCTCTTGCATAAAGAGCCATTAGTCCACGAGGAGGTGTACAAAAATGGAAGAAAAGAAATACGAAATTACTTACATTATTCGTCCAGACATCGATGATGCTGCTAAGACTGCTTTAGTAGAAAGATTCGACAAGGTTGTTAGCGACAATAATGCTAAGATTATCGATTCTAAAGATTGGTCAAAGCGTAAGTTTGCTTACGAAATCGGCGGTTATAATGAAGGTACTTACCACATTATCAACCTTTCAACTGATTCTGACGAAGCTTTGAACGAATTTGACCGTCTTGCAAAGATCAATGACGATATTTTACGTCATATGACTATCGTTCGTGAAGGTTAATAATTAATAATGAGAGGGGCATATTCAGCATGCTAAATCGAGCAGTTCTAACGGGTCGCCTAACCCGCGATGTTGATTTACGATACACACAAAGTGGTACTGCAGTGGGTACTTTTACCCTTGCAGTGGATCGTCGTTTTACCAATCAACAAGGTGAGCGTGAGGCTGATTTCATTAACTGTGTAATCTGGCGCAAGTCCGCTGAAAATTTTGCTAATTTCGTTCATAAGGGTTCCCTCGTTGGTGTCGAAGGCCGAATTCAAACTCGGAATTACGAAAACCAACAAGGACAACGAGTTTATGTAACTGAAATTGTGGTTGAAAACTTCTCCTTATTGGAACCTCGTTCTCAACGAGATAACAATAATGGTGGTTCAGCTCCACAAGGCAACAGTGCTCCTCAGCAAAATAACGGAAATCCATTCGATAATAATTCTTCGAATAATAGCAATAACAATTCTGCACCTGCAGATCCATTTGCTAATTCTGGGGACTCAATCGATATTTCCGATGATGATTTACCATTCTAGGTAGAAATCGAAAATAATTGAGGAGGAACAATTATGGCTCAACAAAGACGTGGCGGCCGTCGTCGTCGTAAAGTTGATTTTATTGCAGCAAATCATATCGAGTTTATTGATTACAAAGATACTGATTTGTTGAAGCGGTTTGTGTCAGAACGTGGAAAGATTCTTCCACGTCGGGTTACAGGAACTAGCGCAAAGAACCAACGCAAGTTAACCATTGCTATTAAGCGTGCACGGATCATGGGCTTAATGCCATTCGTTGCAGAAGATTAATATAAATAAGACTGATATAAAACGAAAGTTTTGTGTCAGTCTTTTTGTGGAACTTAGTCAAATCGTATTGATGAAGTTTCTGAAGCATCGCCGAAAGGTGATGCTTTTTTTGTCTAATCATGAATCAATCTGATTCTGATGAATAAATGGGCCATATTTTTAAAGCCATAACAA
>NZ_CATNVB010000065.1 GCF_951230165.1 Lentilactobacillus sp. Marseille-Q4993
AAACATCCTAATGTAAGAGGTATCAAGATTGTGACGACAATCTTGATACCTCTTTTACTATACTAAAGTTGAGGTTGAGGTCGCCAACACCAGTGGAATTAAATTCCGAGCGTCAAACTGGCCCATCAGCACACAGTGAAAAGTTAGATTTAGGATGTGGGTCTATAAGATCGAACATAGAAAATGAACGGAGCTGTGCTGTTGTTGCCTCAAAAATATATGGAAGGTGATAAAGTGCATATTTTAGGTATTGATGTTAGTCGAGGCAAAAGTTCATGTGCTCTTTTAAACGATCACAGAATTATTAAGGAATTTAAAATTGTCCATAATAAGCAGGGGTTAGCTAAACTTAAATCAATAATCAAAGATAGTTCCCCCGTCCTATCAGTATTTGAAACAACAGGTATTTACTCTAAAGTTCTCACCACGTTTTTTACTAACGAGAATTTTGAATATCTCGAAATAAATCCTTTAGAATCATCAATACGAATGGCAAGTTTGCGAAGGCAAAAAACTGATCGCTCTGATGCAGTTAAGTTAGCACTTTTAGGAATAGAACAGAAGTCATTAATTCATGGCCGTAGGCCATATCCAAAAAGATACGAGAGATTACACTTAATGGCTCATCGATATTTAGAGATAACTAAAGAACGTTCTAGAACTATTAATCATTTACACGCCGCTCTTGAACAGTCTTTTCCAGAGTTAAATGATTTATTTAAACCAATTCGATCAGTACTTGGATTGACTTTTGTTAAACTGTATCCACACCCAGACTTTTTAATAGGTGATATTCCTGAAACAATGGCGAAACGGGTTACTAGTCTTGTAAGTCATAAAATACATCTTGATTTAATTAAAAAGCGGTGTGTGGAGGTTTGGAATGCAGGTCAAATTTCTTATCCGGCAGTTCCCGCAGATTCTTTTATGATTAGTCAGATTCAAGCTTACTGTGATGAAATCAATCAATATAACAAAATGCATGAATTACTAAAGCAACAACTAATTGATTACGCAAATAAATTTCCAGAGTTTAGACTGATTACAAGCATTCCTGGAGCGGGCGAAATATCCACAGCGTTGATGATGGGGTTCACGGGTGATATTAAGCGCTTTTCTTCTTATAAACAATTAAATGCATATATCGGAATTGATTTACGCAGAGTCCAATCTGGAGATATTAAAAAAGCAGATCGAATTAACAGAAGAGGTCAAAACAGTGCACGGTACATCATGTTTGAAATGATAAGAAGTATGTTAAAAAATAAGGCACGATTTGATAATCACATTGTGGATTACTACTACAAACAAAAAAGCGAACCAAATCCTAAACCAGACTTGGTCGCTATGATTGCCTGTGTAAACAGACTTGATAGGACAATAATGAACTTGGTCTGCACAAACCAAGCTTACGACTATGAGAAAACGTCCCATTAGGCTACTAATATAAATTGTATATTGAACCAATACAGCGATTTTTTGGGAAAATAAACCGCTACTATTTAGTGTACTCTTTTTTTAGAATACTATG
>NZ_CATNVB010000066.1 GCF_951230165.1 Lentilactobacillus sp. Marseille-Q4993
CATTTTCTTGAAAAACGGACAAGCCGTAAGGCTTATTTGAGTGTGTCCAGCCATCAGAAATAATCACAAATTACATGTATTAAATTAGGCATGAAACTTGATTTTTGGTAGAAAAAAGAAACCAAAGCGGTTGCTTGAGCTGAATTAAAAAAATCTAAAATATTTTTCATTTGTAAAATCTCCTATAGTTTAATATGTGATGTAAAAGTTGAACTGCCCATTAAAACAATAATTCCGGTCTGACTGCTACTTTGTGCCTCACTAAAAATAATACAATCTCCGCTTGATGTTTTGGTATAAGAAGGGGTATAGACTGAGTTAGTTGGATATTGCATTCCCGTGACACCGTCTGTTTCAACTTTATCAATTATTCCAACACTTCTTGGAAAAAGCACAGCTGCTGATCCCACAACGAACGATTGATACATTGCCCCACCAATCGTATAGGTACCGATAATAGTTTTGACATTTCCAGAAACTGAAACATTATTTATCTAAATAACTCCAGTCCCACCATTGCTTGGAACCATTGGGATGTAATCACCAACTTTTAGTCCACCAGCCATATCTACAGTTGCAACGTCTTTACCATTGGACTGTAGTCCGGCGGTAAAATTTTGCTTATTAGTTGTAAATCCACTAATTGCTTTGTTGACATCATTTAGTGATGCCAAATTACTTGAGTCACTACTGACCACTGGTTTTTTGAAAGTCTTAATGACATCAATCGTTTGGTCACTATCTAGAGATACCAAATTGCCGCCAAAGCTGACTTTTTGCCACGGTTGCCATTGCTTATTACTAAATCGTCTACTATAGGTGTCATCTGAATCATGAGAATAAGCAATCTGTCGAATTGATCCAGAATAATTTCCTTTAATAATCTGAACGAACCAGTTTAACTGTGTGGAATTAGGAATTAGCTGTTATCAATTTCGGGTAACAGCTTTTATTTACTCAAATGAACTAACGATAGTTAGAAATTTGGACGCTATTGAAAACTAAAAGCGAGTCTTCACATTAGCTTCAAAAACAAACCTAGATAAAAAATGAAGGAATTACATTTCAAAATATCATTAGCATCTACTTAACAGTACCAATGAAAATCAGTTTTTATATACTAGTTACCACGTTAAAAAATGGGCTTTTCCTATCCACCCCATTTATCAGATTACAACATCTAATTTTTTCTAATTAACTTCAGAATTCTTTTATCTAAGAAAAATCCGGCCAATAAACAAATAATACCTATAATTTTAAATGGCCAAGTTGCTGAATTTATTAAAATTAACAGTCCAACAACAAATACAATTGTCGAAAATGTTTGCAATTTTGTTTGCCTCCTGACTGAGCAAATCCCAATGCACCAAAAACACATCCCACAAAATTTATGGAACTATACTTTCTGGTATTGATGAACATCATCAATGCCAGTTTTTTTATCCAAAACAAATAGGACATCACTGTCCCATATGCTAAGATTTAAGCGTCTAAACAAAAAACAAGCGAGGTGT
>NZ_CATNVB010000067.1 GCF_951230165.1 Lentilactobacillus sp. Marseille-Q4993
AACACTAAAAGGCATGACTCCGATAGAATATCGAAATCATGCCTCAAATAAGATTGCCTAATTTTAATTATTTAACTGTCCGCTTGACACGGAGTAGCTCCGGACCACAAATCGAAAGATTTGTGGCTTTTATTTTGTTCTCAATTCAAGTCGAATTCTGGTGAATAGGTTCTTCATATTTCTATAACCATAGGCAGTTCTGCGAATTTGCTTAATCTTTCGTATAAGCCCTTCAAGTGGTCCATTGGAATAAGAATAAACAACGGCGTTTCCTATGAAAGCAAGGTTTTGTTTGAAAGTCACCATTACGTCATCCATTTGCGTTCCTGTTTGTTTATAGTTATTGATGCAGTCATAGAAGCCCTGTTTGTCGTTATTATGAATGGTCTTCAAAAGTGACTGATAAACTTCCCAAACGGCCTTTAGACGGGGAGACTTAGAAAAACCAATCTCTAGAATTTCGTAGTCAGTCAGATACTCATGATTATGTAATCGGTAGGTACGCTTGCTAGTAATTAGTTTTTCGCCAGATTTCTTGAAAACCTTCCATTGAGTCTTGATTATCTTATATTCTCGTGTTGATTTATCGAGCTTTTCTAATGCTCTCAGTCGCTCATTATCAATTGCTTTGCCTAACATCTGAATTACATGGAATCGATCAATGATGATTTGGGCATTCGGAAATAAACGCTGGATGATTCGCTGATAATTTGCGTTTAAATCCATCGTTACAGTTTTAACGCACTTACGTGCGGGCTCATCGAATCCCTCAAAGAATGACTTAATATCATTGGTTTTTCTTCCCGGTAATATTTCAAGTAGTTCATGGGTTTCTGCATCACAAGTGATAAAACTCATCTGTTTTTGAACCGATCTAAATTCATCGATACAAATATTCTCTGGTAGCTCGCTATTGTATTTGTAATAGTGAGTCCCGCTTGTTTCCGAGATGATTCTGCTTACTGTACTGGCAGAGATACCAGTTAAGGCAGCAATATCTTTATTAGACTTATCGGTTGTTGCATATTTCATTACCAGAGATCGGGTATTCTCTGAGACAAACCGATTGGACTTTACTATACTTGAATGACTGATAAAAGAACTGTGACAGCTTGAATTTGGACATAGGTAACGCTGTTTAGTTAGCTTGATAGCCGTAGGCTGATCACCATGATTAGCTAAAGTAATAACTGATGTTGTTGTCCCGTTCTTTTTAAAGGTTTCAATTCTACCGCAATTTGGACAACGGTCGATTTTATAATCAAGATAACCAACGTACACTAGGGTTTTCTTACCACGGATATAAGTGAAATAATTTAAGTTCTCCTGGTCAAAAGTAATATTTCTATCTGTTATTCCAAGCGTTCTTCTAGTACAATCATTAAGGGACATCTGTTTTCCTCTTTTCTAAATGGTTTGTGGTGAATTCATTATAGCAAAAGGGACAGGTGTCCTTTTGCGTCCAAAAAAATAGTGCGATAGATTTCTCTATCACACTAAAAAGTGTACAGCC
>NZ_CATNVB010000068.1 GCF_951230165.1 Lentilactobacillus sp. Marseille-Q4993
ATTGGCGGCGATTGAAGTTATACCAATTGATACACTCCTCAATCTCGCTATTCATTTCGTTCTTGGTTATACGGTTGTGAAATTGGAAATATTCTTCTTTTATGTGACTCCAAAAACTTTCTATTGGACTATTATCACCTGGAGTACCTGGGCGCGACATGCTATGCAAAACGCCAACTTTTGCCAGGGTGGTATTAAATAAGCCTGATGTATAACCGCTTCCGCGGTCACTATGAAGTAGATCTGGATACACACCACCATTATTTTTAACAGCTAATTCGAATGTGTTCGTCACTAATTCAGAAGTTTCAGTATCACCAATTTCCCAAGCCACAATCGAGTGATCATATAAATCCTTGATTACGCTTAAGCGCAGCTTATGCTCACTTCGAATCCCATATGTTAATTCAGTACAATCAGTAGTCCAATATTTGTCTGGCCTTTCTGGTTGGAAATCGTGAGTTAGGTCATCAGATAATAGGAGATTTTCGCTAATAATCGATTCACGACGTGCTTGATGATTGTGTTTTTTGGTTTTGATGGAGGCTTTAATATTATACTGATGCATGATTCGCCTCATTTTGCTTGCTGAAGCATGATAATCGGTCTCTTTATTTAGATACATCACCAGACTTTCCACACCAAAGATATAGTTATTAGCTTCTTCAAGTGGAATAATGTAATCCAAAATTGCTTGATCTTCTAAATCTCTTTTGGATGGCTTATGAGTCAACCAGTCATAATAAGAAGAACGAGCAATCCCGATTGATTGACAACAGTACGCTGTAGTAAATTTTTTGCCGGTCCGTTCATCTATTTTTTTGGTGAGCGCTTGAACGGTACGATATTTTTCTTCTTGGCGTCCCTTCTTTCTATCTCCTTCAGTTTTTTTAATACGTTATTTTCAGTCGAAAGATATTCAACTTGCTCCTTCAAACGCTTTATTTCAAGATCTTTCTTTTCCTCAGCCGTTAGGCTGTCGGCTTCAGTTTTTCCAATTCCTCGTCTATCAACTAGACCATCAGTGCCCGATTGCTTGAATTTTCTTACCCAGTTGTAAACTTGGCCGTACGATACATTGAATTTTGCCATTGCACCCGTGTAGTCATTATCGTGGGCAGTTGTCCAATTGACAATCTCAATGCGCTCTTCAAGTGAAGTTGTTCTTCCTTTGTTCATATGAATTCGACTCCTAGTGGCAGTTAGTTTATTGCCACTAGTATACCTTTTATACCAGCTGTAAATAACTCCAATATTAGATATGTCATATTTATCACGTAAGAAAGATAGCGAAACCTTATCGTGAATGTATTCCAGAACAACCTTTTCCTTGAATTCCTTTGAAAAGTGGGTGAACTGTCTTCTTTTCAATCCTTCGATACCAGTCTTTTGATATGTTTGATTCCAGTATTTAACAGTGTCGCGTTTAACCCCATATTCCTCTTGGATGGCGGTAGCCGTCCAACCCTGAGCAAGCAAAT
>NZ_CATNVB010000069.1 GCF_951230165.1 Lentilactobacillus sp. Marseille-Q4993
ACGGAGCTAGGATTCACCATTTTTTTGATAAAGTGGTAGCGAAGCAAAGCCGAGGTTCTTTTTGGCACTTGATGCCGTAACAAAAAATGGCTGCTTCGTCGTTAATCTCTTAGGTTGATCTAAGTAAGTTAGGCGCTAGACGCCGTGTATAGAAAATTAAATCACTGATCAACGATGAAGCTTGCTTCAATTTAACGAAGGATGTGATGTCTATGCGAACCATTGTTGGAATCGATGTTTCAAAGCAATCCTCACGGATTGCCATTCTAGTAGATCAAGCAGTTCAAGAACAATTCAAAATCTGTAATGATTTGATTGGATTTAATGAGCTGAAGCGTCACTTAGATCAGTATCCAAGCCAACCGGAGATTATATACGAGGCCACCGGCGTTTACTCACACCGCTTGAGAAAATTTCTTGTAAGTCAAGGTTATGAATTTTCGGAACTCAACCCATTGTCTGCTAAAAAAGAAATGGATAAACTCCGGCCCAACAAGAATGACATTAACGACGCACGAAATTTGGCTGAGTCACAATATTTCTTATGTCGAGAAAGAACCCAAGAACAAGCGCCAGTTTATAAAGAGTTGATGCGGGAAAATAGATACTACCAGCAATGCGTTTCTGATCTGGTAACAGCCAAAAATCGACTCCATAAAGCCTTACAAGATACCTTTCCAGAGATTGAGCAAATTTTTTCCAAAACCGACGGCGCACAGTATTGGAAATTGGTAGACCGATTTCCACATGCCCACATGGTGCAAAAACAGTCATTCCAACAACTCTCGGAAATCATTCAAACCTTAGGACCAAGTCGAGTATCTGTTAATCGAGCACAACAGATTAGCAGAAAACTATTTGAACTGTCGTCCAAAAGCTTTCCGGCCGTTAATATTGACTCTCACATGGTTTACCAAGTATGTGCGCTGTGCCGCAGATTGACTGAAATTAGCGCAGAGCAATCCGCTGTGATTGATTTAATGAAAAAACAGGCCCAGAAACTAGATGAGTACGAGGTATTAATGAGTATCCCTGGATTCGCACAAAAAACGGTCGTGAGCCTAATAGGCGAACTCGGGGATCTACACAGATTTAAAACACCAAACAAAATTAACGCGTACATTGGCATTGACCTACGGTTCAATGACTCTGGAAACTACAAGAGCAACGGAATTATCACCAAGCGAGGAAATCCTTACGCACGTAAAATATTGTTTAAAGCTATTGGTAACATGGCTTCTGCGGCAACACATGGCCATCAATCTCATATTAATGACTGGTACCAAAAGAAAAAGCAATCCAATCCGTCCAAAGGAACGAAGAAGATCGCTATCGGTGCGATGGATCGGTTAATATCTACCATTTTTCATCTGGTTCTCCACAACCAGAAATATGATTATGGCATTGCCTGTTTAGCTCGGCATTAATCAAAAACAGGGTATCATTTTCTT
>NZ_CATNVB010000070.1 GCF_951230165.1 Lentilactobacillus sp. Marseille-Q4993
CAATGATAAAGAAATTCAGGGCTATGCCACTAAGTTGAACAAGCGTCCTCGTAAATGTCTAGGCTGGAAAACACCATATGAGTCATTCTTTAACGTTGCGTTGCACTTAATTTGACAATTCAGGAACAAAAAAGTGCCCAGAATCAGAAAACTGATCTGGACACTCCTATTGGCTAAAATAGTTTCCTCTCGGTATAGTTATCCACTTCTACCGCTAGAAAATAACGCTATTTTGCTAGTTTACGCCATAGGAAAATCACGAACAGCTTTCATAGAAACTGAACACATTGAACAACACATCATTTTAGTTGCACATGCCATCATTCGTGATTTTCCTCCTTTGTTTGTAATTTGTTGAATTAATAATATAAAAAACTAATTTTAAAGTCAACTATTATTTAAAATTGGCCAATTGCCGACCGGTTAAAATAAAAGATATAGGCTTGGTTTGCGGTTTGCGATAGCTGAATCTTAGTGACACTGCAGTTATCCGGTTCGTTAATGGTCATAACCTTATCAGTCTGAGTTGCTACCAACATGGCCGCCTTAATCGTGAATCCGTGGCTGACAACAATAATTTGCTCATCAGGATACTCAGTTGCCATTTCTTCCATAAAGTTTTCCACCCGCTTAATCACTGATGAAAATGTCTCTCCGTGAGCTAGTTTGGCATAACTTGGAAGAACGTCGTTGATATTAGCATCAAACACATCTGGGTACTTCTGCTGAAGCTCCTTGTTGCTCTGGCCATCCCAACCCCCATAGGAAATTTCCAGCAACCGGTCGTCAGTTGTTACGGGTAGGTTTGCGGTTTGATTAAGGGTATTAGCCGTATCAATCGTCCGCTTTAACGGGCTAGCGATGATTCGGTCCGCAAAGCTGATATCAAAGACTTTATGAAGGGATTCAGCTTGGGCTTTACCAACTTCATTAAGGTAGGTGATTTCAGTATTAATAACCCCTTGCTTGAGGCCCTTAGCATTCGCGTTCGTTTGACCATGACGGACAAAATAAAAGGTTGTCATCTTGTTCCTCCAATAATTTCATTAATAATCTATTAATAATATTAAAAACAATCCACTTAAGCATAAACAAAGTTTAATCTATATGGTATCATAGTGCCAATTCAAAAGTAACGGGAGAATAATTGTGCCAAAACATCAAGAAGAAAAGACTAGTCATAAATCGTGGTGGATCGCTCTTTTACTAGTTGTAGTCATCGGGGGCGGAGCTTACGCATACCAGGACTCGAAATCCCACAATCAAGCGACGACCCAAACGAAAAAGACTGCCAAGAAACATCCTAATGTAAGAGGTATCAAGATTGTGACGACAATCTTGATACCTCTTTTACTATACTAAAGTTGAGGTTGAGGTCGCCAACACCAGTGGAATTAAATTCCGAGCGTCAAACTGGCCCATC
>NZ_CATNVB010000071.1 GCF_951230165.1 Lentilactobacillus sp. Marseille-Q4993
TCCGGATCTTATTGGGCCTTGAGCTCGTGGTATGTGTATTCATACCTTTGATTCGCTTGTATCATCGAAAATAGACAATGAACTGTTTTGTTCATACAAGCAACGATGGCGACCTTATTTCTTTTCGGAATAGGGCCGCTTTTTAGTTTGTAGTAATAATCAACTATGTGATTGTGCTCCCAATGTTGTGCCCTAATCATGTTCAAGACTATCAGATACAGTATGGTTCTTGCCTTAGGATTACCACGCCGATTGATATGGTCTTGGCGTTGGTATTTACCTGATTGGTAACGATTAATATCAATCCCTACATAAGCGTTGATCTGATTTGCCTTATTGAACCTTCTAACATCACCTAATTCACCAATTAATTGCGCAGCACTTTGTTCACCAATCCCGGGCATCGAAATGATGATTTCATATTCTGCTAACTGTTGAGCCGTCTTAATTAGCTGCTTTACTAACTTTTCTTTTTGAATGATCAATTCAGTTAAGGTCTGACAGTAATAGCTAACCGATTGAACTTGAATACTGTCTACTTCAACTGCTGGATAACTATCTTTAGCTAGTTCCAACAATCGTTCTGCATACTTAAGGCCTTTGGCCTTAGACAGGCGCTTGTCAGTACTGTTCATTAGTCTATTTTTTAGTTTTGTTCTTGATAGGTCTCTAACCAAGTCTGGGTGTGGAAATAGACTAATCACATTTAATGCCAATTTAGACACACGGCTAGAAAATAGCACCTCTATTTCTGGAAAGGTTTGTTGGAGTTGTGAGTGTAATTGCGTATGCTTCAAATTAATATCATTTTGAATTCGGTCAATAAACCTGGAAAGTTCTTGTAGTTCAACATATATTTTTGCCTTAGGTTGGGTTGTGCGAAAATCATTTGCCAGGGCAGTCAACGCAATCCGGTGCGAATCAGAAACATCTGTCTTGATTCGTCGAAGGCCACTCATTTTCAACTTTAAGTCCAGTGGATTTAATTCACAGAACGCGATTTGATTATCGATACAGAATTTTTTTACCGGTCTTGAGTAAACTCCAGTTGCCTCGAAAACCACTTGAGAATTTACTGATTTTTCAACTAATCTTAGAAGCTTTTCAAACCCACTTATTGTGTGCATGAATTCAAATTCCTCTTGGCATTTTTCGCCACTATACCAAGTAGCGTAGCTATGACCCTGAGAGACATCTAAACCAATTACATCAGTCATCTTTAATTCCTCCTCAAAGAATTTAATTGAACTTCGTTCATTATCTTGCGCAGCTTAACTCATTTCCTATACACGGCCTCGAAGGTCATCAATCTTAAATCAGGTTAAAGCTGTGAAGATAACGAAGACCATTTTAAATTGGGGACTCTAGGTCCAAGGGAGCATGCTCGGTCTTAAAGTTCATCTTCAGTGTAACTAAAAAA
>NZ_CATNVB010000072.1 GCF_951230165.1 Lentilactobacillus sp. Marseille-Q4993
CGTCTATGGTGTAGCGATATTTAGTCAATATAAAAACTCCTAGTATATGAACCCGGAATTTTAATTGTTTCCGTGTCCAACATACTAGGAGTATCTCCTCCCTATCACACGATTTGACTTTGAGCCATTTATCAGATTACTTAACATTCACAACACAAAAAAGGAAACAATTGAATTATCAACTGTTTCCTTTATTAGCAAACTCGGGTAAATCTCTTATACCGGAGGTGGGGTTCGAACCCACACGTCCTCAACGGACACTGGATTTTGAGTCCAGCGCGTCTGCCAGTTCCGCCACTCCGGCAAAACAAAATATGATGGATAATAGGATGGAAAAGGCGGTAATCGGATTCGAACCGACGATGAAGGTTTTGCAGACCTCTGCCTTACCACTTGGCTATACCGCCAGAACAATTACTCTCTAACCCTACTGGGTTAGCTGGATTCGAACCAGCGCATGACAGAGTCAAAGTCTGTTGCCTTACCACTTGGCTATAACCCAATCAAAGGGCGGTATGTGGGAATCGAACCCACGCGTGTCGGATCCACAAACCGATGTGTTAACCACTTCACCAATACCGCCATAACATTATAAACAGGGATAGTAGGAGTTGAACCCACACCGACGGTTTTGGAGACCGTAGTTCTACCATTAAACTATATCCCTAAAGTGGAGGGGAGTGGATTCGAACCACCGAACCCGAAGGAGCGGATTTACAGTCCGCCGCGTTTAGCCAGACTTCGCTACCCCTCCATAAATGGCGCGGGACAGAATCGAACTGCCGACACATGGAGCTTCAATCCATTGCTCTACCGACTGAGCTACCGAGCCAAATACCACGAGAAATAATGTTATTGTTGTGTATTCAATTGTTAAACAATACATAACAGACGGTCCGTACGAGACTCGAACTCGTGATCTCCTGCGTGACAGGCAGGCGTCCTAAACCAACTAGACCAACGGACCATGTGGGAATGTTATGATAATGGAGGATACAGGGATCGAACCTGTGACCTCCTGCTTGTAAGGCAGATGCTCTCCCAGCTGAGCTAATCCTCCAATAAAGTGACCCGTACGGGATTTGAACCCATGTTACCGCCGTGAAAGGGCGGTGTCTTAACCACTTGACCAACGGGTCATTATACTTATTATTTACGGAGAGTAAGGGATTCGAACCCTTGAAACAGGCTTTAACCCGTTTACATCATTTCCAATGATGCTCCTTCGGCCATCTCGGACAACTCTCCATTCAAATAATAACTCCGGCAGGCGGGCTCGAACCGTCGACAACCTGATTAACAGTCAGGTGCTCTACCAACTGAGCTATGCCGGAATAATCGCGTGGCAACGTCCTACCCTCGCAGGGGGCGATCCCCCAACTACTATC
>NZ_CATNVB010000073.1 GCF_951230165.1 Lentilactobacillus sp. Marseille-Q4993
CATATGCTAAGATTTAAGCGTCTAAACAAAAAACAAGCGAGGTGTATGTGATGTCCCAAGACAATTCTATCTTAGATTTACTGGATATCAAAGACAAAAATATACAAATAACTAAAGTTAAGGAAGAAAATCGATACAGTGGCCCACAAAGAGTAAAGTTTATGACGGTTTATGGTCGGTTAACCTACGGTTTGACGCGCTGCCCATTATGCGGGTTCCCTACCATCGTAAAGAATGGAACTCGGTTAACTAAACTGCGAATTGCTAGCTTAACAGGTAAAGAACTACGGCTGTATTTAAGTAAACAGCGCTATCTGTGCCAAAACTGTGGTCACACATGTGGAGCACACACGCCAATCGTTAAAGTTAATCATTCAATCACGAACCAAGTTAATCAGCGGATCAATGAACTAGATAGAAATACCCTAACCGTCAAGATGATGGCCAAGCTAGTTGGTGTTTCGCCTAGTTCGGTTCAGAGAATCATGTACTCAGGCCGGAAGGCCTTTCTAGAACATCGGGAACTACCAAAATACTTGTGCTTTGATGAATTTAGGTCAGTCCACTCAATGTTTTCTTTTATTTGTATTGATGCTCAAACCCACAATCTAGTCGCTCTATTGCCAAATAGATTGACTAAGACCATTGTTGATTACTTTCTTAATCAGTATTCCTTGAAAGAAAGACGCAAAGTCAAAGCAGTATCAATGGACTTAAACGCCCAATACCAGCACTTCATCAAACGAATATTCCCAAATGCGGAAATCGTTATCGATCGCTTTCACATCGTTCAATTAGCCGGACGAGCCTTGGATTGTTCACGCACCCGAATACTTAAAGGGATTGAAGACCACCATTCACGCCTATATAAAATGCTGAAGTCACATTGGCGGTTATTTCATAAGAATGAAAATGAGATTGATGCCGTTAACGTAAAATACAAGTTCGGAATCAACGAGAAAATAACTGAACAGGCCATTATTGATACCGTCATTCAGGCTTTTCCTGATTTCAAAATTATTTATGAAGAATACCAAGCTATCCTTCATGCTATTCATGATGGTGATGTAGGCACTCTTCAAGAACTAATCAATGGTTCTAAGCCAATTAAAAATGAAATGACAGTTGTCTTTACGACCTTTAAAAAGAATTGGCGTGGAATCGTGAATGCCTGCTGTTCCAAGCTTTCTAATGGGCCGCTAGAAGGAGTTATTCGAAAAGTCAAAGAGCTTAAACGTGGTTGTTATGGCTTTAAAAATATGGCCCATTTATTCATCAGAATCAGATTGATTCATGATTAGACAAAAAAAGCATCACCTTTCGGCGATGCTTCAGAAACTTCATCAATACGATTTGACTAAGTTCC
>NZ_CATNVB010000074.1 GCF_951230165.1 Lentilactobacillus sp. Marseille-Q4993
CCAAAAAGGATTGCTTTTCGAGACCTGTTTAGATAAATGGACTATCCAAGTGGGTTTACAGTGTTACCTGGGGTAGAAGTTGATGTACCAGGTAAAGTGGCAATTGAACTAGCTGCGTTCTCGTTGTATGAGTATACAGCTTGAGCCTTACCAGTTCCAAATTGACCTTGCTTAGCTGATGAAGCAGTTAAGCTTAATTGATACCAACCTGAGATAGTTCCGTCTTCCTTAAATTGTGGGAAGATAGGAGTCTTCAAAGTATCAAGTTTCTTGCTCTTCAAGTAATCAAGGACATTTTGTGCAGTGTATTGCGAACCTTGGGCACCGCTGAACAAGTCAGTAGGGTTCAAGTTAGCAACTGGAAGGTAGTAGTGAGCAGCAAACTTTTTAACAGCAGAGTTGAATCCTGCTACTTGTTCCTTAGTCAAACTATCAGTTGAGCTGACACCGAACGCATCCTTCAATGCTGATTGTAAGCCAGCAGCATCTACAGAACCATCATCCTTGAATGCCTTAGTAAAGTCAACACTGCTTATTTCAACAGGCTTTGCTTGGTCAGAACCAGCTGGTGTGTAAGTTACAGTGAACTTACCTGACTTAACATTCAATACTTGGTTTGAAACCTTATTGTTAGCAGTTGTGTCTGGAGCATATGAAGTCATAGCGTCAGCACCAGTTGTGACGTCAGCGTTTGAGTTACGTGAGAATACCTTAACTGATTCATATACAGTGTTACCCTTAGTTGCTGCAATAGTAGCAGTTGATCCAGTTGTAGCTTGTGCTAATGTTGAAGCGAAGTTAGCAGCGTTTACTGAGTACCCAGTACCTGCTAATGCGGAGTTGATTTGGCTGTTGATAGCAGCAACTTGGTCGTTAGTCAAAGTCCATGACCAAACACCAGTATCTTTGTCTTGAAGGAATTTACCTAAAGTATCACCCTTCTTAGCACCAGTAACTGCAAAGTCAACTGACTTGATAAGCTTGTTGTTTGAGTCAACAATGTTCAAACGAACAGCGTT
>NZ_CATNVB010000075.1 GCF_951230165.1 Lentilactobacillus sp. Marseille-Q4993
CTTGGGTTTTCGTCGATTTAAGAATAGCAGAGTTGAATTCTCTGTGCTACATAGAATTCAAAAAAGCTTCGGAAAAATTAATTTCCGAAGTTTTTTTGCGTTAGCTGGGACTTATGTCCCAGCCTCAGTTAGATTAGCCCTTGAAGCAAAATCCAGTTATTACGGCAATTTAACTGATGATGAAAGGGATAGTCGAGCTAAGAAACCAATTGTGGCAGGGAGTGTGGGACCTTACGGGGCATTTTTGGCTGACGGAAGTGAATATACTGGTGACTACTCATTAACAACTCATGAATATCAAGGATTTCATCGTCGTAGAATGCAGCTGTTAGCGGAGGCAGGGGCAGATATGTTTGCATTTGAAACCCAGCCTAACTTTGAGGAAACCAAGTCACTGGCTGACCTGCTGAAGAAAGAATTTCCAGAAATGACAGCTTGGTTGACGTTCAGTATCAAAGATCCCCAGCACCTCTGTGATGGAACCCCGTTAGCTGAAGCAGTGGCGTTTTTTGAGGATAATCCCCAGATTAGTGCGATTGGAGTCAACTGTACTTCGATGAATAATATTTAGGATGCGGTGACAACAGTTGCAGGTAGCACTGAAAAACCAATTATTGTGTACCCAAATAATGGTGATATTTACAATCCGACAACTAAAACGTGGACGCCAAATCCAGATGCCGCCACGTTTGCAGAATTGACGTCAAAGTGGCTGGCAGCGGGAGCAACTATAATTGGTGGGTGTTGTAGAACGACGCCGGAGAATATTGAGCAGGTGGCGGAAATAATTAATTAATAACAAAAAAACACATCTCGCATAAATTTGGAACTTAGTCAAATCGTATTGATGAAGTTTCTGAAGCATCGCCGAAAGGTGATGCTTTTTTTGTCTAATCATGAATCAATCTGATTCTGATGAATAAATGGGCCATATTTTTAAAGCCATAACAA